>NZ_JAOVFN010000007.1:23241-128195 GCF_034650275.1 Acinetobacter sp. IRS14
GCACCGGGTTTTGATCTCGGCATCCGTTGGTTCGAATCCAGCCGCCCCTGCCATCTATTTAATTACATACCAACCGCCAAGGGTGCTTCATGCCCAATCTTGTCGTTTTTAGTGGAAATGCTCATCCACAGTTCGCTCAAAAAGTCGTAAGTCACTTACATATCCCTCTAGGTGCTGCATCAGTCGGTCACTTTTCTGATGGAGAAATTTCAGTAGAAATTACTGAAAATGTTCGTGGTAAAGACGTATTTATCGTTCAGCCTACTTGTGCCCCTACCAATGATAACCTTATGGAAATCTTGGTTATGGCAGACGCTTTGCGTCGTGCAAGTGCTGGTCGTATTACCGCTGTTATCCCTTATTTTGGTTATGCTCGCCAAGACCGTCGTCCACGTTCTGCACGTGTACCGATTACAGCTAAAGTTGTTGCAGACATGCTTACTACTGTTGGTATTGATCGTGTCGTAATGATTGACTTACATGCTGACCAAATTCAGGGTTTCTTCGATATTCCAGTCGACAACATCTACGGTACTCCTGCTTTGCTTGCTGACTTACGTCAACAACAGCATGACAACCTTATGGTGGTTTCTCCTGACGTTGGTGGTGTAGTACGTGCTCGTGCCGTTGCCAAACAGATGGGTGACATCGATTTAGCAATTATTGACAAACGTCGTCAAAAAGCCAATGAGTCGCAAGTTATGCACTTAATTGGTGACGTAAAAGATCGTGATTGCGTTATCGTAGATGACATGGTTGATACTGCCGGTACATTGTGCAAAGCAGCTGATGCGCTTAAGCAATTTGGTGCACGCCGTGTAGTTGCATACGCAACTCACCCTGTACTTTCTGGCAAGGCTATTGAAAACTTACGTAATTCAGTTATTGATGAATTGGTTGTCACTGACACCATTCCTCTTTCTGATGAAGCATTAACCTTGGGCAAAATCCGTCAGGTTTCTGTTGCTAGCATGGTTGCTGAAACGATTCGTCGTATTAATAACGAAGAATCTATCAGTGCGATGTTCGATAGTTTATAATACCGCAGCTTTTATGAACCCTGGCCTTGGCTGGGGTTTTCTATCACTAAACTGGTCGCAAGTTTAGTATATTTAAACTTTAATGAGGATTTACTCATGGCAAACTTCGTATTAAACGCTCAAGCGCGTGCTGAAGACAAACAAGGGAAAGGTGCGAGCCGCCGCCTTCGTCACGAAGCATTAATTCCAGCTATCATTTATGGTGGCAATGCTGAGCCTGTAGCTATTACTTTAGAACTTCGTGAGCTTGTAAAAGCTTTAGAAAACAATGCTTTCTTTGAAGAAGTTGTAGAAATCAAAGTGGGCGACAAAGTTGAAAACGTTAAAATCCAAGCGTTACAACGTCACCCATCTAAAAACACTCCTATGCACGCTGACTTCAAACGCGCATAAGTGTTGAAAGGCGTAGATTAGTGTCAAATATTTCGCTAATTGTTGGTTTGGGCAATCCTGGTTCAGAATATGCCCAAACCCGCCATAATGCAGGCTTTTGGTTCATTGAACAGCTTGCTAATAAATATGGCATTACATTAAAAAATGATCCGAAATTTCACGGAATCAGTGGACGTGGTAATATAGAAGGACACGATGTCCGTCTACTTCTACCCACTACATTTATGAACCGTTCTGGACAAAGTGTAGTTCCATTTGCAAAATTTTATCAAATTGCTCCCGAAGCAATTTTGATTGCTCACGATGAACTTGATATGAACCCTGGTGTAATTCGTCTTAAAACAGGCGGTGGTCATGGTGGTCATAACGGTTTACGTGACATTGTCCCTCATATTGGTCCAAATTTTCATCGTTTACGTATTGGTATCGGACATCCTGGCTCAAAAGAAAGAGTTTCAGGTCACGTACTTGGAAAAGCACCAAGTAGTGAACAAAGTCTGATGGATGCAGCAATTGATCATGCCCTTTCTAAAGTGAAACTACTTGTTCAAGGACAAGTTCCACAGGCCATGAATCAAATTAATGCATATAAACCCACTTAAATTGTTGAACAATCATGCTTGCTATCTTGCTTTTTTAGGAGCAAAATGCGCATCAGCCACTTTGCCAACCGCAAAAGCTAAAGATTTCACCATAAGATCTACATCTTAGGTCTACTCAGGAGACGCTAGCCATGCTATCTCGTTTATTAAAATGCAAAATTCACCGTGCAGTTGTAACCCATGCTGAACTTCACTATGAAGGTTCTTGTGCAATTGATGGCGTATTGATGGACTTAGCTGGTATTCGCGAATATGAAGAAATTCATGTTTGGAATGTAACCAATGGCAAACGCTTCACGACTTATGCGATTCGTGGTGAAGATAACTCTGGAATTATTTCAGTAAACGGCGGTGCTGCACATCAAGCAGACGTTGGTGATCTAGTCATTATTGCTACATTTGGCGATTTTACTGAAGCTGAAGCAAATATTCATAAACCACGTTTGGTCTATGCAAACCCAAATAATACAGTCAACCACACAGCGAATTGTATTCCTGTTCAAGTTGCCTAATTTATTCTAAGAATAAAAAAGCCCGCATTGACGGGCTTTTATAATTTTATATACCCTAAATAGTTCCTTTCAACCAGTTCTTGTGCTGTTTGCAATTTAATGCTTGAAGCCCCTCTCCTCGCAAATCAAACAGAATCGCCTCTCCTTTTGTATTTACCTTAAATTCAGCATACTTTGCTTTCTGATAGCATTGAGCTAGACCTTCGGCAAACAAGAAACTTCGTGAAGCGGGATATAAAGCCTGTAAACGATTTTCAGGATTTTTTAAAATTAAACTTTGCCCAGCAAATGAATTGTTACTATCTAAAATTGTATGAACTACTCGATTTTGTGAATCTAAAATAACTTTTGCTTGAACAGAAGAATGATTAAAAATTACCTGATCTAGAGCCTCACTTTCACTTCCTGCAAGAGCTTTAAGAGATTGTAAATTTAACTCATAAGCCAGTGCCATATAGTCACCTTGTAAAATTGAACGAGGATCGACTGGTCTAAGTTCAATAAAAATACTTTTACTATGATGCAGATGCCATTCGTTTTTTGCCACTAATCCTACAAAGATTAATAGGGTGACTAATGCAAGAATAAGAGAAAAATACTTTTTCATTTTTTCTCTCCTTCAACTTCAACGAGATCATCTTTATTTTCATGATGAAGTAACCATGACAGAGCAAAGAGAACAACACCAGAAATAAAAATTGAAGCACTCTTGGCTAGAAAAGTTATTTGTAAGTTGTAGTAGAGCTGCCAGAACACTAAAACTAATACAGCCAAGCTAACTCCATAAACTATATAATCTTTCTTTTTTAATGCCCACGTTAAAATAATGAACAGGATAAAAATTTCAAAATAGCCAAGTGTAATAAGCAATATGCCAAAAATTAAAAAGGCAAAAAAAGTTACTCCATGAAGTTGTCTATATAAATGAAAAATACCAAAACATAGCAACCATATACTAGGTAGCAAATATAAAACCCATAGCTGGTGACCTATCGAACTCTCTGGAATTAAACCAATAAAAGCATCGAAAAAAGAAGCTACTAAAATTACGACAAGCACACATAAAAAAATACTACGCTCATATAACGCTATTGATTCACTCTTAGGCAACAACACCAAACTAAAAACCAAGTAACTGAGCAAAGTTAAATTTAAATAGGTCTGAGTAGAATGTATTGACCACAATGAATGGTCTAGTTGTAGCAAGTAGATAAAAGCGATGCCATATGTAGCAAGCATTTGAATTAAAATGAAGAACCAATGCGGTTTAAGGAAATGACTGATACATAGAATAAAAATCTGCGCAATTAAAACCCATAGAATTTGATCTGTTTCTGAACCCAGATGAAATAAGAAAGCGGTCTGTCCACTGATAAATAAACAATAAGCAAATTGTCGAAAGAAATAGCTTTGTGATTTCTTTAAAAGAATAAAAGCTAATCCAACAAAAATAATTCCAATGACTAAAGAAATGGCCTCCCAAAACACCAGCGTAAAAGCTGCAAGTGCTAGACCTGCAAGCCAAGCACCAATTGCCAATGGAATGACATAAAAGCGGCTTTGACGAAAAATTTTTATTAAAAGATAACTAATCAGTGCAAACCAAATAAAAATAATGCCCGCAATTAATAAAAAGATAAATTCATTAGAATCTTTAAATAAGTTATTAATCCCATCTACGAGCCATATTGTTGCTGTCACACCAAGAACAGCAGCCATTAAACTGGCACATAACTGATCATCTTTTTTGAAGAAATAATAAAAAGCGATGATTCCTGAAAAGAAAGCCGAAATCAGATAAGGAATATTTTCATTCGATAAATATTGAATCATTCCAATGATTGAAATAACGGCAAACCAAGCGATAAAAACAAATCTTAAAGCGCGATACTTCTTTATACATATCCAAAACTCAACAAGGCTTAATAAATTTAGAGCGAACAGATATAAATATGGAAACTTTTCTGACCAAAAAGTCTGTTTAAAAAATAAAAAAAGTGTGAGCTGGCTGGTTATACAAATTAGACCAAAAATTCCAATATTCGGTCGATATAGCCACGGTAGTAAAAGCAATGTCCAAATTAAAAAAAGCAAATAACTGTCTGCACCAGTTTGATAAACCTGTCCGATAACGGCCAAGCTTAAGCCTATCATCAAGCCACAAATACTGTGTAAGGTCTGCCTAACACCTTCAGTTAAGGTATCTTTTACACTGAACCATGCTGTCACAAGTAATATAAGGGGCGGGATAGCGAGTTGAATGCTATCTGGAAGCATCAACCAGTTAGCAGCAATTAAATAAAGAATACTTACCGCCATAAATACATAACTGAAAATATGGAGATGCTGAATAAATGAGCTATTTGTTAGAGGATAATAGTCTCTTATCTGCATGAAACACCTATTTTATTTATAATTTTCTATAAAAAACATAGCATTCCATTTTCATATCAACAAGTAAGCTCTTGTTAAAAAGCTTAATTCTGTTTATGAAAATACTTATTCATAATGAGACTTAGCATTCTACAAAAGCATCTAGCCAATTTTGCCAAGCGCGCTATAATAAAACCCATCGCTTCAGGGCGGGGTGTAATTCCCCACCGGTGGTAAAGTTAATTTTTATAAATAAATTAACAAGCCCACGAGCTTAAATTGTGTAATTTGAGCAGATTTGGTGAAACTCCAAAGCCGACGGTATAGTCCGGATGAAAGAAGACGACGAACTGGGATAAATCCGTTTTATTTCAGTGCCAGCCTGTTTTTACATCAGTCCTGAAATGTTCAACCGTATTTTTACGAGAGCGTTTCATTATGTCTAGCTTAATTCAACCAGAACTTTTTTTCTCAGCCCTCTCTCCGGCTGAGCAGCGCATTCAACAAGCATTAGAAGATATCCGTAAAGGTAAACCAGTCTTGGTTATGGATGACTTTGACCGTGAAAATGAAGCTGATCTCATTGTTGCAGCCGAAACGTTAACGGTAGAAACAATGGCACGCATGATTCGTGATGGCTCAGGTATCGTATGTTTATGCCTTACAGAAGAGCTAGCAGACCATCTAGAACTACCACCAATGGTTTCTCAAAACTCGAGCCAGTTTCATACCGCTTTCACAGTAACCATTGAAGCTGCTCAAGGTGTTACTACAGGTGTTTCTGCTAAAGACCGTGTTACTACCATTCAAACTGCAATTAAAGATGGTGCTGTCCCAAGCGATCTTAATCGTCCAGGCCACGTTTTTCCGTTACGTGCACGTAATGGCGGAGTGCTTACTCGACGTGGTCATACTGAAGGAACAATTGATCTTGCAAGATTAGCCGGTTTAAAACCTGCTGGTGTGTTATGTGAATTGACCAACCCAGATGGCACTATGGCATCAGGCATTCAAGTTTTAGCTTATGCACAAACTCATCATTTAACTGTGATTACGATTGAAGAACTTGTTCAGTATCGCCAACAACACGGTGTTTAAATAAAAAAAGGTTTGGCTTTATATCAAAGCCAAACCTTTAAATTAAAACTTACTTATATTTAAGAAACTTTCTTTTGTGCTGCCACTTCTTCAACATAGTCCAAGAGTTCAGAGAATTGATTAATCATTACTTTTGGTTGTGCTTGAGCAAGTTCCTCTGCTGTTCCATAGCCATAAGTTACTGCGACTGCCTCAATACCGTTATGACGTGCACCTAAAACATCATATTGACGGTCACCTACCATTAAGCATTCTTCTGGGCTTAGTTGCTCATGTTCAAGAATATAATGAATAAGTTCAGCTTTATTGGTGCGCTCACCTGTCAGTTCACTACCATAAATATGTACAAAATATTGGCTTAATTCAAAATGATCTAAAATACGTTTTGCATAAATCGTTGGTTTCGCAGTGGCAACAAATAAACGATACCCTTCTTCTTTTAACGCTTTAAGTGTCTGTACAACAGAAGGATATACTTCATTTTCAAATAAACCAATCACCGAGAAACGCTCACGATAAGCAAGTAGAGCTTGCTCAGCTAACGCATCATCTTGAGTAGCCAACAATTTTGCGAGTGAAGGTTTTAAGGGTGGGCCAATGGTCCAGTCAATATTTAAATCGGCAGCCAATGGATAGCCTAGTTTTTCCATTGCATAGCGAATTGAAGTATGGATACCAACTTTTGGGTCTGTTAGGGTTCCATCTAAATCAATCAAAATATGTTTTATAGCCATTCAATCACTAACCCAGTAAAGTATTTAATTCAATTGGTCGAGAGTTTAATCAAACTCTCTTATACTAACGTAAATTTAAAATGAAAAGGAAATAACCGTGCGTCCAACCGTACTTTGTTTCTCGGGTTTAGACCCTTCAGGTGGTGCAGGTTTACAAGCTGATATTGAAGCGATTGGACAAAGTGGTGCTCATGCAGCAATTGCATGTACAGCGCTTACCATCCAGAACTCACAACAAGTATTTGGCTTCGAAGCAACCTCAAAAGAACTTTTATTAGCTCAAGCCAATGCCGTTGTTGGTGATTTACCAATTAAATGCGTTAAGTCAGGCATGCTTGGCACTACAGATAATATTGCTGCTCTAGCTGAATTTCTTCGTGCACATCCTGACTATCAATATGTACTTGATCCTGTTTTAGTGGCAAACAGCGGTGGCTCTTTAGGTGATCAAGCGACTCTTGTTAAAGCATTTGTTGAGCTTATTCCCCTAGCCACTATTATTACTCCCAACACGGTCGAATTACGTGCATTAACAGCTACTGATGACTTAGACCAAGCAACCAAAAAACTTTTTGAAATGGGTGCTAAAGCTGTATTAGTTAAGGGTGGGCACGAAGATACACCAGATCATATTAAAAATAGTTTATATATTAATGGTGAGCTTGCAGCGAGTAGTAGCTGCCCCCGTCTTGAAGGCGAATATCATGGATCAGGTTGTTCTTTAGCTAGTTTTATTGCTGGTCGTTTAGCTTTAGGTGATTCTTTAAAAATTGCAGTTCAACATGCTGAAACATGGTTATTCGGTGTTTTAAAGAATGCTGACACTCCAGTGCCAAATGGGCAAAAAATACCAAAAAGATTCTAAAAAGAAAAAAAGGCGCCAAAAGCGCCTTTTTTATTACTATCAATTATTGAGGAATACGTAAAACCTGTCCAGGGAAGATCTCATCTGGATCTTTTAGCATTGGTTTATTTGCTTCAAAGATTTTTGGATACTGATTTGCATCACCGTAAAACTCTTTGGCAATTTTTGAAAGGTTGTCACCAGATTTCACTGTATAAAACTTACTTTCTGGTTCAGGAGTTGCAACAGTCATCTGGTCATCAACTTGCGCCACATGATCAATGTTGCCAACAATAAGAATAATTTTCTCTTTATCTGCTTGGCTTTTTACCTGCCCTTTAATAATTGCGGTATCTGTAGCACCATTATAGGTTACAGATAAGCCCTCTACCCCTAAGCCTAAACTTTTAATTAAACCTAATAATTTATTTGCAACTTCTTGTGCAGAAGGTTCTGCTGGTGTTGCCGGAGCTGGTTGTGGTTCTGCAGGAGCGGTATTTTTCTTACCAATACCTTTTACAAAATCAAAAAGACCCATCTTTTAGTCCTCATATTATTGTTTATAGTAAAGTCATTAAACTGACCTTTATTGTTATACTTCAAAAAAGTTATGCCTCTGCTATCAATTGAGGTTGATCTTGTAAAAATATGTATCTCTTAATTTTTTTATCAAATAAAAAAAGCCACCTTACGGTGGCCTTCTTTTTATTCAGCAATATGCGAATTAACCAAGTTTTTTAGTTACATAGTCAATTGCAGATTGAACTGTAGTGATTTCGTTAGAATCTTCATCAGGGATAGTGATGTCGAAGTCATTTTCGAAAGACATTACAAGCTCAACTAAATCTAAAGAGTCAGCACCTAAGTCATCCATAAAAGATGCTTCGTTTTTAATCTCTTCAGCTTTAAGACCAAGTTGTTCTGCAACCGCTTGTTTAACGCGTAGTTCGATATCGCTCACAGGAATTCTCCTCATTGCTTGTGGCGTTTGATTTGCCACTAGTTTAATTGAATATAAAAATTTTTAAAAGTTTATACATCAGCCTTAGGCCATGTATAAACCACCATTTACATGTAATACCGTACCGGTAATGTAACCTGCTTTATCACTTGCAAGGAAACTCACCGCATTTGCGATATCTTGTGGCTCACCTAAGCGATTTAAAGCCACTTGATCACTCATTTTTTTGCGAATGTCTTCACTAAGTGCATCTGTCATTTCTGTTGCGATGAAACCTGGTGCCACACTGTTCACAGTGATTTGGCGGCTACCCATCTCTTTTGCAAGACTACGGCTAAACGCTTCAATACCTGCTTTTGCAGCAGAGTAGTTCGCTTGGCCTGGGTTTGCAAAGTGCGCAACAACAGAACTAATATTAATAATGCGGCCAAAGCGCGCTTTTGTCATACCTTTAAGCACACGTTTAGATAAACGATAAACAGCTTTGAGGTGAATGTTGAGAATATCATCCCAATCATCTTCTGACATGCGTAGCAATAGATTGTCTTTCGTGATACCCGCATTATTAACCAAAACAAGCACCGGGCCATAGTTCTGTTCAATATGAGAAACGACTGCTTCAATCTCATCGAGATTACGCACATCGAGAGCTAAACCTGCACCTTGCTCACCAAAGCTTTCACTTAACTTTTGTGCACCAGATTCAGATGTCGCAGTACCTACAACAAAATAACCGTCTTGAATAAGTTGCTGGGCAATTGCAGCGCCAATGCCCCGACTCGCGCCCGTTACTAATGCAACTTTGCGTTCTTGTGTCATGCAATTTTTCCTTCTGCCACTAAAACAGCATTTAGGGCATCTTCCATTTTACTCTTGCTATCAATCGCAAAAGCTTTTTCTATATTTGGTAAACGCTTCGCGAGATTACTCAATACTGTACCAGGGCCACACTCAACAACGTAGTGAATACCTTGGTCTTGTAAGAACTGCATCGTGTCTGTCCATTGTACAGATTGGTACAATTGAGCAGTCAACGCCTGACGCAATTGAGCAACATCGGTAGCTATTCCCGCGTTGACATTTTGTATTACAGGTATGGTAGGCAGCTCAATGGCAGTTTGTTCCAAAGCTTCTGCAAATTTTTCAGCAGCAGGCTTCATCAATGAACAATGCGAAGGAACTGACACAGGTAAAGCAATTGCCTTAGCAGATTGCTCTTTTGCCAAAGCCATTACTTGTTGTACAGATGCTGTACTTCCGGCAATTACGACTTGGCCTTGTGAATTATAGTTTGCAGCTTCTACTGAGCCTTGACCTTCTGCATTCACGATTTGGCAAAGTTCAACCACTTTTTCATCAGCCAAACCAAGGATGGCAGCCATAGCTCCTTCCCCTTGAGGAACAGCGCTTTGCATGAGTTTGCCACGCAAATTCACGAGTTTCACTGCATCTGCCAAGCTCATAGATCCTGCAGCAACCAAAGCGCTGTATTCACCTAGAGAATGTCCTGCAAGGTACTTAGGTGCCAGACCACCTAAATCAAGCCATACACGCCATAAAGCGATACTGGCAGTTAATAACACAGGTTGGGTATTTTCCGTTTGGTTGAGACCTTCTCCACTTTGCGCAATATGCCACAGATCAAATCCAAGTGCATCTGAAGCTTCCGCAAAGGTTTGCCCAACCCCACTAAACTGTTCTGCTAGTTCAGCAAGCATACCGACTTTTTGTGAACCTTGACCTGGAAACACAAACGCAGTTTTTGTGGCTAAAGCTACTTGTTCAAGACGTTTAGCAGACATAAGAAATCCTTTTTTGGGTTTTCACTCATTTCTGGAGCGGAAATTTAACATGTTATTTATATTTTTATAATTGCGAAAAACAACAAAAAAAGGGAGCTTTCGCTCCCATTTTTTCTATACTTAAGCATCACGCTTAATGCATATCATACAATTATTCAGCATCAGCTGCTTTAGCGAATAATTGACGACCACGGTAGAAACCGTCTTTAGTCACGTGGTGACGACGATGAGTTTCACCAGTTGCTTGGTCTACTGTTAATGCATTCTCGGTTAAAGCGTCATGTGAACGGCGCATGTCACGGCGAGAGCGACTTTTACGGTTTTGCTGAACGGCCATGATGGCTCCTTACAAAGATCGAAAAAATGGATCAGAACAAATTCAGTTGTCTTATCTCACAATTATATCACAAATTATGAGTTAAGTTTACCCTTCAAACCTGCCAAAACATCAAACGGGTTATCCCGTTTTTCTTCAACAACATTTTGAATGGTAGGTTGATGTTTATTTTCACAAGCATCATGCTTGGGAGATAAAGGCATCAACAATAACAGTTCATCTTCTAGTAATGCGAGCAAGTTAATCGAGGCAGGCGTATCATAATCGCCTTTCGTCGAAGACTCACTTTCACCTAAAACGATGAAATCAGCATCCTCATCCAAGCGCTCTATCAGTGACTCATCATCCACTAATGCAATATGAAAGTCTAAGACAAGAGGCATTTCAACAGGTTCCAAACAACGTTGGCACTCCATTGGAACTATCGTGTCCATATGACCATCCATCCACACAATGCGATGATATGCATCCATTGATAGCTTACAGTCTATGTTGATCAATTGATTATCAATTGATCCAACAGCTTCACGAGCGATACGAGCAAAGCGAGACAAGGGCAGTTGACCTGACCATGTAAAGCCTTGTTCAGCCCATTTAAACGGCTCAATCTGTGCCGGAAAGGTATTTGCTGACATAATTAAGGCGGCAATTCTACAAATTCATCGGTACTCTGTCAAAGATTAAGATACAATTTTGCACTTCTTTAGACAGAACTCGGGGTAAATTAAGCAATGCACCTGTTGCAGCCGCAACCTGAAGTTAACACTTCATTACTCGTTTGCACCCATTCAACTCATCAGAACACTCTTGTACCTGACATAGTGCAACTCTCACCATGGTCAAGCTCAAAATCGGAGTCTGAGCAAGTCGATTGGCTTATTTTACACTTTAATCACTGGTTTTCCCACCATAATGTGACATTAGTTCGTGGAGATTTTGAACCAGAATATTTCCCTGCAACAAATATAGAACCTGCCAAGATTCAATTTGCCCATGGTTTCTTTAATAGTGCCTTACATGAAATTAGTCATTGGTCTATTGCAGGTGAAAAAAGACGTCTATTACCGGATCTAGGATATTGGTACGCTCCCGATGGCCGTACGCAAGAACAGCAAAGTCTATTTGAACAAGTAGAAATTAAGCCTCAGGCAATTGAATGGTTATTTGCACAGTCTATTGGTAGAAAATTTAGAGTCTCGCTTGATAATCTGACAGGTGATGGTGGAGATGGCAAAATATTTAAAGATAATGTCTATGCTCAAGTACAACGTTACTTTTCAGGTGAAGCCAAGTTGCCACGTGATGCAGCAGCATTTATTGGTTTTATTTGCCAATGTACACGTTCAGGCCTAGCATTACAATTAAATGAATTTAATCGTGAACTCCTTGATTAATTGACAAAAAAACCACGTTAATTACTTGCATAGGTTATTTAAAAAGCCTAATAATTATTTTAACACTGGCGTGATGGAGTCTCTAAAATATGATGCATTTACATGTACATCCTGAAAATCCACAGCAACGCCTTATTAGCCAAGCGGTTGAACGCATTCGTGCCGGAGATGTTGTGGTTTATCCTACCGATGCAGCCTACGCAATTGGCTGCCAAATCGGTAATAAAAATGCCATGGAACGTATTGCGCAGATTCGCGGTTTAGGACCTAAACATCAATATGCCATTATGTGCTGTGACTTGTCAGATATTGCAACGTATGCAAAAGTTGATAATGCAACATATCGTTTATTGAAAGCGAATACCCCTGCTATAACGACATTCATTTTACCTGCAACAAGTGAAGTTCCTCGTAGGTTAATGCATCCTAAGAAGAAAACGATTGGCTTACGTATTCCAAGTAATCCAATTTGTCAGGCTTTATTACAAGAACTTGGTGAGCCCCTACTTACGAGTACATTAATTTTACCGGGCCAAGAAGATCCTCTAGATGATCCTTACGATATTGAAAATCAGCTAGATAAACGAATCGATGTATTTATTGATGGCGGTTTCGGTACTTTAACAAGCACAAGTATTGTCGACTTATCGGGTGAACATCCTGAAATTATCCGTCGTGGTATTGGCGATGTAAGTGCTTTTGAATAAGCACTTACAATTTTTACCAATAGTTTAAAAAAAAGTATTATCACTAAAAAAAATACTCTTTATTTATTTTGGATTTTTTTTACACTTTAGTCGTTAAGTAATTTATTAAAAGGCACAATTCATTTAGAATGATTTTCACTATCTGCTGTTCTTCTGTTTACAGCTCTCTTTGACTTGAATAACAAGTCTCATGCTTTTGAAAATTCGCGTGGCTTATAATCGTAATGAATCAATCACTTCATCAATCCATGGAAGACGCTCCACACATCCGTGTTTTAGATGAGTGGCATGACAAGATTCCTGAAGATCTCTATATCCCTCCTGCTGCATTTGAGATTTTGCTCGAACAGTTTGAAGGTCCCCTAGATTTTTTAATTTATCTGATTCAAAAAAACGGTTTTGATTTAATTCACGTCGATATTGCGCCTATCGCAACTCAATATTTAACTTATATGGATAGTATGAAATCCTTAAATATTGAGCTAACCGCTGATTATATGGTGATGGCAGCTTTATTGGCAGATTTAAAGTCTCGCCTACTTTTACCAAAGCCAACAATCATCAGTATTGAAAAAGACCCTAAACAAGAACTTATTGATCGACTTGAAACCTATCTACGAATCAAGCAAGCAGCTGAACGTTTGGGTCAAATGCCAATTCTTGAGCGTGATACATTCAGTGCAAATGTGAGCTTAGGCCATATTGCTCCTGTTTATGAAGGCTATGATATTTCAGCATTACATGATGCATTGTTCTGTGTGTTTAACCGACCAGAACCTATTACGCATGTTGTAGCTCAAGAGCCTGTCTTACTAGAAGAACGCATTGCATATATTGAAGAGAAATTAGAGTCTGGTGACGTGTTAAGTTTTAAAGAATTACTCAATCCTCTGCAAGGTCGCATGGGAATGGTTGTGACATTTATGGCTGTTTTAGAGTTAACCCGACAACAGCGAATTAAAATTATTGCCTCAGGTATTGAAGCTCCGTTAGCAATTCAAGGATCTTCAATATGAGCTTTGAACAAAATAATTCGGATTTGTCATTAGCTGACATCCATCACGAAGTCTTATTACAACTTGAAGCTATTATTTTTGCCAGTGAAGCGCCCGTTTCAATTGCCCGTTTAAAAGAAGCATTTAATAATCAATATAATAAACAACAGCTTCGTCAACTTTTACAACAGCTCGCGCTATTACAACATGGCCGATCTATTGAATTGATTGAAACAGCGCAAGGGTTTCGCTTTCAGGTACGATCTAAATATCGTAGTATTATTGCTCAAATTTGGCCAGAGCGACCAACAAAACTGTCGCCTTCATTACTAGAAACCCTGGCTGTCATTGCTTATCATCAACCGGTTACCCGCGCTGATATTGAACAAATTCGTGGTGTGTCTAATAATAGTCAGATTCTTAGAACACTATTTGACTGGAACTGGATTAAAGAAGCCGGTTTTAGAGATTTACCCGGAAGACCCGCGTTGCTAATTACAACGCCTCAGTTTCTGAATGCTTTTGGTCTAGCATCGCTAGGCCAATTGCCTCCCCTACAGAACGCCAAGGAAGCCTTTATGGCTCTCGATGCAAATGCACCGAAATCATAAAGAGGTGGACTGTTGATCATTATGTCTAAGGTTGTGCTGTCATGAGTGAAAAATTGCAAAAAGTATTAGCGCGAATCGGATTAGGTTCCCGCCGATATATGGAAGAGGTTATTGCCGCAGGACGCGTGAGTGTAAACGGTCGTGTTGCCCAAGTGGGTGAGCGCATTGAACCAGGCGATGAATTACGCATTGATGGCCGTAAAGTTCAGTTTCAAATTGAAGACGAAATTCGTCGCCGTGTATTGATTTACTATAAGCCAGAAGGCGAAATCTGTTCACGTAATGATCCTGAAAAACGCCCGACCGTATTTGATCATTTGCCACAAATTGCGAATGACCGCTGGGTAATGGTAGGTCGTCTAGATATTAACAGTACTGGTTTATTACTATTTACAAATGATGGTGAGCTTGCTAACCGCTTAATGCACCCATCAAATGAAGTTGAACGTGAATATGCTGTTCGAGTTATGGGTGAAGTAACACCTAAAATACGCCAAAACATGGTAAATGGCGTAGAACTTGAAGATGGCCCTGCTAAATTTGAATCTTTCTCTGAAATTGGTGGCGAAGGTATTAACCGCTGGTACCAAGTTGTGGTGAAAGAAGGTCGTAACCGTGAGGTTCGTCGTATTTTTGAATCACAAGAACTTAAAGTAAGCCGCTTATTGCGTACGCGCTACGGTACAGTTATTTTACCACGCGAATTACGTACTGGCCGCTGGATGGAACTCGATAAAACTGACATCGATAATCTAGCAAAATCTGTTGAGTTAAAACCACGTCAAGGTACAGGTTTATTTGGTATGGCAAAACGTCGTACTGACCGTATGACTGAAAAGCCAATGGCTGCTCGTCGTGGCGGTTACTTACGCCAACAACGTCGTGATGAAGAAAAAGAAGCTCCGGCTAACACGGGTAACCAACGTAAATCGACTGGTTTTAACCGTGGTTCAAAGAAATTCTAAGTTATTTAATCATATAAAAAAACCGCTCAAATTAGAGCGGTTTTTTTATAGAGCTTTTTTAACTTAATTCATTTTTTCCAGTTCAATCCATTCAGCTTTAGGGAAATGGACTGCTAAATAGTCTTTCAGATAATTTGAAGTATCTTGAGAAATTAATGGATCTTTTGATTCATCTTTTAAGTTATAAACCAAAGCTTTTAATTTAAGTCCACGAGACTTAAGTGCTTCCAGACTAAGTAAAGTATGGTTAATACTTCCTAAACGACCTGATGTTACTAAAATAACTGGAAACTGGTGCTGAGCAACATAATCAATGCTAAGCAGACTGGTGGTTAGTGGCACCATTAAGCCGCCCGCACCTTCTAACAATACAATTTCAAAACGCTCTGCTAATGTTTGCGTTGCATTTTCAATTTTTTGAAAATCAATTTCTCGGTTATCTAGGCGTGTTGCAAGATGAGGCGAAGCAGGATAGCTAAAAATTTCAGGCATGGTTAGCTTGTCATGATCTTCTTGAAACCAGCCCTGCCCCATAATTTCACGATGCTTTTCGATATCTTCAGAAATATCAGCATTACCCGTCTGAATAAGTTTTTGGGTAATCACTTTTTTACCCTGCTCAGTCCATAATTTTGCTAAAAAGCCTGTAGCGTAGGTTTTACCAATGTCGGTATCAATCCCACTCACAAAATAGATCTGGCCACTCATTTACTTCACTCTCCGGGCAATACAATAAATCGGATGATATGTTAGGGAATATCCCTCAGCGTACTTAAACCGATCATAATCTTGATAAAACTGTTGTAAAGTTTGCTTAGTCCAACGGTGCTGAGCAGTTGCCGTTACACCTGTTGCTTTTAAATGCTGCAACACAGCTTTAGGCGAATCAAAATAGAGTTGAGTTTCCGACTCTGACAAATGCAAAATCTCAAAACCAGCCTGAGTTAAGGCACTATTCCAATTTTCAACTGACCAATAACTTAAGCCTTGGCCTGTCAGCTCTTTAATTTCCATTAAATTCTGAGAGCCGAATGTTGAGAAGCATAACCAGCTTTGATCAACTAAAGCCCCATTACAACGTTCGAGTAAACGCGGTAAATCCTGCATCCATTGCAAAGCAGAACCTGAAACAATCATATCGAGCTGCTGGGGAAACTCTAAAGTTTCAATGTCCCCAATTAACCATTTCAGATTTTCTTGATGATTGAAGTGCTGCTGCACATCTGCATACAGATCATTCAAAATTAACTCTTCAATCTGAAAAGATGCAGTAATAAGACGAGTTAAATTGCCAGAACCACAACCGATTTCAAAAACACGTGACATAGTACTTGGGCAAAACTGCTTTAGTAAGCCCGCTAAATTTTGGCAAATTTGTTTTTGAACTATTGCATGCTCTGAATAGCTTTGCCCAGCTTTGGCAAAACGCTGGGCAACCAAGTTTTTATTCAAACTCACAGAAAACTCACCAATTTTTCAAGCTCATGTTGCTGCACCATTGACGTTAAAGAAATACGCAAACGTGCACTATTTTTAGGTACTGTTGGTGGGCGTACAGGCATGGCATAAAAGCCGCTTTCTTGAACGTGTTTTGCCTTATCGATCGCAGCCTGACTTTCTCCAACAATAACTGGAACAATATGACTAGTCGACGGGCTTACATAACCCTTTTGTACAACGGCTTGTTGAAGATATTGGCTAATATTTTTTAGGTGTTCACGCTGAGGTTGAGCAACCAATACTTTTTGGAATATAAAGTTTACCCAAGCTACAATAATAGGAGGTTGAGAGGTCGTAAAAATAAGCGGGCGCATTTTATTAATAAGATAGTCTTTAATAATTGGATCGCAAATAATGTAACCACCGACTGCTGCTAATGCTTTACCGAAGGTACCAACAAGAAAATCAATTTCCTGAATCACATTATATTGTTCAGCACATCCTAAGCCTTGCTGACCACGAACACCAATTGAGTGTGCCTCATCAACATACAGCATGGTTTTAGCAAAACGTTTTTTAAGCTGGACTAATGCGGCTAAATCCGTTTCATCACCATCCATACTAAAAATACTTTCTGTAGCCACAATGATTCGTTCAATCTTGTCATCATCATGATACTTTTGCAGAAGTTGTTCTAAGTGCTGTAAATCATTATGTCGATAACGCACATACTGCGCACCAGATAAACGTATACCGTCAATCATGCTCGCATGGACTAACTTATCTGCCAAAATTAAAGTTTTACTATCAGAAACAGCTGGTAAAATACCAATATTCATGTGATAGCCACTATTAAATAGCAGAGCCGACCGACCACCAAATGCTTTACTTAGGCTATTTTCCAACTGTTCATATTCATCAAAATTACCCGTCAATAAACGGGCCGATGAAGAACTAAAATAGCTCCGCTCTAACGGCAAGCTATCTAAAAACTCTTGGCGAAGATTTAGATCAGCCGCCAGTCCAAGATAATCATTTGAAGCTAAGTTGAGCATTGTTTTATTTTGAATTGTAATAAAACGGCCATGCTGCACATTTTGGGTAAATTGTCTGAAATTACCTTGTTGTTTTAACTCATCTAACTCGTTAGCAAAATGATCAAGCAATGACATCTTAATGTGCTCCCTGCAACGTTTTAACAACGTCAACTAATTGTTCAAGCAAATCACTTAGCTCTTGTTGAGTGATGACATACGGTGGCATCACATAAACCAGTTTGCCAAAAGGACGAATCCAGATTCCACGGTCTACAAATTGTTGCTGTAAAGTTTTCATATCGACATTAAAGGTAAGTTCTACGACACCAATTGCACCCAACACTCGTACATCAGTAACATAATCAAGCTGACTTAAAGGTGTTAAATATTGGCTAAGCTGTTGCTCAATTCGCTTAATATTGGCTTGCCAATCTTGCTCAATTAACAATTGCGTACTTCTCAAGGCAACAGCGCAAGCAAGCGGATTGGCCATAAAGGTTGGACCGTGCATAAATACCCCAGCCTCGCCGCGACTAATTGTTTCTGCAACATGCTTTGTAGTCAAAGTCGCAGACAAAGTCATATAGCCGCCTGTTAACCCTTTACCTATGCACATAATGTCGGGCTCAACTTGTGCATGTTCCCACGCAAAGAGCTTACCAGTACGACCAAAACCAGTAGCGATTTCATCAAAAATAAATAACAGATGATATTTCTCGCAAAGCGCTTTAGCCTGACGTAAATATTCAGGATGATAAAAACGCATGCCTCCTGCACCTTGAACAATTGGTTCGATAATGAGTGCAGCAAGGTTTTCATGATTTTGCTGAATGGCTTGTTCTAGCTCGGCAATATCTTGAGGATTCCAATCTTCATGATATTTGGTCTGTGGTGCTGCTACAAAAAGACGGTTTGGTAAGCTTGTGCCAAAAATCTGATGCATGCCTGTTACTGGATCACACACAGACATCGCATTCCATGTATCACCGTGATAACCAGAACGCGTAGTAATAAAATTTGTTTTTTGTGGTTGGCCTTGTGCTGTCCAAAATTGCACAGCCATTTTCAAAGCAACTTCAACGGCAACTGAACCTGAATCTGCATAGAAAATTTTATCGAGACTTGGCGGTGTAATTTTTAAAAGAATTTTCCCAAGCTCAATCGCAGGATCATGAGTTAGCCCACCAAACATGATATGTGACATGTTCTGTAATTGATCTGTCACTGCCTGATTAAGTTCAGGATGGTTATAGCCGTGAATTGCACACCACCAAGACGACATACCATCAATTAAAGTTTTACCATCATCTAGTTCAATCGTTGCCCCATAGGCACGCTTTACTTTAAATGTGGGTAAAGGTTGAGTCATTGAAGTATAAGGATGCCAAATATGTTCTAAATCAAAATTATCGGTCATCCTATTTACCCTTTTACCGCATTCAAATCTTTCATTGAACACATGTTAAACCTGTTAAGAATGAAAGAAAATTGCGATATCAATCAAAGCTTATTAACTTTGCTGATGAATTGTTAAAAATTGGCAGATTTCTTCAATTGTTCTTTCGACCTGTAGGTAGGGAAAAGCATGTGTAGCGTCTTTTAGTAGCTTATAACTCATGTTCTTTGTCGCTATATCTTTAAAATTTTCCATAATTTTGCAAGGAATGACATTATCTTGCTCAGCAAACAGATGAAGCTGTGGCCCCGGATAGTTTTTTAAGTTACTTACCAGATTTAATTGTTCAAGCATTTGTAAACCTTCTAATAAAAGTTCATTTGAAGGCGGGCTTGCTATATTTTGTACGCTTATCCAATCTTTTTTAGCTTGAGATGAGCCAAGTGTAATTAAATAATAAAAGCGCTTTAAAGTAGCTTGCGGGTTCTGTAAAAAAGACACTTTAAATTGACTAAATACATCAGTAGGCATTGCTGTTTGCCAATTGTCATTAGCCACAAAACAAGGGTTTGAAGCGAGCGTAATTAAAGTTTTAGTTTGCCCTGTTTGCTTGTAAAAAATATCAACTAGTTGAGATGCTAACTGCCCACCTAAAGACCAACCGATTACCACATCAACTTCAGCCACTAAATCAAGCTGAGCTTGAAAGTCACTCTCTAAAACATTAAAAATATTAATAAGTTGAGTTTCAAAACCAGCTTTTTCTAAATGCAATTTTAGAGATTGCAAAGGTTCTACGCCTACTCCCCAACCCGTAATTAATAAAATTTTATTTTGTAACTTCATATGCCTATCCAACGCCGACTTTATCAGGATTATATAATATTATCGTTTTAAAATATCTTTTAAAATCAACATAAAAATTGAATTACAAAAAGTAAAATCAATGATTTATGAGTATTTAATATTCTGAAATATATTGATAAATAAGACCTGTATTATTCATATTAAATATACAAAACTTTAATTATCTAAACATTGAAGCCACTCAAAAAACAACATAATCCACACTTCGCCTATAAATCCATTATGCAATGTAATTAATGTTAATACTTATGTTTTTTTATTAAAAGAAATGACTCATCAATTCATTTTAATGTTAGAAGATTAATTATTGAACAAAATATATTGGGAAGGCTAATATGAACAGTCAAAGTACAATATCTGATGGGAGAGAAAAAAATACATATTTTGTTACACCAGATGATATTATAAAAACTTTATCTTTAGATAAAAATTACTGCTTATTTTTGGATATTGATGGGACGTTAGCACCCTTCCAAATTAATCCTGAGCAAAGTTTTATTCCAAACACTACATTAGAAACTATAAAAAAAATTATTAAATTAAATATACCCGTTATTGCTGTAACAGGTCGAGATGTAGACACAGCTTGCAAACTACTACCGTCTATTGAGATCCCTGTTGCTGGTTTGCATGGTTTAGATATTTATTTTAGCTCAGATCATTATATTCGACCAGATTTAAGTTCGATTAATTTTAAAAAATTAAAACAAGATATTATAAATTCTTGTGAGAAATATCCTGAATTATTAATTGAGGATAAAGGATATTCTATTGCTTTACATTATCGAAAAAAACCTACCCTAGAAAATGATGCTATTAATATTATGCATCAGATTAATCCTGATTATCCGCAATTAAAAATAAATCATGGGAAATTTGTTGTTGAGTTAATACCAAACCAAGCTGACAAAGGTAAAGCAATTCAAACTATATTAAATCATCTTAATTTACCTTCTGTAGTACCGATTTTTATAGGAGATGATTTAACAGATGAATCTGGTTTTATTTTTATTAATCAGCACGCTGGTCTCACGATTAAAGTAGGGTCCGGCGAAACACAAGCCAACTACAGATTAAAAGATATTGATAATGTCGCGAATTTTCTTCTTTTATTTAAAAAAAGAATAAAAAGCTTATATGTTAAAAATAGCCAAAATGAGAATGGAGAACAAATATGTCTAAATTAATTGTGTTATCGAACAGAATAAGTATGCCATCAGGTAAAGCTTCAGCAGGTGGCCTTGCCGTGGCTGTACAAGATGCTTTGAATGATAGTAATGGCATTTGGTTAGGCTGGAATGGTCAGCAAATCACCGATCGCGAAGCGCCAGAATTTGAACAGGCCTATTCTGAAGGAATTGATTACATTACCTGTCCTCTTACTCATCAACAATACGCGCAATATTACTGTGGATTTGCAAATAAGGTTCTCTGGCCAGCAATGCATGCCCGAGAAGATCTGATTGAATATGATGCAGAAGAATATAGCACCTATCAAAAGGTCAATCGGTTATTCGCTGAAAAATTAAAACAGCTTGCACAGCCTGACGATCTTATTTGGATACATGATTATCACTTTTTTAGTGTGGCGCGTTACTGCCGTGAATTAGGCATGCAAAATAAAATTGGTTTCTTCTTACATATTCCTTTTGCCAGTCTGAATATCTGGCATAAAATTCCGGTAGCCCGTGAGTTAATTCAAGACTTGAGCCAATATGATGTTATTGGCTTACAAACTCAGATTGACCAAAATGCCTGCATGCAGACTTGTCTGAATTTACTCGAAGCTCAAAAAATTCAAAGCAGCAGTATTAGCTATAAAAAACGTCAAATATTAATTAAATCGTACCCAATTGGTGTTCAGCCTGAACTTATACAAAAACAAGCCCAACAAGATTTGGCCACCTCTTCCGTGTTTAATTTTGAAGAAATCCCACGTCAAAAAACTATTATTGGGGTTGATCGTATTGATTACTCAAAAGGTTTACTGGAAAGATTTAATGCGTTTGCAACCTTTTTGGAAACCAGCCCCGAATATCATGGTTTAGTTCGACATCTTCAAGTGGCAATACCTTCTCGTACCGATATTCCAGCTTATCAACGTTTATACCAACGTTTTAAAACCAAGCTTGAGTTAATTAACGAAGAGTTTGCACATGAAGACTGGAGACCGGTAGATTGCTGCTATGACACGGTTCAACACCATAATCTTATGCACATTTACCGCCATTCAGATATTTGCTGGATCAGTTCACTACGCGATGGTATGAACCTAGTCGCTAAAGAGTATATTGCAGCCCAAGACCCAGAAAATCCTGGGGTACTCATTTTATCTAAATATGCTGGAGCTGCTGAGCAGATGTCTCAAGCCTTGATTGTTGATCCGCAAGATAGAGCGGCAATGATGGATACTTTAAAAATGGCTTTAGAAATGTCTAAAACTGAGCGTATTAATCGTTATCAGCAATTGATAGAGGGATTAACAACTTCTGATCTTACCAATTGGCGAAATAACTTCTTGGATGATTTAGAAAAGACACCAACTCTACTAATGAAGCCTCAGCGATTATTACAAGATAATTATCAATCTATCTATCAAGTTTTATAAATCTAGAAAAGAACATCGAGAAATTTAATTTCTCGATGTTCGCTAGAGGGTATCTATTATTTATAAATTAATTTGTCTTGATTAATGTAAAACGGTTAAGTAAAGCAATAACAAAAAGCAATACAGCTACGCCTGTTAAAACCGTGCTTAAACCAGTCCATTCACCAATTAAACCGATTAAAGCTGGTCCACTTAATGAGCCTGTATAGGCAATCGTAGATACTAAAGAAAGTGCTGCTGCTTTCGGCATCTTGTTTTGTCGACCTACGCGAGAAAACATCACTGGCACAATATTAGAACAACCTAATCCTAATAGTGCATAACCTAATACAACCACTTGCCACACAGGTGCTGTCACAATAACAGCCATACCAATCGCAGCCCCAATTGCACTATAAGTCACAATATTTTTTTCGCCCCATTGCTTAAGCAAGACATGACCTGCAAAACGACCAGTGGTCATGCTAAGAGCAAAGAAAGTATATGCAAGACCAGCAAAAGCAGGATTAAGTTGATATTTACTTGTTAAATAAATACCACCCCAGTCCATTGCTGCACCTTCTGATAAAAAGGCAATAAAACACATCATACCAATAAGCAGAATAATGCCATCGGGACGGTAACGTTTTTTTGGTGCTTGAGTTGTATCTTCATGTGGCTTTTCATCCTGTTCAAAAGACGTTAAACAAGAAGGAATAGCAACACCACCAATAACAAGCAAAATCATAACGACTGATAAAGTACTCATTAAGGGTGAAAGTCCTACTGCCAATAGTGCTGTCACAAGCATAGCGCCCGTTAAGCCACCAAGACTACACATTCCATGGAAGCTAGACATGAGCGCTCGCAAGCTATGTTTTTCAACAACCACTGCTTGTAAATTGATAGCGACTCCAAGACACCCTGCTGCCGATCCAAAGACAAACAATGCTACAGCCATAGTCACAATGCTGCTCCACATCGTAAGGCTAGGTAATAAAACTATTAACAGCATCAATGCTAAAGCAATTAACGGACGACATCCCCAGCGCTTGACTAAAGCACCAGTCGCAGGCATAGCAATCATTGAGCCAATACCCATACAAAGCAAAAGTAAACCAAAATCGGCATGATTTAGGTTTAGGCGCTGCTGTGCAAAAGGAATGAGAGGTGCCCAAGCTGCAGTCGCAAAACCTAAGCTAAAAAAGCTTAGTCGTGTTGCAAGACGCTGTGTGCTTAAGAGAGTAGCTGTGTCTAAAACAGCAGGTTTGGTAAATAACATATTTCGCGAACTCACCATAAAATCATTGGCGATCCATACCAACCGATTTTCCATAGAAAAACCCTTGCCTCATTAAATTTCTAGGCAAGGGTTTTGTTGGCGAAATTATATCCAATTTCATAAAAAAAACAGGGGGTGTGATACATTTTTTCTGACTTTTTTGTAACTGCCAAAGCCTTATATAGTAAGGCTTTGAATATGTTCAATTTGACAAAATTAACATTTAAGCGATGAATTGATTTTATAAAAATAAGCCCATAAAAAACCCAGCTTAAGCTGGGTCATTTTATTAAATTTGAGATTGAATATAGTTTTGTAAGCCAATTAACTCAATTAAACGTAATTGCTTTTCTAACCAGTATGTATGGTCTTCTTCAGTATCTGATAATTGTTGACGCAACATATCACGGCTAATGTAATCGCCCTTCTCTTCACAAAGTTTGATACCGGTCGCTAACTTTTCGCGAACATGATATTCAAGCGCCAAATCAGCTTTTAAACAAGATACAACGTCTGTACCAACATTGATATCTTCACGATGCATGTTTGGTTTAGCACCTAAGAACAATACACGGCGAATGATCGCATCAGCATGAGAAGCTTCTTCTTGCATCTCATGATCAATACGTTCATAAATTTTATTTAGGCCCCAATCCTCATACATACGAGAATGGATTAGATATTGATCACGGGCAGCCAATTCTCCGCCAATGAGCATATTTAAATAGTCTATGACTTCTGGATTGCCACGCATAATAAATCTCCTATCGTATGAAGACTATTATGGGCAATCTTAAAAATGATTGCAAAATAAAAAATAGTTAAGTTTATGATTTTTATCAAATTAAAATGAGAAACATACGCATTTGCAGTTTAAGTTATTTAAATTTCCTGTGCAAAAAGAAACGCTTGTCTGATTTATAAGCTCAAACAAGCGTTAAAATATAACTTAAACCATCAATTTATAAATTTGTAACTAAAATCAATGGTTCTTATTTCGGTAGACCTATTCGCTTAAAGTCTGCCCGTAGCTCGCCATAAGTGATAAGAAATCAGTCTCATTCATAACAGCAATACCAAGTTTTGCTGCTTTTTCTAATTTCGAACCTGCCTTCTCGCCCGCAACAACGCATTTGGTCTTGCTGGATACGCTGCCACTTACACGCGCACCTAATGCTTGTAGCATTTGAGTCGCTTGATCACGGGTCATTTGCTCTAATGTGCCTGTTAACACCCAGCTTTCGCCATTTAACGGCTGACGTGTTGGAGCTGTTGGCGCATCCCAATGAATTCCGGCTGCAATTAAGCGATCAAGCACTTCAATGTTATGTGGTGCCAAGAAAAAGTCAGCAATCCACTCTGCGGTAATATCACCGACATCTGGAGTTTTCTTTAAAGCTTCAACATCAGCAGCTTTAAGCGCTTCTAGAGTTTGGAAAGTATTGGCCAACATTCTAGCTGTTGTTTCACCCACCCCACGAATTCCTAGAGCATAAATAAAACGAGCAAGCGTTGTCTTCTTACTGGCCTCAATGGCATCAATCAGGTTTTGTACCGATTTCTCACCCATTTTTTCAATACCGAGTAAAGTCTCTCGGTGCTCATGCAAATGGTAAATGTCGGCAACATCTTTAAGTAAATCGAGATGCAATAAAGACTCTACCCAGCGGTCGCCCAGACCTTCAATATCGAGAGCTTTACGTGATACAAAATGGCGAATCGCTTCAATTCGCTGAGCAGCACAGTAAAGACCACCAGAACAACGTGCTAAAGCTTCCCCCTCAGGCATTACAACTGGTGAAGCACAAACAGGACAGCTTTCAGGTAAATGTACAATTTCAGCATCAGGTGAACGGAATTCTGGCCAAACTTTTTCTACTTTAGGAATAACATCGCCCGTACGATAAACACTAACCGTATCGCCAACACGTACATCTAGACGATGGATTTCACCAATATTATGTAAAGTTACGTTGGAAACCGTTACTCCCCCTACAAATACAGGGTTTAAACGCGCTACAGGGGTTAAAGTACCAGTACGCCCTACTTGCCAATCAATCTGATCAACTGTAGTTAATGCAGCTTGTGCAGGGAATTTATAGGCCGTTGCCCAACGTGGCTCACGACTTAAGAAACCAAGTTGTTGTTGTTGTTTTAAGTCATCAACCTTTACGACCATTCCATCAATTTCAACTTGTAGATCTGGACGCTCTTGCTGAATTTGCTCATAACGCTGCTGTACTTCTTGAATTGAATTACATAGATATTGACGCTCAGCAATTTCAAATCCAAGTTGCGTAAGCCATTGCAGGCTGTCATGCATGGTGGTTAAGCTATGATTTGGTTCGCACTGGGCAATACCATACGCATAAAACGCTAAAGGTCTACTAGCAGCAATATTCGGGTCGAGCTGTCTTAAACTACCTGCTGCGGCATTACGCGGGTTGGCAAAGGTTTTATCACCTTTTGCTTCCTGATCGGCATTAAGTTTTTCAAAGCCAGACTTTGGCATGAGAACTTCACCGCGGACTTCAAGCAAACGTGGAATTTCAAAATGATCTGAATGCAACACTTTAGGCAAGTTACGAATCGTTTTGACGTTTTGGGTAATGTCTTCTCCGGTTTCTCCGTCACCACGTGTAACACCACGTGTTAACACACCATTTTCATACCAAAGCGAAATCGCAAGACCATCAAGTTTTAGTTCTACTTCGTATTGTACTTTTTGGTTAGGCAAACGCTCTTCTACACGGCGAGCAAATGCAAATAAGTCTTCCTGATTAAAAACATTCCCCAAAGAAAGCATCGGAACGACATGAGTCACGCTTTGAAATTTAGAGAGTGCTTGGCCGCCTACCTTTGTGGTTGGAGAATCTGATTGAACCTGATCAGGATATTGCTCTTCTAAAGCTTTTAACTGGTGAAATAAATGATCATATTCACTGTCCGAGATTGTCGGCTGATCCATCACATAATAGGCGTGGTTATGCTTTGCAATCAGTTGAATAAGCTGACGCATCTGTTCGATCACGGAAGTTGTTGCCATTATGTTATTCACCATAAAAAAGGGTGGAAATTTCTCCACCCTGAGCTGCGACTAGATATGTTGCAATTATCGCAACGAACGTAAAAAATTAAAACTAGGCAGTCGCATGTGCCGGACGATAATCAATCACATGATGACGCCAGTGCTCTTTTAACTGTGGTGTAAATTCAAGATTATTTTCATCATAAACTTTGCCATCAATTTCACGAGCAATTAAACCTGCAATACTTGCCATCATGTCAAAACCAGTTACAGCTTTACTGTTTGGAAGCGCAAGGAAAAATGCCAACCCTTGAACTTGTTCACTAGACAACGTTTCAAGATCAAACCCAGCTGGGCCATTGTCTGTCATACGCAGTACCGAAAACATCAGTACGCTCGGCTCATCCGTATTTTCATAACGATGGAAACACGACATTTCGCCATAACGTAACCCATATTTTAGCAATACTTTAAGTGCTTTATCGCCAGACAACGCGCGACGTGGGTTCGGATAGACATTTAAAGCAATAATCTGTTCAGCCATCGCTAATGCACTTTCATCATCATAGCGTTGCTGTTCATGCAAATGTACATCCAGAATATTACTCTCGCCTTCAAATTCAGCAATTTCGGCAGTTTCAATATTTGGATTTAAACTCAACTCAGGCTCAGTTTTTTCACTTTCAGATTTCAAGTTTTCTTCTGATAAAGCTTCAATTTCTGATTTAACAGAAACCGTATCAACTAACTCAGCTGAACTGTCTGTGTTAATGGTAGAGCTTTTTACAGTTTCTTCAGATTTAATCTGGTCTGAAGAATTTTCAACAGCGGGTTGAGTTGATTCGGCTGAAATTGATTTAGCAGGTTCTACAGCCAAAGTTTCTGTTGGTTTTGTTGTACTAGTTTCTACCGATGCAGATTCATTTAACGTCGGCTCTACTCGCTCTGTACTAGTTGCCGATACACGTTCAGCTTCAGCTTGTTCAAGCTGATCTCGCACATGTCTAGGTATAACTGGTTGATTACTATCAGGATTAATATGCAAATCACTGTCTAATGAGGGTTCGGCATGGTTTGACTTTTTTAAAATCATTTTTAAGCCAATTAGCATAATAATAATGGCGACAACGATGCCAATAATCGTATTGATTTCCATTCTATGACTCCGAAACTAACCCGTATTCTTTTGCCTGTTCTAAATCGACAGTGACTAATTTTGATGTACCCGGTTCAGGCATGGTCACACCCAACAAATCAGTTGCCATGGTCATCGCCAGCTTATTATGTGTAATGTAAATGAATTGTACATGTTCAGAAAGCTCTTTTACCAAATTACAATATCTCTGAACATTCGCATCATCAAGTGGTGCGTCCACTTCATCTAACACACAGAACGGTGCCGGATTTAATCTAAAAATCGCAAATACTAATGCTAACGCTGTTAACGCCTTTTCTCCACCGGAAAGTAATGCTAGAGAACTATTTTTCTTACCCGGTGGTCTTGCCATCAGTTTAACACCAGATTGCCAGTCATCTTCAAGGCTTAAACTCGCTTCACCACCATTAAAGACCTTTGGAAACAGATTTTGCAACTCTTGATTAATCTGATCAAACGTTGTCATAAACAACTTACGGGTTTCCTGATCAATGCTTTTCATCGCATCTTTTAGTTGGGTTACCGTATTTTCCAAATCTTGAATCTGGTGACTCAACTCATCAAAACGCTGAGAAACCTCTTCAAATTCTTGTGAAGCAGCAAGGTTCACCGCTCCGATTTTTTCAAACTGTTTTTGTACTTTTTCCAGTTTTTGCTGGTGCTCAGCTAAATCGATCTGTAAGCCTTTTTGGACTTCGGCATTTAGCTCTTTAAGCTGTTCTTGGTAATGTTCACGATCTGACTTAGCGGCTTGCCATGCCAAACGCTTCTCTTCAAGTTGCTCTCTGAGCTGTTCATCTTTTTGTTGATATTGATGACGCTGATCTGTCAGGGTTTGTTGTTTTTCCTGCACACTATTGAGTTCAAGCTGCCATTCATTCCAGTTCTTTTGCAACTTTTCAGTTTGAGCAAATTGTTGCTGAAATTCTGACTCAAGATTTGGTAACTCTAACTGAATAGGGTCAACAAATTTTTTCGCCTGCTCCATTTGAGCATTAATCTGCTGATATTGACTCTGCAAGAACGAGATATCTTTTTCAAGCAACTCGATTTGTTGAGTGGTTTGCGTACTACTACGACGTAAAATCTCGCGTTCTTGTTGCTGATGTTGTAGGGCTTGTTGCTGTTCTTCTAACTGTTCCGTTAACTCTTCTACCCGGAATTGCATAGTTTTATAATCAGGTAAAATGGTTTCAAGTTTGATTGCTAGAGCATGCAAATCAATTTCAAGATCGTCTTTTTGCATTGCATCTTCTTCAAGCTGCATGTCTAGCTGAGCTAACTGATCTTTCAATTGTTGTTTTTGCAATAAAAAGGCTTGTGCTGCGGTTTGCTGTTTAGCAATTTGCACATCAAGCTGTTGTAAGTCTTTTTGTTTTTGTTTAACAACTTGCTGTTTCTGCTGCAAGTCAGACTGCAACTGCCCTAGTTCATCTTTCTGCTGAACTAAAATTTGATCTAATGCTTGTAATTCAGGTTGTTGCTTTTCAAGGGCTTGTTCAATTTCATCTAGACGAATGCGATGGCTCAGCATACCTTGCGCACTTTGACTCTCATCATCATACATAAGGGCAATCACCCAATCCTGCCCGACATGATAGCCATCTAAAGTTAAAATAGACTGACCATGTTGTAATTGCTTTTGCTTATTTAAAGCAACAGTCAAATCTTGTGCAATTGCTACATTCGAAAAGATTGATAGCTGTGGCGACGCAATCCAGTCATTTAAACAGGCCAAATCCCCTTTAAATGTACTTGTTTGCTCTGAAGGTTTTAACTGACGAGCAATTCCTTCCTGAAAGGTTTGTTCAGTTTCAACAATATGAGCTTGCAACCATTTTGCTAAAAATTTTTCAACAATCTGCGCATGTGGCTTACCCTGCTCCGTTAACTCTAGAGCCTGCATTAAACGTAGCGTATCTTGGTTTTGCTTTGGACTTTGTTTAGCAACAAGCTGGCTTAAGTTTTTCTGCTCAGATAATAAAACCTGTATTTCTGTTTTTAGTGTTTGTTGCTGATTTTTGGTTGTCTGATGTGCTTGTTGAGACTGTTCAATCTGTTGCAAATACTGCTCAATTTCAGTCTCTAACGTCGAAATTTCAAGACGTAATTGCTGCTGTAGTTGCTCAAATTCGCCCTGCTCATCTTCATGAACATGCGATTGAATCTGACTTGCTTGATGTTGCAACGTTTCTTTTTGCTGTTCAATGCGTTGAACATTTTTACCTAACTGCTCAATTTGAGCAGACATTTGCATTTTTTGCTGCTGTTGTTTTTCAACCTGAGCTTTTATTTGTTCAAACTGTTGCTGTGCTTGTTTTTGCTGAGATTGTAAATCAGCAAAGTTTTGTTCAGCTTCCGTTGTTGTATGCTCAATTCCAGTTAATGATTCAGTTTGTTCATCTAACTGATTATTCAGTGTTTCAAGTTGCAATTCAGAAAGTTGTAAACGTTCTTTAGTTTGGAATTTTTGCTGTTCTAACTGAACGAGAGTCATACTATTTTGCTGGTATAAACTCTGTTTTTGTTCCAGAGTCATTTTCAGTTCAGATAGTTTTTTCTCAGCTTGTTGCCACTCTTGTTGTAGTGGTGAAGATTGCTGAATAAGTCTCTGAAATAAAGCACTGGTTGCTTCTAAATCATGTTCAATCGTACTTAACTCTGAGCGAACCAATTTAAAAGTTTCGCCCAGTTCATTCATTTGAACTGTATATTCTTCTTGTAAGCGTACGCTTTTATCTGCCTGAAAAGACAAAATTTCAATTTTTAGGGTACGAATCTGACTTTCCAGAGTTTTATATTGAACCGCTGCTTCGGATTGACGTTTAAGCGTCTTCAGCTGTGATTTTAACTCAAGGGCAATATCTTCTAAACGCGAAAGGTTTTGCTCAGTATGTTCAAGATGTTGCAAAGTCTCACGTCGACGAGCTTGATAGCGTGAAACACCTGCGGCCTCTTCAATAAAGATACGCATTTCTTCAGGTTTGGCATCAACCAAACGGTTAATCATGCCTTGTTCAATCACTGCATAAGAACGTGGGCCTAACCCTGTTCCTAAGAAAATATCGGTAATATCACGGCGGCGGCAACGTGTGCCATTTAAGAAATATTCGGATTTACCTTCACGGGTAACCTGACGACGAACGGCGAGCTCATTATAAGCATTATATGACCCGCCCAATTTGCCATAGGTATTATCAAAACGTAGCTCAACACTCGCCACACCCACTGGCTTACGCTTGGAGGTTCCTGTAAAAATAACATCTTGCATGCTACCACCACGTAGCTGACGAGCATTTGATTCACCCATCACCCAACGAATGGCATCAATTACATTTGATTTGCCACAACCATTTGGACCAACCACTGCTGTGCGGTTCGCCTTAAAATTTAAAGTTGTACTATCTGCAAAAGATTTAAAGCCGGAAAGTTTTAAACTGCTTAAACGCATAATGCCCTAACTAGCGGCGTGAGCGTCTTGCCCAGGCCAATTCAATCTGTTTCATTCGTGTCAGCGATTCCAACACAAGGTTACGTAAGTGTCGACAAAAATCTTCCATAAATAAAGCGGCTTGTTGTGATTTTCGGATCAAAATTGCATCAGTCACGAGTTTAAATAATGCAAATGCTTCTTGTAGTTCCCGCTTAGAGGTATTTAAGGTCAAAAAATAACTGCGACGTAGTGAAGGTAGTAACTCTTTATAGAACTTCATTAGGTAGGGATTACCCACCATATCCTGCTGTTCAGCGAGATATTGAAAAACACCATCATAAAATTTTTCGATATCACCTGCTTTTACATGCTCAAGAAGTTGTTCCAACAATAGTTGCAATTGATCTGCTTCATGTGCGCGCCATGTTTCACTGATGCGTTGCACAATATGCCCTAATAACATCACGTTTGTGTCAAACAGTGCTTTAACCTGCTGTGCAGACATTTCTGAAACAATTGCCCCGCGGCGTGGAAATATCTCAATTAAATGAGTACGCTCTAATAATAATAATGCTTCACGAACTGACCCTCGGCTTACATCAAGCTCTTTGGCAATACGTAATTCTTGAATACGCTCGCCTTCAACCAGCTCACCACTAATGATCTGTTCGCTAATATATTTGACAATTTGCTCAGAAAGACTTTCTGTCTCTTCGAGATTCATAAATCACCCGCTACTTTTTATATGCATTAATCCATGCTTTTCTTTCGCATCCTTGTTTTTAACTGATCGTACCGATTAAAAACTATGTCATTGTCTGACAATTTTATTGCATTTTAAGCCAACCCAATTAAAAACAACACCAAAATCGGATGAATAAAAGCCCCGAATGTTCTTATTTTACTGAATAAAAAAAGCTCGAATTTCTAAAAACTCAAGCTCTTAAATCGTAGTTCTAGCAAGATTAATATTTTATTCTCTAGTGCATAATCCCTTTATAAATAAAGTAACTACCTACCACAACTAACAAACAGGCAAAGCATTTTTTCAACATTTGTGGTGACAATGCATGAGCAACTTTTGCGCCAAACTTCGCTGTAACAAAACTCATGACACTAATGCCAATAAACGCATAGATATGCACATAACCAATCGTGTTAGGTACAGAGATGTGTTCTTTGGCACCAAACCACATAAAGCCAATTGCACCCGCAATAGCAATAGGTAAACCACAAGCGGCAGAAGTCGCGACTGCTTTTTGCATGACGACGCCATGACGGTTTAAATACGGAACAGTTAAGCTACCGCCTCCAATACCAAAAATTGCAGAGGCAATACCAATGCCACCACCCGCCATAAATTGCATAGGTGTTGAAGGAAGCTGACGTGTTGGGTCAACAACTACATTTGCCCCTTTAAACATACGATAGGCCATCACAACCGCAAAAATACCAATAAGGAGCTGTAAATGCTGACCAGACATCAAATCGGCAATACCCGCTCCTAAAAATGAACCAATCACCAGTCCAGGTGCTAAATTACGAAAAACAGGCCAAAGAACTGCACCCTTTTTATGGTGGGCCGAAACTGAACTAAACGATGTCACAATAATCGTTGCAAGCGATGTTCCGACTGCAATATGCATGATTACTGCTGGGTCATAGTGCAACTGGGTAAAAACCACATAGAGGATTGGTACAATAATTAGTCCACCACCAACTCCAAACAATCCGGCAGTAAAACCAGCAATTGCGCCAATGAGTAAATATATGATTAACTCCATAAATGTTTTACCACTCTGCTCATATTCAACATGGATTTAGAGACTCGCCAACTACAACAACTTTTAAGCGCAAAAAACCAGCTTCCAGAAGTGGTTTTATTAAAAGCAACCACAACTTCGACCAATGATGATATTCGTGAAATTGCCCAAAAAGGCATTACAACGGGCTTGGTTTGCAGTGCTCAACAAACTCAAGGGCGAGGTCAACATCAACGGCAATGGATTTCACCTGAAGGAAACATTTATTTAAGCACATTGGTGCAAACTCGAACACCCTTAGATGGTCGCTTAGCACTTGAAGTTGCTCTGAATATTTTGCAAATCCCGCAGTTACAAGCGCTGAATTTGCAAGTGAAATGGCCAAATGATTTGTATAGTGCTCAGGGCAAATGGGGTGGAATTTTGGTCGAGCCGCTTTCCCAGCATCAGGCTATTGTGGGTGTAGGTATTAATTTAAAAACACCACCAGTGACTGATAGTGATCAACCGATTACATCTCTAGAGGATTTAGGCCTAGAACAAATGAGTCGTCTTGAACTTATTTCAGAGCTTTACGTTGCAATTCAAAATGCAGCTCGCTGGTTTGATCATGGTTGCTACAACTTGGCTGGACGTTTTAACCACCACGCTGCATGGCTTAATCAGTTGGTGCAGTTCGAACATAGTCAGGGACTGGTTCATGGTCGTTTCGTAGGAATTTCCAATGAAGGTGCAGTAATTCTTGAGACTCCTGAACCTCAGCAGTTTTATCAAGGTCGCTTAAGACCACAAGTGAATCAATAAACAGGTGTTCTTCCATGAAAAGTTTATGGCTTGATATCGGGAACACCCGTTTAAAGTATTGGATTACTGAAAATCAGCAGATTATTGAACATGCAGCTGAGCTACATTTACAGTCCCCTGCCGATTTATTACTGGGTTTAATTCAACACTTTAAACATCAAGGTCTGCATCGCATTGGGATTTCTTCAGTACTCGATACCGAGAACAACCAACGTATTCAGCAGATTTTAAAATGGCTTGAAATTCCTGTTGTTTTTGCCAAAGTGCATGCTGAATATGCTGAGTTAAAGTGCGGCTATGAAGTTCCAAGTCAGCTCGGGATTGACCGTTGGCTACAAGTACTCGCTGTAGCTCAAACAGATGAAAATTATTGCATTATTGGATGTGGAACAGCCTTAACGATTGATTTAACGCAAGGCAAACAGCATTTAGGCGGTTATATTCTGCCAAATCTTTATTTACAGCGTGATGCACTCATTCAAAATACTAAAGGCATTAAAATTCCAGACTCAGCTTTTGATAATTTAAACCCGGGCAATAACACAGTCGATGCAGTACATCACGGTATTTTGTTAGGCCTGATTAGTACAATTGAAAGCATCATGCAGCAATCTCCTAAAAAATTACTCCTTACAGGTGGAGATGCTCCTCTTTTTGCTAAGTTCTTGAAAAAATATGATCCAGTCGTAGAAACAGATCTTTTGCTCAAAGGACTACAACAATATATTGCTCATTATCCTAAAGACTAAAACACAGAACAAAATAAAAGGCGCTATATGCGCCTTTTATTTTATAAGTTTATTTCTTTTGGTCATTGTTGCCAAACAGTGGGCCCATTCCGCCACCACCGCCGCCACCAAATTGCTTTTGCATATTGCCTAATGAACGCATCATTTTGCTCATACCAGATGGATTCGCAAATTTCTTCATCATTTTAGCCATTTGTGCTTGTTGCTTAATGAGTTTATTCACTTCAGCAACATCCATACCACAACCGGCCGCAATACGTTTTTTACGGCTTGGGTTCATCAAGTCTGGATTACGGCGTTCTTTAACGGTCATTGACTGGATAATAGCTTCCATTTTCTTGACCTGTTTTTCAGGATTTGCTTGCTCAATCGCCTGCTGAATCCCTGCACCGCTCATGCCAGGCAACTTATCTAAGAAGCCCATCATGCCGCCCATACTTTTCATTTGCTCAAATTGCATCAGCATATCTTCAAAGTTGAAGCTGCCGCCTTTTTGCAATTTTTTAGCCATTTTTTCGGCTTTTTCTTTGTCAATTTTACGTTCAACTTCCTCGACTAAAGAAAGTACGTCACCCATGCCTAAAATACGTTGAGCAACACGATCTGGATGGAATGGTTCTAAAGCATCAAGCTTCTCACCCATACCCAAGAACTTGATTGGCTTACCCGTAATTGCACGTACAGAAAGCGCTGCACCACCACGTGCATCACCATCAGTTTTAGTAAGAATCACACCTGTAAGTGCTAATGCATCATTAAACGCTTTAGCTGTATTTGCAGCATCCTGACCTGTCATGGCATCAACCACGAACAAGGTTTCAGTCGGCTTAACGGCAGCATGTAATTCTTTAATTTCGTCCATCATGTCTTCATCGACATGTAAACGACCTGCGGTATCGACAATTAACACATCAGCAAACTGGATTTTTGCTTGTTCAATTGCACGATTAACGATATCAATTGGCTTTTCAGAAGCATCTGATGCAATAAAACCTGCACCAACTTCTGCTGACACAGTTTCTAACTGCTTAATTGCTGCTGGACGGTAAACGTCGGCAGAAACCGTCATTACTTTTTTCTTTTGACGTTCTTTTAAGAAACGTGCCAATTTAGCGGCAGTTGTTGTTTTACCCGCACCTTGTAAACCAGCAAGTAATACAACAACGGGAGGCTTAGCACTTAAATCAAGTGTTTCATTCGCCTCACCCATCATCTTGGTGAGTTCGTCATAGACAATTTTTACAAATGCCTGGCCTGGTGATAACTGAGTCATCACTTCTTGGCCCAATGCCTCTTCCTTAACTTTCGCGATAAATTCACGAGTTACAGGTAACGCGACATCGGCTTCAAGAAGTGCCATACGTACTTCACGTAAGGTATCTTTAATATTGTCTTCGGTCAGCTGCCCTGAGCCAGTAACATTTCTTAAACTCTGTGTGAGTCGTTCTGTTAAGGTATCAAACATTGCAAAATCCGCTTAAAATGGCTAGTTGCAAAAAAATCTTTCTCGAAATAGAAAATTTATGCATAGAATGCTATAGGATACTTTAGTTCGCAGCGAATTTATATCTTATATAGATGAATTAATCCTGAAAAAGGTTTGACATGATTAGCCTCCCCTTGGTTTACACAATTTTGGCACTCATCGCATATACCACTTCTTTCTGGTATCTGTTTATTCGTTTAATGTCAAAACGTGAACCAAACCCATGGTTATTTGCTTTTGTTGCGACTTTGGCGCTCCTGTTGCACGGTACAGTTTTATGTCACGCCATGCTGACACCAGCCGGAATTAACTACGATGTTTTTAATTTAGTATCTTTTACATCGTGGCTTATGCTGTTGTTAAGTTTAATTTTTAGTATTTTTCGTCCCATCGTACCGCTAAATTTATTAGGCATTCCTGTAGCGGCTATTGGTCTAATTTTAGGTTTTGGATTCAGTCGACCAGATCAATTTATTGAGCAGCATTCGTTAGGCTTAGATACTCATATTATTCTTTCACTTTCTGCCTATGCAGTTTTATTGATGGCAACCATTCACGCTATTTTGCTCTGGTTCCAAAATCGTGAACTCAAAAAGAAACAAAAAAAACGCTTTTGGGTCAATTTACTTCCGCCTATTCAGGCGATGGAGTCTTTGTTATTTGATCTGATCATTACTGGCTTTATTTTATTAACGATTGCACTCACTTTTGGTTTCTTGACGATTGATAGCTTCTTTGCACAGCATCTTGCTCATAAAACCGTATTTAGTATTATTTCTTGGTTTATCTATGGCTCACTCTTAATTGGCCATTACAAACTCGGATGGCGAGGTCAAAAAGCGATTCGTTTTACCTTAATCGGTTTTGTGCTTTTGGCGATTGGTTTTATTGGTAGTAAATTTGTGCTTGAGATGATCTTGGGCCGTTAAGTAAATTAAAATTTCTTCGATACTAGACAGCGTTATACATATCCCGTATAACGCTGTTTTCTTTTTGCTCAGGTGACACAGACTGTGAAACTCATACTCGCTCCAATGGAAGGTTTAACTGACCCGATCATGCGGGATACACTCACATCTGTTGGTCATTTCGACTGGTGTGTGACCGAGTTTATTCGAGTTACAGACAGCATTTTGCCAGACCATATTTACTATAGTTTTTGCCCTGAGTTAAAGAACGATGGTAAAACAGCTGCTGGAACACCCGTGCATGTTCAGTTCTTAGGTAACAACCCAGATATGCTGGCAGCAAATGCAGCAAAAGTTGTAGAGCTTGGTGCACCAGCAATCGACCTTAATTTTGGTTGTCCTGCAAAAACTGTAAACCGACACAGAGGCGGCTCTGTTCTTCTTGATGAACCTGATGTTGTACATATGCTCATTAAAGCAGTGAGAGATGCGGTACCTGCACACATTCCTGTTTCAGCAAAAATGCGTTTAGGTTATCTCGATGAAAACCACACCATGGAAAATGCCCATGCTGTTGAAGATGCGGGTGCAAGTTGGTTAACGGTTCATGCTCGTACGAAAGCAGACGGTTACACGCCACCTGCCTATTGGGAAAAAATCTTGCCCATTCAAGAAGCTTTAAAAATTAATGTCATTGCGAATGGTGAAATCTGGAGCAATGCAGATGCTAGAGCTTGTCAGCAACAATCTGGCTGTGAAGACTTAATGATTGGCCGTGGTGCGGTAACGACTCCAGATTTAACCCAATGTATTCGTGAAAATATGAATGAAGCATTATTCAGTTGGGAACAACTGGTTGATTTACAAATTCGTTTTTTAAACGGTCAGGCAAAAACAGAAATTGGTATGGTCGGTCGTTATAAGCAATGGTTAGGGATGATGACAAAAGCCTATCCACAAGCTAAAAATTTATGGGACCAAGTAAAACGTATTAAAGCTTTGGATGAAATTGTCCAGCAGTTAGAACACACCAGATCAGAAAACATTTAACGCAATATAGTTAAAAAAAGAGGGCGATTGTTTTAAAACCGCCCTCTTTCGTATTTCAGGTTAAGCTATTATTCTTTTTTAAAAGCCGCTTACTTTCATTTTAAAGTCAGTTACAGAAACGCCAGTGACACCAAAACTCCCCATTGAGCCATTCGGTAAATTATTAAACGTTGTTGTATTTTGAGTACCCATATTTCCTAAAGTGACATTATTAAGTGAAGCATCAAATTTACTTGATACGCCTGTATTTCCAAAAGTTAATCCAGTTGGATCAACACCGGCATAGAAACCATCGAGTACAAAACCTGTTGAGGTATTTGTGCCAGCAAATTTAAACCCGAATGTAGCACCCGTATTATCGGACACTAAAGTAATTGGACAACCTGTAGCAGCAGAACAAATAGATTGAATTGCCCCTCCAAATTTAACCATAACTGATTGAGCAGCATGGCCAAGCTGAATATTTAAACGAGGTTTATTAGTTTGTACAAAGTTAATATCTAAATTGCCAGTAGAACGGATCAGCTCTTTTACACCCGTATTGACTGTCGTTCCTGAACTAAAAATTGATTTTGGTGCATAACTTGTTAATGCATAATCGGATGGACTAGATAAAGATGCACTTGGGGCTAAATAAACTGAAAAAGGTAAAAGTCGAATACCGTTTACATCACTCCCCATCGATACTGCTAAATTTAAAAAGGGATTTCCACCACCAGCATCGACATCCATTGCAATATTAAAAGAAGGATTACTCGATACCGCAGCTTTAATAAACTCTATGCCAGGAACTGGATTTGTAGAATTTCCTGCAATGACAAAGCCAGCCTTACTGTTATATGAAGTTGAAGCGATACCATTTGTATCAATCAGAGCAACTTGATTAAATTTAACTTTATCAGCCTGAATACCTAAGGTTAAACCATTTTGGCCCGTTGCTGCCGCAAGACTTTGATCATCTAAAGGCTGCATTGCAAAAACACTTGAACTACTGGCAAGTAGCAACCAGCACCCTATATTTTTATTCTTCATGTCGCTCTAATCCTTAAGAGACAAACGCTTATTATTTGTTCAGACTATCAGAATAATATTCAAGTACAAAGTAATTATCCCTATAACCCGACGAATGCAAATCCAATCACATTCAAAATAAATTTTTTATAAAAAGTGGCGATATCGCCACTTTTCTTTATTAGTTAAAAGCACCATTTCTAGGCACAATACTAAAGCTACTATTTAAACGTCCACCAGTAATTGCAAGCTCACCTAAACGTGCACCTGCACCAGTTGATGGAGGATAGAAGTTAATATCTTTAACACGTAACGCGCCGTCGATACTCTTATCAGGATTAAAATAAACAGCCGTATTTACGCCAACTTTACCTAAACCACTTGCACTGTCTTTACCAACAACTAAAGCAGTATTAAACGCAAGCTTTCCAGTAATATTATCAAAACCAATCGCAGAACCATCGATCGGATCACTAATTTGAACTGTATTTCCAGTTGCTGTGGCAGGCATCGTGAAATCGCCCAGTACAGTTAGAGCACTACCATCTGCAATTGAACTGTTTGGTACGATCGATAAGTTAAGATCTCCGCCTAAACGCAGTTTTAGACCAAATAAGACATCATTATTTTTGGCAAAGTTATCAATTGGCGAGGTACATGAACCAGTAGCTGGACAAGTTTTATATTTTGCCCCCGGTAAATAACCTGCTGCAATTTCAGTTGATAAAGCAAGTAGCATCTCTTTTAAACTAATATTAAGACTGCCATTTTCTAAACCGATGCTTCCATTGCCTTTAACGAACATATCAATGTTACGTAACCCCATATAATAATCAGTAGGACTACCGCCATTATTAGCATTTGGAGAACCATCAATTAATAAAATTGAGGTCGTTTTGGTTCCAGTCGCATCACGTCCCGTAGTTCCAGCTGCAATACCAAAACCTAAACGTGAAGTCGTTCCAGATGTCGCAACAACATTCTGAACAGGTTTACCATTGGCATCTTTTGTATAGTAATAAGCACTATTTGCTGGCGCGTCTAAACCATATATAGCAGCATTAGCATTTAAGTTATAAAAAGGTAGTGCTAAGCCCCACTGGTTGTTTGCACCATTGTCTGCAAACTGATTGGCAGCAGCTACATTCGCACTTGTCGTAAAACGACCACGTCTTGAAAATGCTTGAAACTCTGCTCCACGCATCGCAAGAATTAAACTGAATGGATTAGTCACCGTATCACGATGAATATTATGCTGATAATCAGCAGCTGTCGTTAAAGTACCACTACCTAAACGGATTCCGTTTAAGGTTGCGTTGTTTGGCATTAATAAAGTTTTTGTATCAGCAAGATTTAGATAAATATTTCCGCTGTCGAAATAACCGCGAGTAGCTGAGTTAAGACCTGTTAAATTACCAAACTCGAAACCATAAGCATTTAAACCTGCTCCACCAATTTCTAAAGTGGTTGCTTTACCATCTGCACCTAGCATTGAGTCATTATCTTTAGTGAACTCACCTTTCATACGAAAGGCAATGCCAGAATTACCTAAAATACTATTACTTGAACCTGTACCCGCTGCAGTATTTGCGGTGCCTAAAGTAGTGGTATCCGCAGTACCATCTATCCCACGAAGCTGTAGATAACTATTTACCATACGTCCGCTAGCACCTAAACGAATCAAACCTTTCGCATTTTGAGGACTATTGGTTGCATCTAAAGCATAAGGATTAGTTTTATCTACATTCGAGCTGAGCATCACCTCAATATTCAGGCCTGAATTGGTTACTTTGCCGCTACTGTCAACATATGTACCCGCAGTTAAACCAGAAGCTGAATCTGCTACACGGTTAAAATCAACATAGCCATAGGTAGTATTCGGAGTTTGCCCTACACCAGCAACATTAGTTCCAGTATTTGTCTGTAAAACTAAGCCACGAGTTGGGTCAATCAACATGGCCCCTTTACCAACAAAATTAAAGTTAAAATTTCTTAAAATTAACTGATTTAGCTGGCTGCGAGCATCCAATTGCCCTAGATAAATATTGGCATTATTAATACCAAGTGTCATGCTTGACTGGCTATTTGCATTAAATAACCCATCTTGAGTTGTAAGTGCCAAATTTAAAGGAGAGGTCGTTTGAATAGCCAACTGCCCTAAAGTTGGCGAGCATGTAGCTGAACTATTACAAACTTTAACGCTATTTACGGTAATAAGTGATGGACTACTTTGCATAGAAAAGTCGAGTCCAGTTTTACCCGTAGTCGGATTACTTCCTACATCTAAACGATAATTAGTGCTTAATGTTTGGCTAGATGCATTACTTTTTTGGACTTTTACACCACTTGCTTGAGCTCTTAATACCTGATCAGCACTTGTTGGTGTGCCTGCATGGTCATCCCAGTAAGCATTATCAATATTAATTTCATTAAACGTAGTTTGAATAGAGATCCCATCTTGTCCATTGACGGCACTCAAATCAGCATCTGTTAAAGCTTCTAAAGCATAAATTTGACCACTCACTAACAACATGCTGGTTGCTAATGTATTTAAAATAAACTTTGAGCTGTGATTTTCTTTATTTTTTTTCATCACTTCAGTTCCTTTGAAATCTACATTAACCCTTAACAACGAGAATGGCTACCATCACAGCTAAAGACCATGACTTTTCCTTGAATAGCCAAATTCCCATTCATCATTAAACCCATGAAACCAGTTTCACGCCCATAGTCATAGGCCGATGGAGTCGCTGTAGCAATTTGCTGGTTCCCACTATTAGTAGTCGCAGCATATGTCGGTTTTTTGAAATATGCATAGTCATACATATTTGCACTCGAACCTTGTGCTGTTGTTGAGCTGGTAAAGTTATCTTGCTCAATTGATAAAGCATTAAATCCAAAATTACGAATTAAAATTGGCTGTGCTGCACTAAAACTAAGCTGAATAGCTGGCTTAATAATTTCAGTATTACTTTTATCAAGATACTTTAAATCAGCGCCATCCAAGCCCATTTTTTGAATATTTAAAGTTCCTTGTACACCTTTAAACACGAGCCAAAGTTTATTACCACTATCGCTATTTTCAGCCCAACCACTTGGCTTAGTTGCATCTGCCTGAACAAAACGCTTATTAATCGCTAAACCAATATGACAGAATTCGACGTTTTGACAAACACCACCACTACCATTATCAAATACACCGTTAGCTGTCTGGTTTAAATTAAGCATTAAAGATAAATCAGCACCAGCCTGACCATTAATCGCCTGCAAAGCATCATTATCTAAAGTTTGCAGCTCCGCATGAGTAACCGTTGTAAAAAGAGTGAGGATCAAAGTACTTAATTTTTTCATATCATTATCCTCCTCTTACAAACCTTTAGTTGTCAGTTTCAAATGCTGGATTAATACACCATCAATAGCAGCTGATCCTAAGTTATTTAAAGGACTAATATTAGCTAAAGCAGGAGCTTGATTGGCAGTTGGAATAACATAACCTGTTGTGCCGTTACTACTACCAATCAAATCATTGACTACAGCATTTCTTGAAGTTAGCCATGGAATAGCAGCATTACTCCAATCACGATTGGAGGTTGCGCCATAGATTGGAGTTGATCCAGATGTACTCGTACATCCTAATACCCCAGAACAAGGGGTCGCATCGGCTGGTTTCGTTGTTGGATTTGTAATAACCCAAGCACCAGTTCCTTTGTTATATTCCCACTGGTATAAATATCCAACAGCACTATAACCACAATTCGAATTAAACAAGCCACAACTATAAGTTTGGTTCCATACCTGAGTATTCTGTTGTCTTTGTTTATAACGGACTTCTGTCATTGTAGCCGATGTCGTACCAGATACTGAATTGGTCAATGACACCAAACTACCAGCTGAAGTTCCGGAAACCTGTGTGCCAGTTGAAACCAAACGACCAAAGGAAACTCCAATTGCCCCTTCACCCGTATTTGCTAACAAGGTTTTTCCATTATCAGGACTATATACGGTACCAATTGCAATACTACTGTGTGTAGGGTTAGCACAAGAATAAACATTACAAGTAGAACCTTTATACGTAGCGTCTACACCAGAGTAATCTGTATAAATTTGTTTATATATTTCAGGTTTATTCGCAATTCGTGCAATTTCGATGCTAAAGTTTTTTCCGTCAGAACCTAAAATAAGGGGCTGATATAAATTACCTAACACTAAGTTAATATTTGGATTATAAAGGTACAATCCTTCACTATCAGCAAACTTTGGTGCTACAGCAGCTGCAGAGTCAAATGCTGGTGTATATAAATTATTTGAAGCATTTGGTGAGTCTGAGGTTTCTCGAGTACTAAAACGTAATACTTTACTTGTGTCATTAAATGCGATTCGCGTTTTATTCGATGTTTTTGTATCTGTCCGTGTTCGATTTTCTACATAGTAACGACAACCACGTAATGTACTAAAACTTCCCGTTCCACTGTTACCACAATCGCCAGTACTACTGGTACTTAAAGTTGAGTTTGCACCTGCATGTACCGTTTGCCATCCGTTATTACTGCTTGTTGCATATGTTTGCGTTTGACTCGTAACATTTTCAGTAACAATACTGGTGTTTTTACTATCGCCTGTATTTAAACGAACTAAACCAGACATTCCTAAAGTATTGTTATAAAAAGGACTCATCCCTCCAGCAGTGGTAGCTCCCCCTAAGGTCTGAAACAAGCTAATCTGACTACCATTTAAACTAAAGCCATTTAAAATGCCTTGTAAGCGCAATCTGTTAGCACGGGTTGTATCAATACTTGTTCCAATTAATCCGTTGTTATTGCCATATTGAAATTGAGCTAGAGAGCCATCCGTTGTAGCGACAACATTTGGATTTCGTACAAATGCATCGGCCCATAGACCCAATTTTAAATTATATGCATCTGCCCCTTCTGCACCATCAATTGTTGGTTGATAAAGAGGAGCCTCTAAAGATAAATACGTGACTGGATAAACAGAACTATCGGTGGTACTAAAATTAGGTACGTTCGTAGCAGTTTTTACTTTGAATATCCATGGATTGGCTCCTGTACCCCAACTCGAAATCGCTGCTGCGGCTGAGGTATTAGCAATACGCGAATTTGCATCACCATCTGACTTAGATAGCGCTAAACCATAAAGAAAGATATCCGCTTTACCTATTGCTCGGTCTTCTGGACCAACACTACCATTACCACTCGTATCAGCAGCAGAGACACTTAAAGGACCAACAGGCACATAGTTAATGTAACCCGTATCTTTACTTCGATCGGTAATAATTTGATTTACAGATTCATTTGGGCCAGCACCACGGAATACCATAAAGGCATTTTGGGGTAATATTGCAATACCTTCGCCAGTAGTTTCACTTAAACCAGCATCAGAAAGTTCTTCAAGAGCAAAGCTAGGCTGGCTTAATAAAAGACCAATTAAACCTGCTAAAACGGTTTTTTGAAAACTTACCGTATAATTAAGTGTAGTCATCGTGACCTTCCTGTTTTATACGATGCCGCGCACCATATTTCTTTTTCTTTAACAGTCCTTAGCGCAAGATAGAATAATTTCCTTTTCCTCTTGCAAGGGGCAAACATTAAAATTGCCAACCTTTCCACATTTCCATTATGCTGAATATTTACTCAAATGCAAAATTAAATAAGTAAAAAACAACTTTTCCGATGAATGAAAAATAGCAGATGCTTTAAAACTCAATTAACAGAATTTTAATGAGCCATAACAGTTGGCTGAGAAACTTTGTTTTTGTAATACGATATTGGTTAAGGCCATAGAAGCTGGTGTTTTACCAGTCAAGTCAACCGTTCCCACAGGAAGATTTCCGGCGATTAAACAGTTAGTTGCTAAAGCTCCACAATCCACTGCATGACCTGGACTATTTAAAAAGGCACTTACTTGACCTAAAGCATCAACAATCGTAGAAAGCGCAATGTCAACACTACCTGTTGGAGTAATTTGACCAATATCGATTGGGTTTGTAAGCTCTAGCCACCATCCTGTTTGTGCTGTAGATGCAGCCTCTGGCCATAGAATATTCACACCTTGCACCGATAGGTAACCAGCAGATCCATTTAATTGTGCAGCATGGAAATAACCCAGACTTTGTTTAATTGCCACATTTACATCAAGATTATCCACTGAACCTGTTACGTTACCTGAAATTGGAATTGGAATTCCCAGTACAGATGCCGTAGCATTTAATGTTCCTGTAATTGCAAGCCCACCAACTTTTGCAGTTGCATTTAAGTTAGCTGTATTAATACGTTTACCCGTAATAATCTGTTGGCCCATAGACAAAGTACCAGTCCCTACACCTAAATTCAAATTATAAGCAGTAGAAGTGAATGGAACAGTTGCCCCTTGTCCTAAAACAGTTGCTCGACCTGTAATTGCAGTGTTTGTTTCATCTTGAGTAATACCATAGTAAGGATTCGTAGTTACGGTCCCTCCTGTTGGTTTAGTTACCATATATCCACTTAATGAATTAATACCACTCGCAGCATCACCATTCTCTAAACCAAAAGTAAGTAAACCCGAAAGTGACTTAGCACTTAATCTAAAACCTTGAATCTCACGAGTAGAAGCTGAATCTGGATTTTTAACAGCAAACTCTAAAAATGGATTAGTAATAACAGCGGAGGAAGAAGCACGTTCAGTGCTCGTACTATCTACTGTGCCACCACTTAAACTAAGATAGTCAATGTCAATGTCACAAGCACCAGCTCCATTTACCCCACCGCAACCTAACTGTAACTTTTTAATATTGGCATTAAGTTCTAATTGAGCATCTAGAGCGAGTCGATAAAATCCCATATTTCCATTTGAACTTGAGTTGCTTGCGGAATCCGTAGGTGCAATATAAGACATGCCCATTAAGGCTTGCCCGCGAGTTGCGGATAGTTCAGCATCTGACATAGGCACTAATGTAGAAGCAGCATAAGCTGAAGAAAAGCATAAGCTTCCGAGTGTCAAGAGTGCTACTCGAAGAGACGTAAAATGTCGCATGGCCGACCTCCGTATCCGTGGGGGCATAATCCTGTTTAATTTCTTTTTATTTGGTTTGCCTAAATTTAGTAGATATCTAAACAATTACGACTAAAAAGACAACCGATACATTTGCTTTTAAATTCTGTGATGCAGAACAAAAAAACAAATCAATTATTGATCATATTATATTATTTTTTACAAAAGGAAACTGTCGTTTATCATAATTCCGATAAACGCATCTCATGTAAGTTTTATTTATAAAATTGGGCCACCTCAGTGACCCATTATTTTAAAACTCTTCTTTATCTAAGAAAAATTATGTCTTAGGCAGTGTAACACCTGTTTGGCCTTGGTATTTACCACCACGGTCTTTATAAGATGTTTCACATACTTCATCACTTTCAAAAAATAGCATTTGTGCTACACCTTCCCCTGCATAAATACGGGCAGGTAAATTAGTGGTGTTTGAAAATTCTAAAGTTACGTGACCTTCCCATTCAGGTTCTAATGGAGTCACATTCACAATGATACCGCAGCGAGCATAGGTCGATTTACCTAAGCAGACTGTCAACACATTACGAGGAATACGGAAATATTCGATTGTACGTGCTAAAGCAAATGAGTTTGGCGGAATAATACAAACATCAGATTCAATATCGATAAAGCTTTTGTCATCAAAATTCTTTGGATCGACAATTGCAGAATGTACGTTAGTAAAAACCTTAAATTCACGGGCACAGCGTACATCGTAACCATAGCTAGAGACCCCGTAGGAAATCAACTTTTCACCATTTTCATCAAAACGGACTTGATTCTCTGCATAAGGTTCAATCATGCCGTGTTTTTCGCTCATCTCGCGAATCCAACGATCAGACTTAATAGCCATGTATTTTCTATCCAAAAGGTAATTTCATTGATTGCGACGTACTTTAACGTAAAAAAGCAATTATGAAAACAACGCTTGAGCTACTCTTCTCGATAAGAATAGCTCAGCTGTACATTTAAAGGTTCAGTAAAGCAGAATAACTAATTGGAATTGAAAAGCTGACTAAAACAAGTGAAGCCGTTCTTTGTAAATTAGTTTGATTTAACCAACCCACTTTCTTAGATGCTAAAACTGAACCCAAGAAAATCCAGAACAACGCAATTGGTGTAATGAGTGCTAAGTAAGCCATCATATGAACCAAATAAATATGAAAATCACTCCATGCAGCTACCGGAAAAATTGCTGAAGCAAACAGTAAGGCTTTGGGGTTCAATAAAGTTGCACAAAATAATTCACGAGCACGGATTGTAGGCTGATTTAATTCAACTTCTTGATTTGCCGTATGCCATAACTTAATGGCTAAGAAAATGATATAGCAGGCACTCAACAGCTTAAGAATAGGCGGCAGCAAGGGCAATGTGTTGGACACTTTCCCAATTAGCATTCCCCATGCAGAAATAGAGATTACGTAACCCAAAACTTCTGCTGGAATAAGTTTTACTGACTTCCGTAGTCCTACTTGCACGCCTGAAGAAGCAAGCAAAGTGTTAGTTGGACCAGGGGTAAGTAAAATTGTGGCTACTAAGCCAATAAAAAGCCATGAAATCATTGAATGACCTCACAATATAGTCATCTCAGATTAATAGATATCCGCTCACATGGCAAAAGGTAATTGTAAGACAAAGTTTTTCAAATCATTTTTTAATTTAAAATAAATAAATTAAAAACAATTACTTATAAAATTACTAGAGAAAGCAGTAAAGAAAACTTTACGGTCAGTTGTTATGCTTTTCAAATAATTTCGTACTTAAGTAACATAAGTATTTTTATTTTAAGTCTATTTTTCCATCAAAAGCCTTTATAATAAAAAATATATAGCGATGGTAAGTTTAAATTTTAAGCTTTTAATAAGTTTCAATTCATATATTGTTTCTGATTTTTTTAAATAGAGCACCGAGCTCTACTACCTTAATGATTATGGCAAAGCACTTTTTTCAATCTTGGCTTCCCTCACCCGAGAAAGTTTCAAATATGAAATTTCTAAGGATTTTTGGTAAAAAGACCTTGAATCCTGTGCTTTGGTATGTCAATCGGAAATCGATTACCAGAGCTGTTTTTGTCGGAACTTTTTTTGGTTTACTGCCTATTCCTTTTCACAGTGTATTTATTGTGATGGCAGTCTTACTATTCGAAGTAAATTTACCAATTAGCTTAATGCTGGCTTGGCTAAGTAATCCTCTTACTCTAGTTCCAATTCTCTATATTGGTTTTTGGTTTGGTGCACATATTTTTCATGTGCATATGATTAATAAAGAAATGTTGCTAGGTGTATTGCACCAAATTTCCCGCTGGATTACTCATTTCGGGCACGGGCATATTGATTTTAGTCTTGCGAAAATTTTGATGACAGGTCTGGTTGTCGAAGCTTTCGTATTTGCCGTCATTTTATATTTATCTACAGAAATTTTCTGGCGTTGGATGGTTATTAAGAACTGGAAAAGTAGACATCGTCATAAAAAGCAAGAAGAAGAAGTTTTATAAAACTTCAATCTTCTTGCTGAGTGTTAAATTATTATTTTGGTAGTTTTGATTTCATATATTCTTCAGCCACATTGAGTACATACTCTTGGCAAGCCTCTCCTGTACCAGGGTCATAAGCTCCGTTATTCGTAATATTATTAGATAAGATTCGAATGCCTAAAAACGGAACATTCAACTGACTTGCAATTTGTGCAACTGATGCTGCTTCCATTTCCTCAACTGAAGTGCCATAACGCTGATGGAAAAATTGAATACGATCAAGTTCGTTATTCCAAACATCTGCTGAACCAATCGTTCCTTCAACCACCTCACCTTTATCATAACGGACTTTATGTGCCGCCATTAATAGCTCTTGATCACCTTCAAATTTGCGTATTGCAATCGGTTCCGGATCAGACTCAGCTGTTGGCAAAACATCAAAAGCTTCAACCCAAGTGAGTGAATTTGACCCAGCACCCAATGGCTGTTTAGGAGTTCTAAATGCACCAATATTAGTCGTATATTTTCCTAAAACAATATCGTAAACATGTAGATCTGGGTCGTGCCCACCTGCTGTTCCCTGATTAATGATCGCAATCGGTTTATAACGCTCAATAGCTAAAGCAGTTGCAGCAGCAGAATTGCTCATCCCCATACGGGTTTTAGAAATAATCATTGGATAACCGTTATAGGTGCCCTTCCAGAATTTCCAACCACCAATTTCTTCAACAGTCTTATTCTCTAATTTTGAAGCCATTTTTTCCGATTCTACTGGCAAAGCACCCTGAATAATAATCGGCTGTAATTTTTGTTTTTGGTCCTGAACGGTTGGTGTTTGTGAAACAGAAGAGTCGTCATTATTGCATCCGACTAAAAATAAAGCGCTACATAAACTGATTACGCCAAAAGCACATTTAAATTGCATTTTTTACCCTTTCTTTTTAAAAAGTGTAAAGTAGCAATCTACATGCCAATTTCAAGTTTAGCTTTGTTATTAAAATTCAGTAATTTAATTTTTTATTTTAACCAGACAATAAAAAGCCCGACTTAAAGTCGGGCTTTAATAAGTTAAAAAATCCGCTTGTCATCACGTGTACGTTGAGGAATTTTTTCAATTTGTTCCCACATAACTTTAGCAATATCAATATAACTATCAGCCGCATCATCCATTGCTACAACACTTGGTTTACCCTGATCGGCATGCTCACGGATCTGAGCGTTTAAAGGTAAACGACCTAACAATGGAATGTGGTACTGTTCAGAGAGCTTATCACCACCACCAATACCAAAAATTTGTTCTTCATGACCACAGTTAGAGCAAATATGGGTCGACATGTTCTCAACGACACCTAATACTGGAATGCCAACCTTATTAAACAACTCAATACCTTTTGTAGCATCCAGTAAGGCAACATTTTGTGGTGTAGTCACAATGATTGAACCAGTCACTGGAATACGCTGTGCAAGCGTAAGTTGAATATCACCAGTACCCGGTGGCATATCAATCATGAGCACATCTAGATCAGGCCAAAGCGTTTGATTAAACAATTGCATTAAAGCACCTGTTGCCTTTGGTCCACGCCACGCGACAGGTGTGTTGTTATCACCAGTTAAATGTCCAATCGATAACACTGCCATTCCATAGGCATCTAAAGGCACGAAGTTTTCACTTTCAATAAGAGGTGTTTTGCCTGCATTGCCTAGCATTGTCGGAATACTTGGGCCATAGATATCGGCATCCAAAACCCCAACCTTAAGTCCCATTTTTTGCAAAGCGAGCGCTAAATTGACCGTAGTTGTCGATTTACCAACGCCGCCCTTACCAGATGAAACTAAAATAACATGCTTAATGCGTGGATGAAGTGGAACATCTCTTTGTTGTGGAGCAGCTTTTTGAATAGGGGGATTATTCGGATCTGGTTCTGATTTAGGTGAAGCATCTAGTACAGGAGGTAAGTTTGAACTTTCTTGTGTAGGGCGCTTCTGTTGCACCACATGTAGGTTTAATTCTTCAATACCACACTTTTCCAAAGCCCCAGCCAAATCATCATGAATTTGCTGCAAGTGCTCTTTTTCATCAGGAAATGTATTAATTGTAAGTTGTAATACACGACCCTGAACTTGGAGCTGACTAATGCGATCTTTTAAAGCATCTTTTGAATGGGGTAGTAAATAATTTTGGAGTACGGTTTGGATTTCATCTTCTTTCACTTCTTGTGCGGGTGAAAAAACAGACTTTAGTGAAGAAAGCCAAGACATATTGTTTACTCCAAAAACAGATCATTACAGCTTAATGGAGATAGTGTAACAGTATTGGTCCGCACTCGCTCACCTTGGGATGAATAATTACTCACTTACAATCTCATCTTTTAGGTGAGGAGTGCAGATTTTAGTTTAGATCAGCTTATTCAGCAGAATCATGGTTTTTCAATTTATTTAACTTATCAGTTGCTGTTTTCTTTAACTCGTCAAATTTTGCTGTTGCTTGAGTTTTTAACTCATCAAATTTTGTTGCAGCCTCATCTTTTAGCTCTGCTGCCTTAGCTTTAGCATCATCAAGTTTATGGCTTGCCTCAGTACGTAAATGATCGAACTTGTCTTGCAGAGTGTGCTGAGCATCTTCAAGTTTGCCTTTCAAATTACTTGCTTTATCTTCAACCGCTTCTTTACCAGCCGCTTGCTTCTCTTTTACATTTTCCTTTAAATCATCCAAAGCTTTTTCGCCTTGAGCTTTTGCATCTGCCGCTTTTGCCTTTAATTCGTTTACTGTATTTTCAACTGCTTCTTTACCAGCAGCTTGTTTTTCTTTTACATTTTCCTTTAAATCATCTAATTTATTTTCAGTAGTCATCGTTGTTATCCTCGTAGTTAATTAAAAAATTACCTGAATAAGTTATTAGTTATACATCGTTATGGCTTGTTTTCTGACCGTAACTGCAATTTGAAACAAAGACAATACAGGAAGATTCAAATATTTTTCGATTTGTTTATCTGTTCTAAAGAGAAATAACTTCGCAATTAAAACCCGATTTTTACGAATACTCATTGTTGCCCAACAAAGATATTATCCCTCCACTCAAGAACAGCTCTCGCCTTGCGCTTGGACAAAGATTATTAACCTTTGCTTATCCCACCACTCAAGCTTAGCTCTCGTCTTGCAGTCGGACAAAGCGTTGCTTTGTTTTTCCTCCTTCATCAGTTAAAATCTTCCACCTTATAAATACGAATGAGAGAATGAAATCCGTGCGTAAAATTTTAGTCACTAATGCCCTTCCTTACGCTAATGGTCCAATTCATATGGGTCATTTACTCGGTTACATCCAGGCAGATATCTGGGTTCGTGCCATGCGGGCAATGGGTCATGATGTGACTTATGTATGTGCGGATGATGCTCATGGTACTGCCATCATGCTACGTGCTGAGGCAAACGGTATTAGCCCTGAGGAGCAAATTGCGAACGTTCAGAAAGAACATATTCGTGATTTTGATGGCTTCGGTGTACATTTCGATCACTATGATTCAACTCATAGCGATGCCAATAAAGCACGTTCAACAGATATTTATATTAAAAACCGTGAAGCTGGAAATATTGCAGTTCGTCCTGTAACTCAATTATTTGATCCAGAAAAAGGCATGTTCTTATCTGACCGCTTCATTAAAGGTACATGCCCGAAATGTAAGTCTGAAGATCAATACGGCGACTCATGTGAAGTTTGCGGTACAACTTATAATGCAACGGAGTTACTTAACCCGCGCTCGACTTTAAGTGGTGCAACACCAGTTGAAAAATCTTCAGATCACTATTTCTTTAAACTACCGAACTTTGCTGAATATTTACAGAAATGGACCCGTGATGAAGGTCGCTTACCTGTTTCGATTGCAAACAAACTCGATGAATGGTTTGAAGCAGGTTTAGCAGATTGGGATATTTCTCGTGACGCGCCATATTTTGGTTTTGAAATTCCAGATGCACCAAATAAATATTTCTATGTTTGGGTTGATGCACCAATTGGTTATATGTCTAGTTTTGAAAACTACATCAAAGCGAAACGTCCAGATTTAAACTTTGATGATTTCTGGAAAAAAGACAGCCAAAACGACGTTTACCATTTCATTGGTAAAGATATTGTTTATTTCCATGCTTTGTTCTGGCCTGCAATGTTGGATGGTGCAAACTATCGCACTCCAACTGGTCTGTTTGTAAATGGTTTCTTGACTGTGAACGGACAAAAAATGTCTAAGTCTCGCGGTACTTTTATTAAAGCAGAGACTTATTTACAGCATTTAAACCCAGAATATTTACGTTACTACTTTGCTTCTAAACTTTCAGATAAAGTTGAAGACTCTGATTTAAATCTTGATGATTTTATTCAAAAAGTAAATTCTGACTTAGTCGGTAAAGTAGTCAACATTGCTAGTCGTTGCGCTAAATTTATCAACAGTAGCTTTAACAATACTTTGTCTGCTGAATGTGCAGAACCTGAATTGGTACAAAGCTTTATTGATGCAGGTGATTCAATCGCTAGTGCATATGAAGCACGTGAATTCTCACTAGCTATTCGTGAAATCATGGCGCTAGCTGATCGTGCAAACCAATATATTGACGAGAAAAAACCTTGGGCCCTTGCTAAACAAGAAGGTCAAGAGCAACAGGTTCTTGATGTATGCTCGGTTGGTATCAACTTATTCCGTCAATTAGCAGTGTACTTAGCGCCTGTTCTTCCAACTTTGGCTGAGCAAGTTCAAGGTTTCTTAAAACTTGAAAGCTTTAATTTCGAATCACGTAAACAAATTCTTGTAAGTCACGAGATTGCACAGTTCCAACCTCTCATGCAGCGTGTTGATCCAAAAGCTGTTACCGCAATGGTGGATGCATCTAAAGAGTCTTTAGGTACTCCTGCTCCAGAAGCAACTAAAGCAACAGCGAAAAAGGACAAAGCTGCCGAGAAAAAAGCAGCCCCTGCTCCAGCAGTGGGAGAAGCTGAGATTATCGGTATCGAAGACTTCTTAAAAGTTGACTTGCGTGTTGCTCAGGTCATTGAAGCAGGTACAGTTGAAGGTTCAGATAAGTTACTTCAACTGACGTTAGACGTTGGTGAAACTGAACCACGCAATGTATTTAGTGGTATTCGTAGCCAATATGCACCAGAAGATTTAAAAGGTAAATTGGTCGTCATGGTGGCTAACCTTGCACCACGTAAAATGCGTTTTGGTATTTCAAACGGAATGGTACTTGCTGCTGGAAATGGTGAAGGTATTTTCATTATTTCTCCAGATACAGGCGCGAAACCAGGCGATAAAGTTTCTTAATCTGTCTTAATAAAAAAGCTTCCTGAATTGGAAGCTTTTTTATTTTAGGAATATCAAAACTGAGTAAATCAAAGTATTAAATAACTTTAGGAAGCCAATGCTCTCAAATTATGACCACGGCCACCCTTCACAAGGGTTATTAAATAAAACATGTATGTTTCCTAACTCCTCATTTGTTAAATAACCATTTTTATTTTCATCTAGATAATGAAATAGCTCTGTTTGCTTGTTTTCACCTTGAAAACGTTTATCGCTCGGCCAGTTGTAAGGATAGAAATCTTCAACGCGTTGAAATTCTTTTAGGCTATACATGCCATCATGATTTAAATCATATTTTTCCTGAAAAAGCTTACAATCTAAAGAAGCAGGCTCACATGCATTTACCATATTCAAAATACAGTAAGTTGCACATCCAGCAAGTAACTTAATAGTTAGCTTGCTCATGATTATTCACTTGTATATCGGAAATTTTATAATCCTTTTCATGAACCGGAGTACCCACAATACTCATGGTCCGCTCATTTGCTGGCTGTTGCTTGCTCATTGTTCTCATCTCACATCCTGTAGTTAAGATGAGAAAAACTACAGAAATGCTCACCATTAGTTTTTTCATAACGTGATCCTCATTTCTTTTTGTTTTATTTATTAAGTTACCACTTTTAAAGTGTTTAAGTGCTAAAAAAGATATTTCAATTTGTATATATTTTACGCAAAAATAAAGCCAGACTATAAATAGCTGGCTTTGGATTTTTTAGATATTTTAATTAAAGACTTATCATTTGAAGAAAATTAACTTTAAGCCTAATACACTCACAATACTTCCAGCTACTCGGTCAACGCCAGTTTTTGCTTTTAAGTACATTGTTCTAGGCTTCTCTGAAGATAACAGCATTGCCACACATGAATACCAACCCGCATCAATCATAAAACAAATCACTGGTAATGCGACGTAGTAATAATTTGGGATTTCTTTGGGCAACAAAGCAGTAAATACACTCGCTAGCACGACTGCAATTTTCGGATTACTTAATTGCGTAATCAAACCATAACGATATGCCTGTTTATAGGTCATTTTTGATTTGCCATCATTTTCCATAGCAATTGGTTCTTTGGCATGTTTAATAATTTTAAAAGCCAGCCAAAGCAAATACAGTCCACCACCAATTTTTAAAATTAAATATGCAGAAGGTACTGCCAGTAAAACTGCTTGCAATCCCATAACAGCTAATAGGCCAAACAGAGCTGCGCCCGTTCCTGTTCCTAACGCTGTAAACAAGCCATGTTTACGTGATTTAGAAATTGAATTTTGCGCTACATAAATAAAGCTTGGCCCAGGGCTTATTGCTCCAAGCATCAATGCCATAGCAATTGAAAAAAGAGGAATAAGGGACTCAAACATTGTATTGACCTAGCATCACGCAATTGCGCGGTATTCTAACAGCTTTTTATGACGCATATAAAAATGCAGAAGATATAAATGATGAAAATTGAATTTTCATGTTTTTACAATTTATATCTTCACAACGGACAAAAATGTCCGTTAAATATATCACCTTTGAAACTCCCCAATCGATGACATGAGTAAACGTCAAAAAATTGCTGCCCACAATCGGGATGAATTACTCAATGCAGCCGAAGAATGTTTTCGTATTCATGGCATTAATGTTCCCTTACAAGTTGTAATTGACCACGCTGGGGTCGGCAGAGCAACTTTTTACCGCAACTTTTGTGATCGCAAGGCTTTAATTAGCTCGCTTTTAGAGCGTGCGATTACACAGCTAGAGCAAAAAGCAGCTCATTTTCAACAATTCGAGGACGGTTTATTTCGTTTAATTGAAGGACATATTGGGCAACTTCCCAAGCTCGCAATTTTGCAAGATTTTTGGAGAGTAATTGATCGACAAGACCCAATTATGTTAAAAATTTATGAACGGCGAAATAATGCACTTAACCCACTGATTGAAAATGCGATACAACAAAAACTGTGCCGAGCTGATTTCACTGCCAATGACTATGCAATGGTCACTGCGATGTTGGGTTCTTCATTTCAAGGACATGAGCCAGAAGAACAGACTCGCTTAGCAAAACGAGCAATTGAATTACTATTTCACGGTATTCAAATACAAAAAATTCGAGGGATAGAATGAGTAAAACGCCTCGTTATTTAGAAACACCACCCGACTGGACACCAGAAGAGCAACCGACTCTACCTGGTTCACCAGCAGCTATTGCGCATTCTGTACCTAAGCGATTTATTTACTTTTTTATTGGTTTATTTATCGCCCTTTCGGCAAGCTTAAGTAATGGTTTTATTACAGCAAACTTACCTTTAATTCAAGGTGAATATGGCCTGACGCCTTCCGAAGCTGCTTGGCTGCCTGCGGCATATGTCATGGCAAATGTCAGTTCAAACCTGATTTTATTTAAAGCCAGACAACAATATGGCTTAAGAGTATTTTCAGAAATAGGCCTTGTCATTTTTATTGCCGTGCTTGTATTGCATATTTTTGTACACACCTATGAAATGGCACTATTCGCACGGGTTGTGGCAGGTTTAGCGGGAGCACCATTAAGCTCATTAGGTATGTATTACACCATGCAAGCCTTCAAGAAAGCAGACATGGCAAAAGGAATCTATATCGCCTTCGGCTTTCAGCAACTTGGCGTACCGTTAGCTTGGATTATTTCTCCATTTCTTGTCAGTACAGACAGTTGGTCTGTTCTTTACACCTTTGAGCTTGGTTTAGCACTTTGTTGCTTAGCCATGGTGGTTTCATTGAAATTACCACGTAGTTTAAGAATCTATGTTTTTGAGAAGCAAGATTTCTTTACCTTTGCCTTATTGGCTCCTGGCTTTGCCTGCTTGTGTATTGTGCTCACGCAAGGCCCAATTTTATGGTGGTTTAATAGTGAATGGCTTGCTTACGTCTTAATTGCAGGTTTTAGCTTAGTCGTTTTAGGTTTACTCTACGAACACTATCGTGCCAATCCCTTAATTATGACACGCTGGCTAGGTACTGCTTCGACCTTACGTTTCATTTTTGGTGCTTTTGCTATCCGACTTTTAATGTCTGAACAAAGCTACGCTGCTGTTAACTTCTTAAAAACAATGGGAATGGGTCCTGACCAATTTGTGCCACTTTATGTTGTCATATTAGTCGGGATTTTAAGCGGAACACTTTTTAGTGCACTTACCTTTTCACGCGAACGAATTATCTTTCACTTACTTTTTGCAGAATTCCTCATTCTGGTTGCCTGTGGACTAGATTATCACCTAACCAGTGATGTCCGACCTGTGAATTTCTTTGCAAGTCAGTTTTTAGTCGGTTTTGCTGGTGGTCTATTTATTGGTCCATTACTTCTGATTGGCTTTGCGCAAACGCTTGCTAAAGGCCCATCTTACGTAGTGACCTTTATCGTATTATTTTCTGCTACCCAAACTTTCGGTGGTCTTGTTGGGTCTTCTTTCTTCTCGACCTATCAACAACATCGTACGCAAAACTATCAGGCAGAGATTATTAAAGATTTAGAACAAGCAGACCCTCTAGTCGCTCAAAGGCTCTCCACCTATCAACGCAGTGCATCAATCACCACTACTGACCCAGCATTACAAACAGCTCAATCCATGCGCTCACTTAATCAAGTGGTCACTCGTGAAGCCCAAGTTCGTGCCTACAATGATGTTATTGCTTTAAACGGTATTTTTGCCGTCGCCCTACTCTTATGGGGTGGATTTAATATTGCGCGTAGTAAATATCTACAACGCAGAGGAATTAGCCGTCCTTAATGGCTTTCCTATTTGATGAAATAGAAATTGAGATTGATATATGTCAGATGATCAAAACAAACCGGAACCAACACCAGCTCAGGCACCCGCCAACGAGCCAACACCTGCACCTGCACCTGCACCTGCACCTGCAAGTAAACTGATTCCGACAAAACGCTCAACGTTGTTATGGATGTTAGGTGTTCTTATTGTCGGTATTTTAGTGATTTTATGGGCATGGAGAATCGGGCCATTTGCAACGAGTGTTCAGCAAACTGACAATAGTTATGTCAAAGGTAAAACCACGATTTTATCTTCACAAATTAATGGTTACGTTAAAGATGTAGTCGTTAAAGACTTTGATCATGTCAAAAAAGGTCAAGTGCTCATGCATATTGATGCAACCACTTACGACCAAAAAGTAACGCAAGCAGCTTCTGGTGTTGAGCAAGCTAAAAATACCTTAGCCAATCAAACGCAATCCATTGCCCAAAAACAAGCTGACATTGTGGCGGCACAAGCTAAAGTGGATCAAGCCAAAGCTCAATATGAACTTTCTTTAGCCCAGCTTAGACGATATCAACAGCTAGGAAATAGTGGCGCAGCTTCTAAATCTGAGCAAGATAAAGCCGCGGCAGATGCTGAAAATAATCTTGCAGCGCTTAAACAGGCAGAGGCAAATGTGCTAGTTGCAAATGAAGCACTTAAAACAGCACAAGTTGCAGAAGCTGGTTTAGAAGCACAAGTTTCAAGTGCTAAAGCACAGTTAGACCAAGCACAAACCACCAAAGACTATAGCGTTATTGTTGCTCCGATGGATGGCCAACTTGGTGAAGTTAACCCTCGTGTTGGGCAATATGTAGCAGCAGGCTCACAGTTACTCTATCTCATTCCACAGCAAACTTGGGTGATTGCCAATTTCAAAGAAACCCAAATTGCCAATATGCGAATAGGTCAGAAAGCATGGTTTACAGTCGATGCGATGAAACACAAAAAATTTACAGGACATGTTGAGCAGATCTCACCTGCTGCGGGTTCCGAGTTCAGTGTGTTAAAACCTGACAATGCGACAGGTAACTTTACCAAAGTTGTTCAACGAATTGCCGTACGCATTACTATTGATCCAAATCAAGAAGGAATGGAGCATTTACGCCCAGGCATGTCAGTGGTTACTTCTGTCGATACAAATTCTTAAACAGCTTTTTAAAGTTCTATTTAAAAAGTTACAATGTGATCAATCATTATTTTCTCAATTTCTAATGTTTGATCACATTGCTCAATCAGTTCCTTATCAATATATTCAATTACCCTATCCCCTGCATCTCGACATTAAGCGGTTAGATTTAATTCACCCTCAAATTTCGGGTAATAAGTTTTTCAAACTAAAATACAATCTGCTTGCCGCAAAACAACAAGCATTATCAGGCGTTTTGACTTTTGGTGGGGCTTATTCAAACCATATTGCCGCAACTGCGTATGCAGCTCATCTTTTCGGCTTTAAAAGTGTAGGCATTATTCGTGGTGAAGAATTAGCAACCCAGCCTCTTAACCCAACCTTGGCAAAAGCTCAAAGTTTAGGAATGCATTTACATTTTGTCTCGCGCACTGAATATCGCTTGAGGGATGACGCAAACTACCTTCAACAATTACATAATCAATTTCCTGAAACTTTCATTATTCCTGAAGGTGGTTCTAATGAGCTAGCAGTACAAGGAGGTCAGGAAATTCTCAGTCAAAGCGATTTACAAAACTATGATGTCATTTGCTGTGCGGTTGGAACTGGAGGCACGATTTCAGGGCTCATTGAACGAAGTGCACCGCATCAAAAGGTTCTAGGATTTTCAGCATTAAAAGGCGACTTTCTACAACAAGAGATTCAGCAGTGGACTAAGAAACAGAATTGGTCGCTGACAGATGCCTATTGTTGTGGTGGTTACGCTAAAACTTCGCCAGAGCTATTGGCATTTATAGAAAATTTCGAAGAACAATATACTGTACCCATTGAACCGATCTATACGGGAAAAATGATGTTCGGTCTTTTTGACCTTATCAAAAACAACTACTTCCCTGAAGGAACTCGCATTCTGGCAATTCATTCTGGTGGTTTACAGGCAGATATAAGAAATAAATCACATCAATAACTTACTAGCTTTTAGGTCGCATTGTTCACTACCGTGATAAATGTCTTTAGCATGACTAAGGCTCGGCATGATAGTATATGCCCCTTTTTAATTTTCAAGATTAATCGAGAACCTCTTATGTCTAACAGCCATGTTGATGTCATTGTCTTAGGTGCAGGTGCTTCTGGACTCATGCTGGCTGCACATGCTGCTAAACGTGGGCGCTCGGTTTTAATTTTAGAAAAAGCCAATAAAATTGGTAAAAAGATTTTAATGTCAGGTGGCGGTAAGTGTAACTTTACCAATCTGTATGTCGAACCTGATAACTATATTTCTCATAATCCGCACTTCGTTATTTCTGCCCTGTCACGCTATAGCAACTGGGACTTTATCGGTTTGGTATGTGACTACAAAATTGCCTATGAAGAACGTAAACACGGGCAATTATTTACGCTAAACGGCGCTAAAGAAATTTTAGAAATGCTTGTGAACGAGTGTAATAAAACCAAAAATGTGGATATTCAAACCCATTGCGAAGTTGGCCAAATTACACCCTTAGAACAAGGTGGGTTTTCACTAAACACCAATCAAGGACATTACACTTGTGATTCTTTAGTTATTGCCACTGGGGGATTATCGATTCCCACATTAGGTGGTTCCGGTTTTGGCTATGAACTAGCACAAAAATTTGGCCATCAAGTTTTTCCAACTCGTGCAGGTTTAGTTCCATTTACTTTTTCAGATCACATTAAAGAAGTGACCACACGTTTAAGTGGTAATGCTTTGGATGTGACGTTAAGTAACTCAAAAAATAGCTTTACTGAAGCGTTATTATTTACCCACCGTGGCTTGAGTGGGCCAAGTTCTTTGCAGCTTTCAAACTATTGGAATTCAGGAGAAAGTTTTAAAATTGACTTCTTCCCTAGCCAAAATTTAGCAACTTATTTAAAAGATAAAAAGAAAGCACAGCCAAAAGTTTTATTACGCACCCTTCTTAATGAGTTTACTGCCAAAAGTATTATTCAAGAGTTACAACAACTCATATGGCCAGAACAGAGCGAAATAGCGATTGGCAATATCAGTGATGCACAGCTAGACCATATTGCCGAGCAGTTACATGGCTTTGCAGTTAAACCGTCTGGAACAGAAGGATATCGTACCGCTGAAGTTACTTTAGGTGGAATAGATACAACAGAAGTATCTTCTAAGACCATGGAGAGTAAAAAGCAGAAAGGACTGTTTTTTGTTGGCGAGGTACTCGATGTCACTGGACATTTAGGGGGCTACAACTTCCAGTGGGCATGGTCTTCTGCCTATGCTGCTGCCCAATATGTATAAGCTAATTTGAGTTTTTCGAACTACTTGATGCGTTCGATGAATCTTGTGGCTGAGAAGTAGTCTGTTTTGAGCTTTCCGACTTACTAAATACAAATTTATAAGCACTTGCTAAAAACCCTACCGTAATTCCGGCAATGACAATCGGTGCTAAAAAACGACCTGGTTTCTTCATCGTATTTTCCTCACTTATTTGTTTTTATAACGGCCAAAAAAGAACGACCACTCAATATAGAGTGGTCGAACTTATCACAAAAATCAAAGATTTTTTGTACTGTTTATCTGAAATTTAATTTAATTCCCTTAAATTTCATCATTTTCGCCTGTAGAACCAAACGGTTTATTCACTGGCGGTTGTGCTGGATTCACCTGTACAGAATCTGCTGGTTTTGCATCAGATGGAGCTGTTGATGGTGGAGTTGTTGGCGTAGTTGTAGCTGGAGCTGAACTACTCGTAGTAGAAGGCGGTTGATAAAGAGGATTTGGTTGATTCGCTTCTTTTTTCGCTTTATCAAGCAAATCAGTTAAAAGTCGTTCTGCTGGTTGGCGACCACCTAAACCGAATGCAAGAGCGAAAGCCACGGCAACCGCGCCTAGAGTCAAACCAAATGCAAGGTTAACAATTGAATCTGCAATACCCATCGCTCTTAAACCAAGCGCAAGTACCAGACCAATAATTAAAACACGAACTAAACTAGCTAACCAACGCGAACTATTATATTCACCACGTTGCACCACATTCGCTACAACATTCGCTAGCCAGAAACCAATTACTAAAATTACAGCACCCAATAGAATGTTTGCACCGAAATGGATAAACATTGCAATGAGACCACTGATTTGATCGAAACCAAGACGGTCCGCTGCTTCAGATACTGCAAATAGCATAGTAAAGAATACAATTAGCCAGCCAACTGCATTAGAAACTTTAGTTTGACCTAAGAAGCGTTGTACATCTAATTTTGCAGGAATTTCATCAACACCTGTACCTGCAATGAGTTCAGCGACTAAGCGGCCAACAAAACGAGAAACAATATAAGCAACCAGTAAAATTAAACCAGCCGCAATAATGTTTGGAATTGCTTGCAAGATTTCATTTAGCATTGCTGTCGCAGGTTGAGAAATTGTCTCAATACCTAACGCTTCGAACGCTACAATTAATGTAGTAATAATGATGATGGCAAAAACAAATGAACCTAAGAATTTGCCTACATTAGAGCTTTTAAAAAGACCAATTTTTTCCGCTTGAGCCTGAACACCTAAGCTATTTACTAGACCTTCAACAATACCACGTACAATTTTTGCCAAGATATAACCAACAAAAACGATAACGCCAGCAATAAAGATATTCGGTAAGAAAGCTACGGCATCATTTACCATATTTTGAACTGGAATCAGTAAGCCTGTAAGTCCTAATATTGACAGAACAATTGGAAGGAAAAGTAACAATACAAGCCAGTAAAGAATTTCACCAATGTTCTGGCTAATTCCACCTACACCCACTTCACTGCTTAACTTATCATCGAGTTGGGTTCTGGATAAAACATTGGTAATGCCTGCCCGCACCAGTCGAGCAACGATCCAACCAATAAAACCCACCACCACAGCAGCAATAATATTTGGAATGTAGACTAGTACCTGATTTACCATGTTGCTGAATGGGCCACTCACTCCACTAATGTTGAGCACATTTAGAGCCGCAACAACAGCTAAAATCAGAATAAACCAGAATACAACCTTGGAGATCAGACCTTCAATATTTGGCGCTCTGCCAGTAGCTGAAGATAGTTTGGCATTGGTATTTACTTTTTGTAGAAGCTTTTTCACACCTGCTGCTACTAATAAAGCAATTATCCAACCAACCAATAAGATCACTACTGCAGCTAGGATAGGATGAAACTGATCCCAGTAATACATCGCATCAAATTGAGCGCCGCGAGGCCCATCAAAAAATTCATTCATATTGTTATGTCCTCAATTGTTATGTTCTTTTCAGTGTTATCTCTAGGAAACACCATTCGTTGTAAAAAATGACGATGAATGCGGTCTATCTCACATTATGTTTTGAATATTTTCTAATCAACACACTTCTGCACAAATACAACAAATTGATGCAAAAGGTTGCAAAAAAGCCTTCAGGTTTACACCTAAAGGCTTGATATCAAGTTAAACTGATTCTCTTATTACCCTGTATAGGTCTTTAAATTCAAATCAGAACTACCCTTAATTACATGTGGTGTGGTCTCATTTTGAAATGCTCCTTCTTGTTTAGGAGTCTGGTTGTGGTCAGCAACCATATAGACAATAAGTGCAAGAAGAAAAAGCCCAACAATAATTAAAATATAAACTGGCAGTCTTCTTTTTTTCGCAGTTTCTTCAGGACTCGTCACATGAGGTGGTTTTGAAAAGTCATGCATCTTCTTTCCCCTCTTCTATTATCATTAACTTTATATTCATCATAGCAATTTGCTTTGTTGCATTGTGTGAAAAAGCATTATTGGAAGGTGTCTGTAGTTGCAAAACTCTACTTTTAAAATAATAAAAATAGTATAAAATTTGCACACATTAAATTAGACGTTTAAAAAATAATTTCTCGCTATTCACAAACTTCGTCTATTCCCCATTTGTAATACAATATGTTTTAGCGCTTACTTTTTATAAAATAGGCTATAATAAGCCCCCGTGTTTTAAAGCTGCTCTATTTTATGATGTATCGTCAGCAAAACGTAACTCTTGATCTCGACACTGACGTCACACATCAATGTTATATACACCAGACGAGAGATGAACATCTGATTGGTATTATTGAATTTAATAAACCAAGTTATGAACTCAAATGGGGTGATCTGGAGTATTTTCGTCGCCGTACTGAAGAGTTTTCAGTGATGCCATTTCCTGACTGCATTAACGCCATGATTGTTGATATTCGTAATATCAATATTTTTCTGGACAATGAAGTTCCAATTTTACCTTGGCGTTTACTTGAAGAAGACTGCCCTGTTCGCTTAGTTGTTCCTCAAGATCGTTTGGAACATTATGCAGGCCTTTTTGAACCGACTTGGCTTTCAAGCGATGTAGACAGTGCTATTTCCGAAATTCGTGAATTTATGGATATGTTTGTCCATTAATAAACATATCCATAAAAATAATTTTAAAGTTCTTTTAATTGTCGTTTGTTACCAGTAATTTTCTACTGCAATATTTCCCTCACCTCGACGATTCATCGTCAGACCACGGCGCTTTAAAGCATCTTTTGTGTCATCTACCATTTCTGGGTTTCCACAAAGCATGACATGGCTTGTTGCAGGGCTTAGTTCTATACCAGCAACTTTTTCTAATTCACCGTTCTCAATCAAAACTGGCAAACGATCATGTAACTGTGCTGATGGATCACGAGTGATAATTGAAATAAATTTAAAACCGATGTGTCCTTCCCCAAATGTTTCAGCAATTTCTTGAATACGATCGACATAAGCTAATTCAGCTGCAGTACGGACACTATAGACCAGATTAATCTTTTGATATTTAGACCATGTATCGAAATCTTGTAGCATCGACAAAAATGGTGCCAAACCCGTACCCGTTGCCAATAACCATAAATCATGTGGTAAAGGCTGTTGATAGCGAGCTAAAGTAAGATAACCATAAGGTATTTTTTCTAAGTAAAGCTCATCACCTACCTTCAAATGTTGAAGATTAGAGGTAAATGCACCATCAGGCACTACAATCGAGAAAAATTCTAGCGTTTCATCAAATGGAGAAGACACCACCGAATAGGCACGAACAACAAGTTCTTCTCCAACTTTCAGTCCAATACGCGCAAATTGCCCAGCCGTAAATTTAAAATGTACAGGGCGAGTCATGGTGAAACTAAAAAGAGTTGGCGTCCAGCGGTATACAGATAAAACTTTTTCTACGCTAAATTTTTCAATTGACATGATTTCAACGTGGCATGAAATAGTGCGCTCATGTTAGCATGACAGCCGAAATAATGAATACTTTTAAACGTTAAGGCTTTTTAAACATGCGCATGACATTACGCCAGTTGGCTGTTTTTGTAGCAGTCGCTCAAGAAGGAACTGTCACCAAAGCCAGTGATGCGGTCAGACTGACGCAAAGTGCAGCAAGTATGGCTTTAGCCGATTTAGAGGATGGTCTTGGTGCCCCTCTATTTGATCGTTTAGGTAAACGACTACAACTCAATGATCTTGGTCGGTTTTTATTGCCTCAAGCGCTAGAAATATTAGGTCGCTGTGAAGCTTTTGAGCAAGCTGCAAAAGGTGAGTTACAAAGCATTGATTTACGTATTGGGGCAACTCTAACGATCAGTGATTATCTCATGCCAGATTTAATGGCGAACTTTTTACAGTATCATCCCAAAGCACACCTGCAATTACAGGTAGGCAACACACGCCAAATGATTGAAGCAGTCAATCAGTTTCAGCTTGATTTGGCATTAATTGAAGGCTCATGTCACCTGCCTCAACTTCAATGTATTCACTGGCGAGATGATGAGCTTGCAGTATGTTGCTCCCCTAATCACCCTCTAGCACGTTTAAATCGACCTTTAACTGCAAATGATTTTTATCAAGTTGAATGGATTTTACGTGAGGAAGGTTCGGGAACTCGTGAAGTATTTGATAATGCTATTTTGCAAGATCTCCCAGATGCCAATATTCGCCTAACCCTAGGTCACAATGAAGCAATCTTAAAAATCGTTGCTGGTGGCTTAGGAATGTCTTGTATCTCTAAACTCGCTATTGAACCTTTAATTGAAAAAGGACAATTAGTGATTTTAGAAACACCTTTCTGGCAACTCACTCGCCCACTTTACATGTTGGTACATCGTCAAAAATACCAAGGCCCTGGCCTTAAAGCATTCTTGCAATTCTGTGAAGATCAAGTTTAAGACCTGATCTTCTAATGCCATCTTGAGTTATTCCCACATGGCTCACCATTTTATTATTTATTGTTTAAAACAATTAAGGGAAGCTACCACCTCCCTTAATTTTGTATTACTTACTTGTTCGAAACATTATCAATAATCCTCTGTCCATCACAGCTAAACTCGACAACAAGCTAGCCTTGAAGATTGAGAATCTCTATTAACGTCGAAAATGTGATAACAATTCTGACGTAATCGCTTTATTATGATCAGCGATTTTATTCTTTTTTGTTTTAGCCGGATTAGGATCGATACGCTCGATCTTGATAGCCTTAAATTTCCCCTGATTATCTGCCGCAAGAAATCTCACTTTTTCATTTCTTTTTGGCTCTCCTTCAGATGCAGGGAAATCAGAAATATGAAAGAAAATATCTCCTTCAGTAGTTGAAATAAAGCCAAATCCCTTATCAGGATCATATTGTTTAACTTTTCCGGTATAAAATTCTTGCTTCATGATCTTTACCTTACTTTTTCAATACTGTTATTACAGCAGAAAATTAAAAAGAGACTTTCAATCCGCCCTCAAAACTTTACGGTTTGATTAAGTCTCTTTTATCGTTATTTCAAAAATTAGTCTTTTTGGACACTACCAAAAATTTTATCGCCCGCATCACCTAGACCAGGAACAATATAGCCTTGTTCATTTAAGCCATTATCAATAGATGCTGTATAAATCTGTACATCTGGATGAGCTGCTTCAACTTTAGCAACACCTTCTGGAGCAGCAACTAATACCATAACACGTATATCTTTACAGCCACTCGCCTTTAATACATCAATCGCAGCAACTAGTGAATTACCTGTTGCCAACATTGGATCGATAATCATTGCAAGACGATTAGCGACATCTGGAACTAGTTTTTTATAATAAGTACGAACTTCTAGTGTTTCTTCATTACGTTCAAGACCTAAAACACTTACTTTTGCACTTGGAATCAGATTAAGTACACCATCGAGCATACCAATTCCTGCACGTAGAATCGGTACAATCGTTATTTTTTTACCAGCAATACGCTGTGTAGTAACAGTTCCAGCCCATCCAGCAATTTCACAATCCACCACTGGTAAATCTTTTGTTGCTTCATAGGTCAACAACATAGTCACTTCCTGAGCAAGCTCACGGAAATTCTTAGTACTGATGTCAGAACGGCGCAACAAACCTAATTTATGACGAATAAGTGGGTGACGAATTTCTTGAATGGCCACAGATGTTACCTAAAAATATAAAAACGTATTTATTATAATCTTTTTTTAATGCTCAATAAAAAAAAGCCTCCAGATTTGGAGGCTTTTTTGTACACTAGAATTAGTGTTGTTGTGAAAGCATGAAATGTAATGGAGATAAAATTTCTGCTTTTAATGCTAAATTAATCATTGGATCTGGATATACACCCAAAATAATAACTAATGCAGCAGCAGCTAATACCATTAAACCACCTACTTTTTGTCCCCAATGAGCATCTGCATCAATACGAGGAGTTTCTGGTGGTGTCATATACATTACAACCATCACACGTAAGTAATAGTACAAACCAATACCACTACCCACAATAATCATGGCAGCCAAGAACCAGTGTTGAGTTGTTACAGCAGCCATTACAACCAAGAACTTACCAATGAAGCCTGCTGTTAATGGAATACCAGCCAAAGATAACATCATGACTGTTAAAGTTGCTGTAAGTACTGGACGACGCCAGAACAAACCACGGTAGTCTGCAAGACTTTGTGCTTCATCTACGTTGTTATATGGGCTAGACATTAACGCTACAGCACCAAAAGCACCGATAGTTGTTAATACGTAAGACACCACATATACAGTTACACTACCCAAGCTCGCATAAGTCATGCTAATTAAAGCAATTAACAAATAACCAAAATGAGCAATAGATGAATAACCGAGAATACGTTTTAAGTTAACTTGACGAACAGCGAGTAAGTTACCAACTAAAATCGACAATACTGCAATGATTGTCAAAATAGTGACTAACGAATCCACCATAATTGCGCCTGAAGCAAGCATATAGCGCACGAACAAACCAATGGTTGCAACTTTAGCAGCAGTCGCTAAGAAAGTTGCCATTGGCGCTGGGGCACCTGCATATACATCTGGTGTCCATTTATGGAACGGTGCAAGCGATAATTTAAACGCAACAGCAAAGATAATGAGTGCTAAACCTAATAACACCATTGGCTGTTTGATTGCGCCAAATAAAGCCTGTACAGAATCATAGAATGAAAGTGAACCAGTATATGCATAGATATATGCCATACCCATCAACAACATTGCAGAAGCTGTCGCTGAAAGTACAAGATATTTAATACCAGCTTCAAGTGAACTACTACGTTGATAAGTATAAGCAAGTAAGCCGTATACAGGGATCGACATTAGCTCAAGGCTAATAAAGAACGATGCATAGTGAGAACTTGCAACCATCAACATTGCACCTGCTACTGAAGCAAGTAACAAAAGATAGAGTTCTTCGCGGTTATCTTTATAGGTTTCGATGTAAGCGTGAGACAAAGTACAACAAGCCAAAGCCGCAATCAAAATCATAAATTGATAGAACATGGTAAATGGATCAACCATAAACATGCCCATCACATTTGCCGGTACAAACTTACCGCCAAATACCGCAAATAAAATATAAAGTGCAGCGAGGTTTAAACCAACAACAGAAGCTGTTGCGATTAAATTATGATTACGCTTAATTGAAATTAACAGCATGACGACAACTGTTGTCAAAGCAACAATCATCACCGGAGCTAAAGGCATAAGCGTAGCGAATGATACTGTGAAGTTCATGATTATTGGATCTCCACATGGTCAAGTTGAGTAGCTGTTTGCTGAACAGTGTCAACGACTTCTTGAACTGGCACATAACTATTGACGAACCACTGCATGCTTGAATGAGATACATCCAAGAATGTTTGTGGGTAGATACCAAGCCAAACGAGACCAATCGCACAAATCATCAAAATACCAACTTCACGAGCAGATAAGTCTTTTAGTGGACTAGTGTAGTGTTGCTTTTGTTCAGGATTTGGTTCACCAAACAAAGCGCGGTGAATCAAAATCAAGCCGTATAAGCCTGCGAATACAAGGCTGATAGAAGCAAGAATCGTGAATACAGGATATTTATTAAATGAACCCATCAAAATCAGGAATTCACCAATAAAGTTACCTAAACCTGGCACACCAACAAGAGCAGCAACGAAGAACATCAAGAAAAATGGCAAGTACTGAAGCTGGCCACGAAGACCACCCATTAAACGCAAGTCACGTGTATGTAAACGTTCGTAGATTTGACCAGACATAATGAACAATGCAGCTGATGACAAACCATGTGCCAACATCATGATCATTAGACCTTGGAAGGTCAAAATGTTACCTGCGTAGATCGCAAGTAAAATAAAGCCCATGTGTGAAATCGACGTATACGCAAGTAAACGTTTCATGTCAGTTTGCTGGTAAGCACACCATGCGCCGTAGAAAATACCAATCAAACCGAAAATAATCGCAATGTCTGCAAACTGAGCAGAAGCTGTCGGGAAGAATGGAATAACAAAACGAAGCAAACCATACGCAGCTGTTTTAATCAAGATACCCGCTAAGTCTACAGAACCTGCTGTAGGTGCTTGAGCATGCGCATCTGGTAACCAACCGTGTAATGGGAACACTGGTAACTTCACCGCAAAACCGATGAAGAAACAGATCATGAAACCGTACGCTAAGCCAGGCGGTAAGTGGTTAGCTACAGCTAATAAATAGTTGTAATCGAAACCGATCATTCCAGTCATCATGTAGCCATAAACTACAAGACCAAGAATACCGATTAACATCACTAAACCAGCGATTTGCGTGTAAAGGAAGAACTTAGTAGCTGCGTAAACACGTGAACGACCGTTTGAACCTTTGTGACCCCATAACGCAATCAGGAAGTAGATTGGTACAAGCATCATCTCCCAGAAGAAGAAGAACAAGAACAAGTCAATCGCTAAGAATACACCGATAACGCCACCTAAACTCCATAAAAGGTTTAAGTGGAAGAAACCAACGTTCTTTTGAATTTCGCCCCATGAACACCCAACAGCAAGTACACCAAGTAACGCTGTTAATAACACCATGAGTAAAGATAAGCCATCCACAGCTAAGTGAATGCCGATACCGAGTGATTGAATCCACGGTAAATAGAACTCAGCAGACCAAGTTGGGATTTTTGAACCCATCTCATAGCTATAAGTTCCATTTTGCCAAAGTGCAAGACCTAAGCCCAAAGTAATGAGCATACCAATTAAGGCAATCCAGCGTGGCAAGGTTTTGTCGAGTTTATCGACTAACCAACAAATAAAACCAGCAATGAACGGAACAAGGATCAGCGCGGGTAAAATTAAATTGTTTTCCATTTTATTTCCCCACTACCTGAATAACGATCAAGATCATCAATAACACCACTACACCGAGTGACATACTTGATGCGTATTCACGCAATGAACCGGTTTGACGTGAGCTTGTAAAACTGTTCCCGCCTTTAACAAGTGCAGGAAGAACTAACCACAAACTGTCAATCGGGTCACGGCCAAAGATTTTGGCGAAGAATAAATAAGGTTTAACAAAAACGATGTCATACAATGCATCAAAACCAAAAGCGGTACGGCAAATATGTGCCAAACCTGAACCCAAACTTGTTTGAGCAAATGATTTCACTGCACCATAAGCAAATGTAAATAATGCTATACCAACAACTAGACCAACTAGCGCAATTCCTACTGCTAAATGCTCTGCCCCATGCATGCCTTCTACAAATTGTTCAGCCACATGGAATTCAGGAATTTTTGCAGTATTAAGAATACCGGCTACAGGTGCTTTTAATACGGCACCAACAAAAGTAGACAGTACAGCTAAAATGCCCAATGGAGCCCAGTAAGTTGCACCTTTAATTTCATGGTAAGGCGTGTTTTCTTGACCAAAGAATACAACCCAGATTAAACGGAATGTATAGATTGAAGTCAGGAATGCACCTGCTACACCCACCCAATATAAAGTGTGATATAGAGCAACTGATTGACCTTGTACCCAAACTTCACCAAGAATCGCATCTTTAGAGAAGAAGCCAATAGTCAAGAATGGAATCGCAGCTAATGCACCGCCACCAATCGCGAAACAAGCAAACAGGAATTTGTTACGTTTGAACAAACCACCCATTTTGAAGATGTTTTGCTCGTGGTGGTAAGCCAGAATCACCGCACCAGAAGACAAGAATAATAATGCCTTAAAGAATGCGTGAGCCAACATGTGGAACAAGCCAGCTTGATAAGCTTCCGCACCTACAGCCATAAACATATAACCCAACTGACTCATTGTTGAGTAAGCCAAGATACGTTTGATATCTGTTTGAACGAGTGCAGCAAAACCTGCAACTAGCAAAGTTACCGCGCCAGTTACTGAAATGAATTGCATCACTTCAGGAGCAAGTTCAAATACGCTGAATAGACGGCAGCATAAGTACACACCAGCCGTTACCATTGTGGCAGCATGGATTAATGCAGAAACAGGTGTTGGACCTGCCATCGCATCTGCCAACCATGTTTGCAATGGAATTTGAGCAGATTTACCAGCAGCACCCAAGAACAACATTAATGCAGTCCAGATGGTAAGTGACGAACTCTTCGTCATTACTTCTGCGGCGTGTTCAACGATGTACTGAGTATTCAGCGTGCCAAATTGTTGGTAAAGCAAGAATAAAGCGATAAGTAAGAATACGTCACCTACGCGGGTAACTGTAAATGCTTTGATCGCAGCCCAACCATTTGCAGGGTTTGCATAATAGAAACCAATAAGCAAATAAGAGCAAAGACCTACGCCTTCCCACCCTAAGAATAACAACGCTAAGTTGTCGCCCAATACAAGCACAAGCATGCTGGCAACAAACAGGTTGAAATAAGAGAAGAAACGCGCATAACCTTCTTCACCGCGCATGTACCATGATGCAAAGATATGGATTAAGAAACCAACACCTGTCACCATGCCCATCATGAGTAAAGATAAGCCATCTAAATGTAAGCTAATGCCCGGTGCAAAACCACCAACATTGAACCATGTCCACAGATTTTGAACAAAAATTTGCTGACCACTTGTGGTAAATGCCATTCCAGCAATCAATGCAAATAATGCAGATAAACCTACAGAACCTACACCAATAATTGCTGCAATATTTTCAGAGAGTTTGTCTCGTCCCGCCGCCAACAAAATGAAACCGATTAGCGGAAATAATACTGTTAGATATAAATAACTCATCCGCGCATCTCACTAGCAGCATCCACATCCAAATGATGGAAGCGATGATAGAACTGAAGGACAATCGCAAGACCGATACATGCCTCTGCTGCTGCAAGGGTCAAAATCAGAATGAACATCACTTGTCCATCTGGTTGTGCCCATACGCTACCCGCAAGAACAAATGCCAATGCAGCAGCATTCATCATGACCTCAAGGCTCATTAACATAAATAATAGGTTGCGTCGCACCATTACACCGTAAAAACCGAGTGCAAAAAGGATGGTTGCAACAATCAAACCATGTTCTAAAGGAATCTGGCCCATTATTCTTTTTCCTCTTCTGCACCTGGTTCACGTTTACCTAAGTGGTATGCTGCAACAAGGGCTGCTAGCAATAACATCGCGGCAACTTCAACCAATAATAAATAGTGAGTAAAGAGTGCTTGACCAACGACTTTTGGTCCAATCACTTGTGCCCCAAGCGGTGCTGAAATAGTGGTGTATTCACCACCAAGCATCCAAACTAAAAGCAAGCCGAGTAAGAAACTCATGAGTGCTGGATATGCCCAAGCATCTGAAGAAAGCCATTTACGTTCTTGTTCAACGGTGTGTTGACCTAAGTTAAGCATCATCACAACGAATACGAACAGAACCATAATTGCTCCGGCATAGACGATGATTTCAAGAGCACCTGCAAAAGGCGCCCCCACGATCATGAAAATACCAGCAACAGCAAGCAATGAAACGATTAGACTAAGTAAAGCGTGTACAGGGTTCGTGTTAGTCACTACACGAACCGTAGAAACGATGGCCACGAGTGCCATCAAATAAAACGGCCACATCATGGTAATAGACTCCGTACATCGATTGGTGCACTTTCTTTTTGTGCTTGACCTTTCTCTTTACCGTTAATCGCCATACCCGTTACACGGTAGAAGTTGTAGTCTGGGTATTTTCCCGGACCTGAAATGAGTAAGTTTTCTTTCTCATAAACAAGGTCTTGACGTACGTATTCGCCTAACTCGAAGTCTGGTGTGAGCTGAATTGCAGTTGTTGGACAAGCTTCTTCACACATACCGCAGAAAATACAACGTGAAAAGTTGATGCGGAAAAATTCCGGATACCAACGTCCATCTTCTGTTTCTGCTTTTTGTAGTGAGATACAGCCAACTGGACACGCAACCGCACATAGGTTACATGCCACACAACGCTCTTCCCCATCTGGGTCACGCGTCAACACAATACGACCACGAAAGCGTGGCGGCACAATCTGTTCAGCCGGTACTTCTGGATATAAAATCGTGTCACGTTTACGCGTTACATGGGTAAATACCATAAACAACGAACGTACAATCGATCCGAATCCAGCTAGAAATTTATACATTTTGTACTCCCTGCTGTCCTAGGCCTGATTCATCAGAATCACAGCACCAGTCACTAACAAGTTGACCAACGCCAATGGCAAACAAATTTTCCAACCAAAGTTCATGACTTGGTCATAACGTGGACGCATTAAAGAACCACGAGCCAAAACAAACATCATTACAAAGAATGCTGTTTTAATCACAAACCAGAATACTGGTGGAACAAATGGAATTTCTAAATTGAATGGTGCTAACCAACCACCAAAGAATAAAGTTACGATCAATGCAGAAATAAGTACCACGTTGACATATTCAGCAACGAAGAACATACCCCATTTCATACCACCATATTCAACATGGTAACCTTCAGCCAATTCTTGTTCTGCTTCTGGTTGGTCAAATGGATGACGGTGAGTTACCGCAACACCAGCAACCACAAAAATCAAGAAACCTAAGAATTGTGGAATAACGAACCAAACATCGCGTTGTGCTTCAACAATTTCACGAAGGTTAAATGAGCCTGCAATTGCAACCACACCCATTAATGAGATACCCAAGAACACTTCATAAGAAATGGTTTGAGCAGCCGAACGTAAACCACCAAGCAATGAGTATTTGTTATTTGAAGCCCAGCCACCAAACAATACTGCATAGACTGCAATACCAGCCATTGCCATGAAGAACAACAAACCGATACTCATGTCAGCAACACCCAGTGAAGGACTCACCGGGATTACCATGAACGAAAGAACCGCTGTTGCCATTGCAACAGCTGGTGCTAAACGGAATGTAAGTTTGTCAGCAAATTTTGGTGTCCAGTCTTCTTTGAACATGATCTTAAGCATGTCGGCAACGATCTGGAACATACCACCAGGACCAACACGGTTCGGACCATAACGGTCTTGCCACCAAGCAAGTAAACGACGTTCAATGAAAGACATCAACGCTGCAACTAAAACAACAACAAGCAAAATCACAACTGCTTGAACTACAGCGTAGGCTATTGGCCAGTTCTCAGCCCAAAGTGGCGTTTGACGTATAATTTCTTGATTCATGAATTACACTCCTAAAGCCACTGAAACAGGCTCAGCTAGTGACACCATTGGTGCTAAACCAACTGGGTAACCAATATAACCTGTAGGTAAATATTCAATTACTTGTACAGGCAAGCTCACACTGGTTTCGCCTGCTTTTACAGTAATGCGCTGACCTTCTTGAAGGTTCAAACGAGTTGCATCTTGTTCGCCCACTGCAAACATAGCTTCTGGAATACGAGTTTCCATTGCAGGTGTTTTAATCGTGAATTCACCAGAACCAAAAATATGATGCATTGGTACTAAGCGGAAACTTTCAGGGTTTGCAACTACAGCCACTGGAGCAACATAGCTACGCGCAGGGCGTTTTGCCAAGCGATCGAATAAACGAACACCTGAATCACCACCTTTTAAGTGACCACCTACTTCATCTTGGTATTTGTTCCAAGATTGTGGAGAGTTCCAGCCCGGAGCCCATGCAAACGGTACTAATGATGATGCTTTTTGCGGACCAACATAACCTTCCATTGAGAATGTTAATGCTGAATCTGGATCGGTAGGCTGTTTCGGCTCATGAACTGATAACGGCGCACGCATTGCTGTACGACCTGAATAACGACGTGGTTCACGCGCAATTTTCAAACCATGTACACGGTAACCAGCATCAGGTGCCACATCTTGAATTGCTTCAAGTACTGGTACATTTTTCACGATGCTTTCAATCACATCATCAAGCAATGTCCAATCTACAGCTTTACCTTTAATGCCAGTTTCAATGGCATGTAACCAGCGCCATGATTCTTTAATTGCATATTCAGGCTTGTAGTAACTTGGATCGTAAACTTGATAGAAGCGTTGTGCACGACCTTCTTGGCTTACAACAGTACCGTCACCTTCTGCAAAGCTTGCTGCTGAAAGAACGATATCAGCCTGTTTCACAGTTTCAGTTTCACTGTGATCAAGCACGATTACTGTTTCAGCTTTATCTAGTGCAGCTTTTACTTGAGCAGCAGGTAAACGACGGAACAAGTCATTTTCAACAATAACAAGTGTGTCGTAGTCTTGAGCAAATGCTTGTTCAAGGCTTAAGCCACCAAACAATGCCAAGCCCATAGAGTTCACTTCAGGAACCACAAGACTTAAACCAGCTTTAGAACCTAAGTTCTGAGTCAACTCAGCCGCAGCTTCCATAATAGAAGCATCTTGCAAACTTGTGCCCGCAATGATTAATGGTTTGTTTGCTGTTTTTAAAGTGTCAGCAATAGTTTGAGCGAATGCTTTTGCATCGTCATCCAGACCAATTAATACATCACCTTTCACTGCTGCTGCTACGGCAAAGCCTAAACGTGCAATATCATTTGGAGAAGCAACAACTTCACCAGTTGCAACGTCGGCAAGACGAGTTTGAGTTGCAGCCAAGATATAGATCGGAGATTTTGCTTCTTGACCAATACGTTGTACAGGTTCAGCCAACCAATCTGGAGTACGTGTTTTCGCAGCCATTTCGCGAGCTTTGTTTTTCGCAGCTTGGCGAACAGACAATGCCATACGTGGAGCAGTTTGAGTCAGGTCTTCACCTAAAATCAGAACAGCATCATAGCTTTCAATTTCACGCATGTTCGGGTTGTAAATACCCTCGGTTTGCATGATAGATGCAGCAAGTTCAACAAGTTTTTGTTCTTTTTGAGCAACACCAGTTGAGTAATTTGCCTGACCTACAAGCTCACGTAGTGCGTAGTTCGATTCCAAGCTTGCGCGTGGAGAACCAATACCCAAGACTTTTTTGCCTTGAAGTTTTGCAATCGTTTGATCTAAAGCTTGATCAACAGAAACAGTTGCAACAGTTTCACCGTTACGGAACTGAGGCTGACGTGGACGGTCTGCACGGTTTACATAACCTGTGCCAAAACGACCTTTGTCACAAAGGAAGTATTGGTTAACCGAACCATTAAAACGGTTTTCTACACGACGGATTTCACCATAACGTTCACCCGGAGAAATGTTACAACCAGAAGAACAGCCTTGACACACGCTTGGTGCATACTGCATATCCCATTTACGGTTATAACGCTCTGAATGAGTCTTATCAGTGAATACACCTGTTGGACATACTTCAGTCAAGTTACCCGAGAATTCAGATTCTAAAGTACCTGATTCTGGACGACCGAAGTAAACACGAGATGCATTGGCATACACACCAAAATCTGTACCGCCCGCATAGTCTTTGTAGTAACGAACACAACGGTAACAAGCAATACAACGGTTCATTTCATGCGCAATGAATGAGCCGAGTTCTTGGTTGTAATGCGTACGTTTTGTGAAGCGGTAACGACGACGGTCATGACCCGTCATTACAGTCATATCTTGTAAATGACAGTGACCACCCTCTTCACAGACTGGACAGTCGTGCGGGTGATTCGTCATCAAAAATTCAACAATAGATGCACGGAAATCCGTTGCTTCTTTATCTTCAATTGAGATATAGGTATTGTCAGATGCTGGTGTCATGCAAGACATGACCAAACGACCACGCGTATCTTCTGGATTCGCATATTGCGTAACAGCACATTGACGGCAAGAACCAACCGAACCTAAGGATGGATGCCAACAAAAATATGGGATGTCGATGCCCAGACTCAAACATGCTTGTAGCAAGTTTTCCGAGCCGTTGACTTCATACGATTTTCCATCGACATGAATTGTAGCCATAGTCGAATTCCTTAAGCTTGTTCTACGTTGCTGGTTTGCACGACAGGACGAGTCGTCACTTTCGCTTCAAACTCACCACGGAAATGTTTGAGTGCGCCCATAAGCGGCTCCATCGCACCTGGTGCGTGGGCACAGAAAGTTTTACCGATCCATAATTTACGAGTCAATTCTTGTAAATGGTCGATATCTTCTTTCTTACCTTCGCCTGCTTCAAGTGCTTTAAGCGCTTTAACAGCCCATGGCAAACCATCACGACATGGTGTACAGAAACCACATGATTCACGCGCAAAGAACTCTTCTAAGTTACGAGTGAGCGATACCATGCATTGGGTTTCATCTACAACCATCAATAAACATGTTCCCAAACGAGAACCTGCTTTCATAATCGTGTCTGCATCCATTGGTAAATCAATGGTATCTGCTGGTAAAAAGTCAGTTGAAGCACCGCCCGGTAACCATGCTTTAAGCTTTAAGCCTTCTCGCATACCACCAGCATGATCTTCAATCACTTCACGTGCAGTTGTACCAAATGGCAATTCCCAAAGACCTGGGAATTTCACTTTACCTGACGCACCATAAATTTTAGTGCCTGGGTCTTTTGATTTACCGGCTGATAAACCGATATACCACTCTGGACCACGAAGCATAATTGCTGGCAAGTTGTTATAAGTTTCAACGTTGTTCACAATTGTTGGACGGCCCCATGCTCCTGCAACTTGCGGGAACGGTGGCTTAGTACGAGGGTTAGCACGACGACCTTCAAGCGAGTTAATCAATGCAGTTTCTTCACCACAGATATAACGCCCTGCACCCGTATGTACATGCAACTCAAAATTCCAGCCAGAACCCAAAATATTTTCGCCTAAATAACCTTTAGCACGAATCTGTTCTAACGCTTCATTTAGATATTGAGCGGCCTCGATGTATTCACCACGGATAAAGATATAACCATGAGTCGCCTCTAAGGTATAACCCGCAATTAACATCCCTTCGATCAATTGATGTGGAAGTTTTTCCATCAACAAACGGTCTTTAAAGGTACCCGGTTCCATTTCATCGGCATTACAGATCAAATAACGTGGACCACCATCATTTGGTGCCATTAATGACCATTTAATACCCGCTGGGAAACCCGCACCACCACGACCTTTTACGGTTGCAGCTTTAATCACGTCTAACACTTCAGCAGGTTTCATGCCTAATGCTTTTTTAAAGCCAGCATAGCCTTCAAGTGCTTCGTAATCATCAGCACCACGAACTTCGTCACGTTTACTTAAACGCCAAGTTAGTGGATGAGTTTCTGGATTACCGTCGCCATAAATTGGTTTTGGTTCAGTATTCATACATACTTCTCCAATAACTGTTTGACTGATGTCACTTCAACTAAACCGTGAGTATCTTCATCAATCATTAAAGTTGGGCCTTTGTCGCAGTTGCCTAGGCAGCAAATTGGAAGCAGTGTAAAACGACCATCTGCAGTCGTTTGACCAAACTGAATACCTAATTCGCGCTGGAATGCTTCAGCAAGTGTTTCTGCACCCATCAAGAAGCAAGCAATTGAGTCACAAAGCAAAATTACGTGACGACCTACCGGTTGACGATAGATACGGTTGTAAAATGTTGCAACACCTTCCAAATCAGCAACACTCATCGACAATAACTGTGCGATGGCATTCATTTGAGCGTCATCTACCCAACCATTACGGCGCTGTACACACTTCAATGCATCCAAAGAGGCTGCACGAGGGTATGGATAGTGACCAATGTGATGTTCGATATCGTGAATTTCGTCCGCAGTCAAAATCCCTTCAACATTCACACGTGGCTTTTTATCAGTCAAAATCATCATTATGTGTTACCTCTTAGCGATCCACGTCAGCCATAACCACGTCAATGGTCGCCAGATAAATGATTAAGTCAGATACCAAACTTCCGTTAATCACTGCAGGCATTTGCTGTAAGTGAGTAAAGGTCGGTGTACGAATACGAGTACGATAACTCATCGTCGATTTATCTGAAGTCAAGTAATACGTACTTGCGCCTTTAACCACTTCAGTCATAAATGATGACTCGCCCGCTGGCATGACAGGACCCCATGAAACGCTCAAGAAGTGCGTAATCAAGGTTTCAATATCTTGTAATGTCTTATCTTTCGGTGGTGGAACAGCCAATGGGTGATCCGCTTTATATGGACCAGAAGGCATGTTATCCAAACACTGTTGAATAATTTTTAACGACTCAGTAATTTCACGGAAGTGAACGAGTACACGTGCATATGCATCGCCTTCATACTCAACTGGCACATCAAAATCGAAGTTTTCATAGCCACTGTATGGACGATATTTACGAACGTCAAAATCAATACCTGTCGCACGTAAACCAGTACCAGTTACACCCCATGCGAGTGCAGATTTGGCATCGTATTGTGCAACGTTACGCGTACGACCAATAAACACAGAGTTTTTCAATGCCGCTGTGTAGTATTCGTTTAAGCGCTTAGGCATCCACTCTAGCAATTCTTTAACAAGTTTTTGCCAGTTGTTTGGAAGATCGTGTGCTGTACCACCAATACGGAACCATGCTGGATGCATACGGTAACCCGTGATTGCTTCAACAATGTCGTAAACTTTTTGACGGTCTGCGAACATATAGAATACTGGTGTCATACCACCGGCATCCTGAATTGCCGTACCACAGAACAACAAGTGGTTATTAATACGGAATAATTCGTTCAACATGACACGAATCACTTGCGCACGTTCAGGAACTTTAATACCTGCCATTTGCTCTACAGCCATTACATACGGCATGTTTTGAGCACAACCACCTAAGTAGTCAACACGGTCAGTATAAGGAATGAAAGAATGCCATGTTTGACGTTCAGCCATCTTTTCCACACCACGGTGGTGATAACCAATATCAGGAACACAGTCCTTCACTTCTTCGCCATCTAACTGCAATACAACACGGAACGCACCATGTGCAGATGGATGGTTAGGACCCAAGTTCAAGAACATAAAGTCTTCGTCAGCGTTACCACGCTTAAGACCCCAGTCTTCTGGCACAAAACGTAAGTGCTCTTGTTCAAAGTCTTGTTTCGCTTTGTCTTGCATGTACGGCGTATATTCCGTCGCACGTGCTGAATATTCTTTACGAAGCGGATGACCTTCCCAGTACGTTGGCAACAAGATACGACGGAGCATTGGATGCCCTTCGAAATTGATACCGAACATATCGTAAGCTTCACGTTCATACCAGTTGGCATTTGGCCAGATATTAGTCGCTGTCGGAAGGTTAAGATCATTTTCGTTCAAGGCAACCTTGATACGAATGTCACTATTACGCTCAAGCGATAACAAATGATAGAACACAGTGAAGTCAGATGCTGGCAAACCATCACGATGAACACGTAAACGCTCATCCATCGCAGACAAGTCAAACAGCATTACATATGGACGTTCCACTTTACGTAGGAACATAAGGACTTCTTGCACGCGTGCGCGCTCAACCCAGACTGTTGGAAACTCTTCAAAAGTCGCCTGCACGTAAAAGTTCTCACCAAATTTGGTTTTGAGTTCTTCTACGATTGCAAATGCTGGGCGTGAATCAACTGGTGTTGACTCTGGCATAGCAATGTCAGTTTCAGCCATTGGCTTGGCTTCCTATTTAATACAAATTCTGTCAATTTTCTCGATGAACATATCGGTTAGATATGTCAAAACACCGTCAAAAAATTATTTAATCTCATCCATAGAGCGTAAGTTTTTAACGGCAATACGCTGCGCATTCTTACGGTCACGTTCTGGCATCATCTTTGGCTTATACACTGGCTGAAGATCATCACCGATCACGGCAGAAAGCGGGCGTCGCTCTAATTGAATCTGGTCTTGTAAAAGCATTAAAGCTTGAATTAATGCTTCAGGACGAGGCGGACAACCTGGGACGTACACGTCAACAGGAATAATTTTGTCTACACCTTGAACTACTGAATAGATGTCGTACATACCTCCAGAGTTTGCACAAGCACCCATCGAGATGACCCATTTAGGCTCTAACATCTGTTCATATAGACGCTGAATAACTGGTGCCATTTTTACGAAACAGGTTCCTGCAACAATCATCAAGTCAGCTTGACGAGGTGAAGCACGGATAACCTCTGCGCCGAAACGTGATAAGTCATGCACACCTGTTAAGGTCGTTGCATATTCAACGTAACAACATGAGGTACCAAAGTTAAATGGCCACAAGGAGTTTTTACGCCCCCAGTTTACTGCTGTATGCAAGACATCCTCTAAACGAGTCATGAATACGTTTTTATTCACTTCCTCTTCTAGTGGATCTGTCACGATTTGACGTTCTTGCAATGGGTATTGATCAGCATCCGGATTCGCGCGGGTCAGAGTATATTTCATCCCGACTTACTCCTTTTCAGATGACAATGCAGGTGTAGTTTTTGACTTAACACGACCTGATGATTGAGCTGGAATCTGGCCTGTAGGGTCAGTTACGAGCTCTTCAATAGAGTTAAAGCGTGTAATTTCAGCAATGTTCATTGTTGGTGAACCGATTTTAATCGCCTCACCTGCTGATTTACGGCGATCTGCTGGTGACCAACTTAAAGCACCTACAGAGAAGGCATAAACAAGCGCAATCAATAAATCAACGACAAAGATCACGACAGTGGTATATCCCAACCACCCTACTTCACGCACAGAAGTAGACCATGCATAGAGGTAAAGTGCCTCTAAGTCGAAGACAACAAAGAAAATTGCAACTAAATAGAACTTTGCAGACAGGCGAATGCGAGCGCCACCAGCACTCACGACACCCGATTCAAACTGCTCTTGCTTAGCACGCCCCCACGATTTCCCCCCGAGGAGTAAGGGAACTGTGAGCATAAAGACGCAAAGAAATGTAACGCCGATCACGAAGGCGATAATCGCCCAGTCGTATGGAGTAATGGCACTCATGCGGGGATAACTCCTGGCAGGCCTATTATTTAACAAAGAATGTATGTATTGGCCTTCAAATACACCAAACACAAAATTAATCCCGCCAATTGTACCTGATTTCTAATTTCGCATGCTAGTTGAAGCGTCTTAGTCTTTCGGATGATTTTCTAAACAAAACTATTCTTCTATGGGTTGTAAGGGGGGTTTCACCGCACATAATCGGTTTATTTAATAGTTTTTTTGTTTATGATGATTTTTTTCATTTTTTAATTTTAGAATATTTACACAGTTCATCGACTATTAAGTTTTAATAACTTACTTTTTTATAATATTAGTTTGTTTTTTATTGTATTCAGCTTCTCCTCTGAATTATGATGAATGTTTAGTCATGCATAATATTTTATTACTCTTGGATAAGAGTATTTATCATTAAGGGCAGCTGATGCCATACTCACTTCGTGAATTTTCATTTTTCTCCTCTTTAAAAATTTTTCTCCTGTTTAGCTTCATTATTGCAGTATGTTGTTTTATCGGCATCGCATCTCGCCCTTTAAGCTTTCTCGCATTCTTCTGGCCTGCTAACTCGGTTTTGCTTGGTTTACTCATTCGCTTTCCAAGCACACGTCGATTAAGCTCATTTTTAGGTGCTTATAGCGGCTATGTCATCGCTGATCTGCTTCAGGGTACTCCATTTGCTCTTACACTCGTTTTAACAACGTCAAATTTTCTTTATGTTGTTACTACGTTTGCACTCTATATGTTTTTTAATCAGCATATTAAAGCAGCCTACCGAGGTTATTCTTACCTTTTTTTATTTGCTTTATGCGGAGTAGGAAGCGTAGCAGGCGCATTGTTTGCAGCAACTTTCGTGCCCATGTTTAATACTAAATTTATGCTGGGTGGTTTGTGGGATGAATTTGGTTACTGGTTCACTTCAGAATTGCAAAATGCTTTGCTTCTTTTACCGATCATATTAAACCTACCTCAATATAGTCAGGTAAAACATTATTTTTCAAGAAATCGCGGCTTACAAATAACCGACCTTTTACCTTTCGGAGCTGTCCTCATTTCTATTGCAGCCAGTTATTATGACTCTGGTCCTGGTTCGCTACTCTACCCAATTGCTGCACTGATTTGGTGTGCAATTCGCTACAAACCTATTGTTGTTGCACTCATTACAAGTCTTACCAGTGCCTACATTATTTACCATGTTTCTGGACATTATCTTTTACTCTATCCAAATGACTATTTCAGCAATACGATTTCAATTCGTATTGGGTTAATCATGATGACGATTGCCCCTCTTACGGTTTCCAGTATTAGCGTTTTACACTCAGAATTAATTCAAAAGCTTCAACATGCGATTGCGCATGACGAGTTAACCTCAAGTCTCACTCGACGCCAATTTTTACAGTCGGTCAGACTACTTCAAGAAAAAGTGCACAAGGAAAATAAAACCTCAGCCTTTTTTATGTTGGATGTAGACCATTTCAAACAAGTTAATGACAACTATGGCCATCAAATAGGTGACCGTGCCCTACAAACCTGTGTTACCACTATTCAAAATATTTTGCATCCTCATGATTTATTAGGACGATTTGGCGGTGAAGAATTTGCAATTTTCATTGCAGATACCACCAAAGAGAGTGCCTTTGACCTTGCAGAGCAAATAAGAATTAAAATTAGTCAGCAACCGATTTATATTTATGGGAAATTACCAATTTTCATACAAGTCAGTATTGGTATAAGTTTATATTCCCCTTCATCACATAGAGCAATTGAAAATTTATTTAAAGAAGCAGATGACGCTTTATATCAAGCAAAACGCCAAGGGCGTAATCGGGTCTTTATATCTTTATAGGTTTTCATTTAATCATCTAGTGTAATGAATTTTATACAATAACCTGTGTTTTGCCATGTATGCTAATAACAGATAATAAGGAGAAAAATGCATGACTCTAGAATATACGCACAAACCAAACTACTACTTGTTTGCTCAGTTACTTGTGCGACATATAGAAAGCTATATTCACAAACATCCAGATGCGAATAATGCAATTTTTGACTTGCGAGATGTCTATGAAATATTTAGACAGGATTTTGCGTCAACGACAACAAACCTAGAAGGTATTTTGCATATTGCAGATGAATATAAAATAGAAACGCTTAATGGAGATCAACCTCTTATTCAAAAATACCAGATTGATGCAAAAAATAATTCATTACTGATCGACTTTAATTCCGATGCGTTAACCAGCTTAAGAAGCGGAAAACCTATTTTGGAACCAGATGCAACTCAATTATAAGTAATGCAATAAAAAAGCACCTTTATGAAGGTGCTTTTTTATTGGTTTTCAAAGGAGGTTGTTTAAAGCGTTTTGCCGGCCATGTCATGATAAAGCGAGCTCCACCTAAGGTAGGACTTTCATCTACTTTAATCTCACCACCGAACCAGTAAGCAATACGACTTACAATTGACAACCCTAAACCATAACCACCCGACGCACGCGTACGGCTGTCATCTAAACGGGCAAAGGCTTCAAATACTCTTTGACGATCTTGCTCAGGAATTCCAGCACCATCATCTTCAACACAAACAAAGGCCATGCCATCGCTGTGCACACCACCTGTAATACGAACTTTGTTATCACAATAACGAACAGCATTACCCACCAAGTTTTGAACCACTCGATGTAAATAACGGCGCTCCGCATCGACTTTCAAAGAAACAGGAGGAGCAACAAGCTCAATTTCTTTTTGCGTTTTTAAAGCTTCAGTTTCTACCGCAACCTGATCCAATACATCAAATAGCGCAATTTCAGCAAAATCTAATGAAGGTGTACCCTGCTCTAGCTTTGCATAAGTCATGATTTCATCAATTAAGGTATTAAGCGCCTCAATATCTTTATCAATCATATCGACCTGATGCATACGATGATTGTAGTCATCTTCCTCTGCCAACATCTCTGTACCAAAACGGATACGGGCAACCGGCGTTCTAAGTTCATGAGATACAGCTCTCATCAACTCACGCTGAGCCTCAATTAAACGCTGAATATGATCAGACATATTGTTATAACTTGATGCCAAGTTTGCCATTTCGTCACTTCCTTCAATAGGAACACGCAATGACAGATCACCTGACTTCATGCGGTTTAATGCATAACGTACTTGGCGAATTTTACGTTCTAACGGCAAGATAAGACCATAAACACCCAAACTCAATAAGAATAGGCTAAATAAGGTAATTCCGGCAGAAAGCTGTAAAGGCATCCAGTTAAACATTGGAACTGGCCCAAGAACCAGAACTTGTGTAGGATGATTTGGTATTGGAGATACGATTGAAATGGTTGTTCCACGCATTGTTGCACTATCTTTGTACAACATGACACTTTGGTCTTGACGCAAACGACCAATCTGCTCAGAGTCCAGATTAATATCTTGAATATTGTAGATATTAATTGGATATGAAAAATGTTTTTGAATCTTAGCAAGATATTCTTGTTCTTGCCCCGGATAAAACATTAGATAATCAAGTACAAAAATAGGGAGAGCCTTCATTTGGCGCTCACTAATTTTGTCTACTTTTATCGATAAAAAGTGCTGCGGATCGTCACGTAAACCAATAATGATATACGCAATACTATTACTGGCATCGTAACGAACAACAGACTTTTGAGCTTCGATCCGTTTTTTCTCGGTACGAGATAACTCGACCTTGCTCGCATCAGTATAATAAATTGGAAGTTCCAATAAATCTGATGCATCTGAAACCCAGTCTATTTTCTGTTGCTTCCCCGGTTGTCGAGCGACTCCCTCACTAATGACATAAGAAATACCATCAGTTAAAGATTCACGGTATTCTTGAGCACGTTGATAATTGATAATTTGTACAAGCAAATAACCAAAAACGGCAACCAAAACAACAAGAATTACCAGTCCCGCATAGATTCGCAGGAATATGCTGTGTTTAAACACTCGACCAACCTTATAGGAAGTTTATTCAGATCTTATAACCCATTGGTTTCTTTAACGAACAAGTAACCTTTACTACGTACTGTTTTAATACGTTTTGGATTTTCAGGATCATCACCAATTTTTGGACGAATACGTGAGATACGGACATCGATTGAACGGTCCTGACCATCGTATTCAATACCGCGTAAACGTTCGAAGATATCTTCACGCGATAAGATACGGCCAGCATTTGATGCAAGCAACCATAATAGGTCATATTCTGCGCTAGTGAAATCAACAAGCTCACCATGCAGTGTTACAGAACGGCCGCCATTATCAATTACAAGGTCATCAAATTCGATACGTTGTGCAACTTCGTCTTCTACAGTTTTATCTGTGCGACGTAATAGTGCACGAATACGCGCTAATAGCACACGTGGTTGAACTGGTTTAGCAACATAGTCGTCTGCACCCATTTCTAGACCAAGTACCTGATCCATATCTTCTGTACGTGCAGTTAACATCAAAATCGGTTGATGATAATGTGGACGAACTTCACGGCAAACAGTTAAGCCATCGGCACCCGGCAACATGACATCCAAGACCACTAGGTCTGGTTGTTCACTAATAATACGACGAATTGCACGGTTACCATCAGTTTCTACACCAACTTCCAAGCCGTTGCGGATTAAATACTCTTGAGTTAATCGTGCTAAACGCTCGTCATCTTCAACGATCAGAATCTTTGGTAACTTTTCTTCTTGGCTCATATCATTGCCCCTATAAATCTCATTACATGCATCTTAAAAATCTTGCAGATACATTCGTTTATCATTTGCAATATACACACGTTTACATTGTAAACAAGTAGGCGTTCACCAAACTGATACATGACAACTGTGTTTTGTTGCATTTTATTAACCTTTGAATTTTCTCGTGTTTTTAACATTTAGTTATTGTTATGAAATTTCATATTCTATTCATATTTCCAATGTATGAATATTAAACAAATTATTTCTTCTCCTACATTAATTGTATTTAAGTGATTGTTTTTTGAGTTATCCACAAACTTATCTATAAGCGTTTTTTAATAGCTTTGCTATGCTATCTCCCATCAAATCATACAGATAAAAAATTACTAAAAAGTCAAGATTGATCTGCTATGAAAAATCCCGTATCTTGTGTTCAAAATAAACTTTAACTACTAAGTCTTGTGTTTATCCCTCAAACATCGTGGCATACTTTTTGCTCGGTTCAAACGGTCTATAAACATAACAAAAGTGACAATGGAGCTATGCTGGCATGAGCGTAATTACTTCGACTCCCGGTCAAATTCAGGTGATCAAACGCACTGGAGATGTTGCTGCATTTGATGCAGAGAAAATTTCTGTTGCGATTGGTAAAGCTTTTCTTGCTGTGGAAGGTCAACAGAGTTCGGATTCAAGCCGTATTCACGACCGTATTACCCAACTGACGGAAATGGTATTAAATACTTTCACTCGTCGTTTGCCATCAGGCGGTACGATCCATATTGAAGAAATTCAAGATCAGGTTGAACTTGCTTTAATGCGTACCGGAGAACAGAAAGTTGCTCGCGCTTACGTGATTTACCGTGAACAACGTACTACTGCTCGTCAGCAAACGAACTCAAACCACCACCCTACGTTACAAGTTACCGATGCTAACGGTCAGCTTCAGCCACTTGATTTAAGTGCATTACAAGCAACTGTAGCGAAAGCAGCTGAAGGTTTGGAAGGTATTGACGTTCAGGCCATTGTTGATGAAACCGTTAAGAACTTATATAACGGCGTAAAAGAAAGTGATATTGCCACCACAATGATGATGGCAACACGTACTCGTATTGAACAAGAACCAAACTATACTTACGTAACTGCACGTTTGCTTTCTAGTGAATTAGTGAGCACAGGTTTAGCGTTCTTAGGCTTACCTACAGATACGCCTGAAAACAATGCACTTGAAGCCTTTTTGAAAAAAGGTGTAGAGCTTGACTTGCTTTCACCAGATTTGCTTGATTTCGATTTAGAGAAACTGGCAGCAGCAATTCAGCCAGAACGCTCTAATCAGTTTACCTACTTAGGTTTACAGACTTTATTTGACCGTTACTTCATTCACTCAAACGGCGTTCGCTTCGAATTACCACAATTATTCTTTATGCGTGTGTCGATGGGTCTTGCATTAAATGAGCAAGATAAAGAAGAACGTGCAATCGAGTTCTATAACTTATTGTCTAGCTTCGACTACATGGCGTCTACGCCTACCCTGTTTAACTCAGGTACATTACGTCCACAGCTTTCTAGTTGTTACTTAACAACAATTGGCGATGACCTTTACGACATTTATGGCGCAATGCGTGACAACGCTATGCTTTCTAAATGGGCTGGTGGTTTAGGGAATGACTGGACACCTGTACGTGCCTTGAACTCTTACATTAAGGGTACAAACGGTAAGTCTCAGGGTGTGGTTCCATTCTTGAAAGTTGCGAACGATACAGCTGTTGCAGTAAACCAAGGTGGTAAGCGTAAAGGTGCCGTGTGTGCATACTTAGAAACTTGGCACTTAGACATCGAAGAGTTTTTAGAACTTCGTAAAAACACTGGTGATGACCGTCGCCGTACACACGACATGAACACTGCGAACTGGGTTCCAGACTTGTTTATGCAACGTGTATTTGAAGATGGTGAATGGACACTATTTACCCCTTCTGAAACTCCAGACTTGCACGACTTAACTGGTGCTGAATTTGCTGAGCGTTATGCTTACTATGAGTCTGTAGCGAAAGAAACCAACATGCTACACAAGAAAGTACGTGCTAAAGACTTATGGCGCAAAATGCTTTCTATGTTGTTTGAAACTGGTCACCCGTGGATTACATTCAAAGATGTATGTAACTTACGTTCACCACAACAACATGTTGGTGTAGTTCACTCATCTAACTTATGTACTGAAATTACCTTGAATACAAATCAAGACGAAATTGCAGTATGTAACTTGGGCTCAATCAACCTTGTACAACACGTTCAAGGTGGTGTGTTAGACCGTGAGAAGTTAGCTCGCACAATTAAAACAGCAGTACGCATGCTCGATAACGTTATCGACATTAACTACTACGCTGTACCACAAGCGAAAAACTCGAACTTGAAACACCGCCCAGTGGGTATGGGTATCATGGGCTTCCAAGATGCTCTATATGAAATGAACATCGCTTACGGTTCAGACGCTGCTATTGATTTTGCTGATGAATCAATGGAAGTAATTAGCTACTACGCGATTGAAACTTCAAGCAACTTGGCTGTTGAACGTGGTTCTTACTCAACATTCAAAGGTTCATTGTGGGATCAAGGTATCCTTCCAATCGACTCTTTAGAAATTGTTGCGAAATCTCGCCCAGAACGCATGTTCGAAGTTGACCGTACTCAACGTTTAGACTGGGACACTTTACGTGCCAAAGTTCAAAAAGACGGTATGCGTAACTCAAACGTGATGGCGATTGCTCCTACTGCAACCATCTCTAACATTTGTGGTGTTTCTCAGTCTATTGAGCCAACATTCCAGAACTTATATGTGAAATCTAACTTGTCTGGTGAGTTCACTGTAATTAACCCTTACCTCGTTCGTGCATTAAAAGATCGTGGTCTTTGGGACACAGTGATGGTTAATGACTTGAAACACTTTGAAGGTTCAGTACAAAAAATTGCTCGTATTCCTGAAGAATTAAAAGCAATCTTTGCTACCGCGTTTGAAGTAGATACACGTTGGATCGTTGATGCTGCATCGCGCCGTCAAAAGTGGATTGATCAAGCTCAGTCGCTTAACCTTTACATCTCTGGTGCTAATGGTAAGAAACTTGACATCACTTACAAGATGGCATGGTTACGTGGTCTTAAGACGACTTATTACCTCCGAGCTTTAGGCGCAACTTCTGCTGAAAAATCTACAATCAACACAGGTGCTTTAAACGCAGTTAAACCTGCGACTGTTGAAGCAGCGGCAGTTGCTGCCCCTGTTGTAGAAGCGAAAAAACCAGAAGCTGTTGAAGAAGATGGTTTTACTCAAGCAGCTCCAGTTCCAATGGCTTGTTCAATCGACAACCCAGATTGTGAAGCTTGCCAATAACATTCAATAAAATTGCTCTTTTTCACTAAAGAGCAATTTTAAGAGGTAAAGATTATGCTTTTTCATCTCAGCCATAACTATATGCTTGGTGTTGGAGTTCTAATCTTTGCCTTTCTTTTCTTTTATATACCGCTGATTTACGCATTTTTCACAATACGTAAGCAACAGCGTAAACAAAATAAGTTGTAGTGAGTAGAGACCAGAGGCCCAAAATTTGGTCATGCATCAATAAAACTTAATTTTGTTTACACATTAAAAGCGTATAGTAGGGACATCTTCGTTTAAGAGATGTCAAATATAGATATACACAACGAAGAGAGAACAAAAATGTCTATCCTTAGTTGGGACGATTTTGAAGATGATTCGCAAAAACCGGCTGCACCTGAACACAAGTCTGCGCCCATCCAACCGGAAAAAACGTCTGATTCGCAGAATGTATCTGCTGCGCAGTCATCATCGCAGAGCGTGGCAGCTCCACAATCCGCTGGAACCCATTCCGTGCGACCAACAGTTGCCTCCGATACGGTGGCTAGAGCCTCTGCAGCCTTAGAACACTTAGATGTTGCCCCTGGCCTTGAAGAGCTAGAAATGGGCGCGCAACGTGTGCAAGTTGACGACAAAGCAATGATTAACTGTCGTGCAGACTTGAACCAGCTTGTTCCATTTAAATATGAATGGGCTTGGCAGAAGTACCTTGACGGGTGTGCAAACCACTGGATGCCGCAAGAAGTAAACATGAACCTAGACATCGCGCTTTGGAAGTCTGAAAACGGCTTAACTGAAGATGAGCGTACGATTGTTATGCGTTCTTTAGGTTTCTTCTCGACTGCGGACTCTTTGGTTGCAAACAACTTAGTATTGGCAATTTACCGCCACATTACTAACCCTGAATGCCGTCAGTACATTTTGCGTCAAGCATTTGAAGAAGCGATTCACACTCACGCTTACCAATACTGTATCGAATCTTTAGGTATGGATGAAGGCGAAGTCTTCAACATGTACCGTGAAGTTCCATCTGTTGCGCGTAAAGCAGCGTGGGGATTGAAATATACTCAATCTTTAACTGATCCTAATTTCCACACAGGCACGCCTGAAAACGATCAGCGTTTACTTCGTAACCTGATTGCATTCTACTGTGTTCTTGAAGGGATCTTCTTCTACTGTGGCTTTACTCAAATTTTGAGTATGGGTCGTCGTAACAAGATGAACGGTGTTGCTGAGCAATTCCAATACATCTTGCGTGATGAGTCTATGCACTTGAACTTTGGTATCGATATGATTAACCAAATCAAGATTGAGAACCCTCACCTTTGGAGCGCTGAGTTCCAACAAGAAGTGGTTCAAATGATTGTTGAAGGCACAATGCTTGAAATCGAATATGCGCGTGACACAATGCCACGTGGTGTATTGGGTATGAATGCAAGCATGATGGAAGAATATTTGAAATTCATCTGTAACCGCCGTTTATCTCAGTTAGGTTTACCAGAGCAATTTGCCGGTGTAACGAATCCATTTGCGTGGATGTCTGAGATGATGGACTTACGTAAAGAGAAGAACTTCTTTGAAACTCGCGTAACTGACTACCAAACTGGTGGTGCGTTAAGCTGGTAAGTTTAAGCATCTGCTAAATAAAAAACCGCTATCTATAGCGGTTTTTTATTGGCTATCCCCTGCTGTATCTCGCGCACATCACGTTCAGGTATGCATCAATCTTTAGCAATCTTGCTAAATTGACTACCCCTATACTTATCTCTTGCGACTTTTTCACTTAAATTAATTTTAAATGAACTTAATGCAAAGTTTACTGGGTCTATAGTTAGTCTTTTCAAAAACCACTACCACGCTATTAAAATCAAAAATTACAACTGGGTATTTATAATTAGTTTTATTCCACTATAAGCATCAAGGTATTGATTAATATTTCTTACAAAGCAATATATGTATCTTACCCTTCATTATTAAAACAAATAGAATAAATTTAAGATTAAAATTATCAATATTTAAATCAATTAGTTTAAGTATTACTAACAACAAATCTATATTGTTAAAGAATATTTAACAATAATCGAGATTCCAGATAGCAGTACAATGACATTAATAATTTTCAAGAATTGTTGTTTAGACAATTTAAGTGTAATTCGCTTGCCAATGAACGCACCTATCAACATTGATGGGATAAACAGAAGCGCAAGTGAAAATAAGTTATCCGAAAAGTACACACCCGCTGTAGTAAATAGAATGACTCGAAAAACCGTACTACACCCAATTAATGTAGTTTGAGTGACACGGATTTTTTCTGGGGTTTCGATTCGTCCATTGAGGTAAATCGCATATAAAAACCCACCACTACCAAACATGGCTCCTAAAAAACCACCAGATAACCCAAAAGGAAAAACAAATTTTTTCTCTAGTTTTTTCTGGGGTTTAAAGCCGCTTAATGAGTAAATAGCATATAAAAGAGTAAATATGCCAAATGCTAGAAGTGCGTAACTTGCATTAACTCTCATCAGCACTATAAAGCCAAGAAAACTACCGAGAAACATAAGTGGTATTAGGAATTTTAATTCAGAAAAGTCTGCCTTCTTACCATCTTTAATAACATTCGAAATGGCAGCAAACATATCTAGTAAGGCTAAAAGGGGAATAATTTGAGAGAGAGGTAAAAAGTTAAGTAATACAGGACTCGCAATTAACGCAGTTCCAAAACCCACCATTCCAAAAATAATATAAGAAAAAACTATTGTTATTAACATTATCGAAAGTTGCAGCACTGAAAAATATTCTAAAAGATACATTTAAAATTCCATTTTTGATTTTTAACCAAGTCAAACTACACGAAAATATAAATCATCACATAAATATTAGATAATTTTATCAAACATTAAAATATTTAATACTCATTTTTTTTGATTATTTCTTTGTTATAAAAATTTCGCTGTAAAAATAATTTTTATTATAAAAGGATAATTCAAGAATGAACTCTAAAGTAATCATCAATGGAAATGTTGATTGTAAAGGAACTATTAGTGCTGAGTTAGATGAATTCATTACTAAAATGGATGATCATGAAATTTTCCAAAACAATTATTTCAAGCATTTAACTTCTACGTCTTGGACGCCAGAATCATATATCTTATTTCGTGACAACTTCTTCTATCGTACAGAGCTGACAGTGAAAGGAATTGCTCATGTATGTTCACGATCTGCTTTTGAAAATGATATGGACACCCTAGTCCTATTCACCCACATCTTAAGTGAAGAAACAGGTATGGGTGAAAAGGCCAAGTGCCATGAAATATTTATGGAGAATGCGCTCAATGTATTTGGCGCTGCAGAATACAATCTTCCAGAGATGAAGGTTCAGCAAGCTAAGAATAGTGATCGAATCATCGCAGAGACATTACAGTATCGAGATACTATCCAAGGTTTGATTACAGGCAGTTATCCTCGCATGTTGGGAGCAGTCATGGCGCTCGAGAACCATGCAGATAAGATGCTTACAGTATTCCGTGAAGCATTCCGATTTAATAACAAAAACCTTGATCCAATTGAATTCGTTAAGAAAGTTGAAGTCTATTTTAACGCCCATATCGAAAATGGCGTCGAAGATCGTCACGCTCAAGATGCTAAACAGTGTGTCCATAATAACTGTAATGATCAAGAAGACCTTGATGAGATTAAGTTCGGTGCGAATGAAACATTAAAAGCCCAGCTTAAGATGTGGAATGCAATGTTTAATCAAGCTGTATCACTTTAATTAAAAACGGATTTTGAGATCTAATAATGCAAAACTTAGGTATTTCACAAGCAGCCTTGAATTTACGTGAATCAATTACACACGGAACTAAGGCGAAAATTTTAGAATTAAATCAAAAATCTAATGCAGATGATCAGGTCATTGATTTAAGTATTGGTACATTGGATGAAAAGACTAATAGCGGCATTGATAATGCGGTTAAGAGTTATATCTCGAATAATGCTGCAATTATCCATGAGTTTGCCCCAGTTAAAGGCTTCCCTTTCTTACGAAAGTCTATTGCTGAGCGTGTGAAGCGTTTACGAGACATCAGCTTCAACCCAGATACTGAAATCATGGTGACTCCAGGTGGTATTAAAGGCGCTATCACCGTGGTATTTCATACACTTCTAAATCCAGACGATGAAGTTATTTACCCAGTACCAAACTGGCCCCATTACGCAGACATGATTGAATTACACTTAGGTAAAGCTAAACCAATCTATGTCACAGACTTTTATAACCAAGCGATTGATGTAGTTGAATTAGAAAAGACCATTACAGATAAAACCAAAATTATCATTCTTGGTGACTGTCTAAACCCTTCTGGCAAAATTTATACTCGTGATGACTTAGAGTCGATTTCGAAAGTGATTTTGAGTGCCAATGCCCAACGTTTATCAAAAGGTCTAAGCCCAATCTATGTGCTTTTTGATTGTCCGTATGAATCACATATTTTGAATACTAAGCCTGCAAACATTTCAAATATTACCCAGCAGTTTAAAGACCAAACACACTCTATGTGGGACTACACCATTTATATTACTGGGCCCGGTAAAACCTATGGAATGCACGGCGACCGATCTGGATATATTTGTGCTTCGGACAAACTGATTAAAGTTATGGAGAAGGTACAGGTTAACTTAAACTCATTTGCTTCGACCTATGCCCAAATTGCTACGCATGAAGCAATGCAAGAATATATGGATGACGTTGCAAAGAAACGCGCGGTAGTTGCGAGACAAAACATGCAGACATTCATTGAGGATTTGAAAAGCTGCACTGGTTTAGAAGTGACTGAGCCTGAAGGTGGATTTTTCTTATTCTTGGACTTGTCAAAGTATGGTGACAAAATCCAAAAGCTAGGATTTGATTCAGCCGATCAATATCTTTTGGAAACAGCAAAAGTTGCTTCTATTGGCGGCATGCATTTTGGTGAAAACATCGATAGCCTCCGACATTACATACGCATGAATTGTGGACGTGACCCAGTGACTCTAAAGGCAGCTGCAACACGTATTAAAGACGCCCTTCAGAAATTGAACTAACTCATATTATTCAGGAAGTTAAGTTTCAACTTCCTGAATTTATATTTTTATGGACGATATTACTTTGAAAAAGTTCTGTATCATTGGAATGGGATTCTCAGGTACGTGTACCTTCATCAGCTTTGTAAAAAAATTACTGAATCAAGATATTGATCATAAGTCATGCTCTATTACTCTTGTTGAAATGCGTGAATCTATTGGACATGGGAATCCATACGACAAAGATGAATTATTGGCTGGTCATCTGTGTAATAACCCTGCCCATTCAATGTCGCTTTGGGATAACGACTTCGTAGATTGGATGGAGGAAAATAAAGATCACCTGATTACTCATTATCCACATCTAATTTATAAGAAATCTTTGAATGGTGAACCGCAGGTCTTCCCCGATCCTAATGCTTTTTACCCTAGAGCTTTGTTTGGTATCTATCTCAATGATAAGTTCAAAAAATACTTAGAATTAGCCAAATCAAATCACATTAAAGTTGAAGTTTACAATGGTTATGAAGCTATCGATGGCTATGAAGCTAAAGGTGGTTATAATCTCGTTATTAAGAATCAAAATTCAAATCGAATCATTGAATTAAAAGGGTTTTCTAAGCTGTTACTCACTATCGGGCACTGGACTACAAGTAGTTTAGACTCCAAGCACAGTTTATTCGTGAAACCATACCCTTTCCAAAAAGTCTTAATGAGCCTTAATCAAATTACAAAACAAGATCACAAGCCAAATGTTCTTGTGCGTGGTATGGGGCCTAGTGGGGTTGATACGGTCATCACTCTATTTAGTGAAGGATTGTTTGTAACTGAAAATGGGGGCTTCTCGAGCTATCAGAAGACCGTGACAGATGAAAACTTCAAAGCCTATGTTGTTAGTCGTTCAGGATACTTCCCTGCGGTAAGAGGCAATAAGCCTAACTATGACTTTAAGTATTTCACTCATGAATCTTTTCCTGAGTTGCAGCAACACTTAAATAAAGTTTTATCACTGGATAATATTCTTCATCTGCTTGACCTTGAGCTTAAAAATGCAACGAATGGTGAAGTGTCATTCAATGATTTGTGCAACTTGAAATTTGCAAATGCTTATGAAAAGTTGAAATATGATCTGGAGCACCAAGAACTTAATGACTTAATTAATATGATCATTCTCAAAGTACGAAGAATGAAGTTTTACCGTTATTTAAGTAGTCATGATAAAAAACGCTACGACCAAGAATTTGATCACTTATTCATTCGTCTTGCCGTACCAATCCCGCTGGAAAATGCACAAAAGCTGAAATGCCTATTTGAAGCTAGTCTACTCCAATCAATTAAACTTGGCTATAAGAGCAAACCTCTAAAGATAATGGATAGTCATGTACAGCTCACTGATCATCTGGGGTATTCATTTGATTTTGATCTTGTAGTGAATACGATCAGTCAAGACTTTGATATCTATAAGCATCCTTCAGTATTGGTTAAATCATTGTTAGAGCAAAAGAATATTGTCCCGAATATGGAAGATGAATATAACACTGGGGGATTGATGCTGGATGGTTTCGAGACCTACAAACTCATGGAAAACCGTAGAGGAACCATAAAGCCCTCGGAGTATTTTTACTCTTTTGGTGTGCTTACCCGATACTGGCAGAATGAACGTAACTTTTCCAAAGCAATTGTTGATGCAGCTGATTCTGTCTCGACTGATTGGGTTGAATTGCTTCAAAAGCATCTTAGTGAACCAATATTTACTCCAGAACAACTTTATAAAATTAGTTAATCGGACTAGGAAATGATCAATGGAAATGCATCAGTTTTGTTATGACCGTGATATTAGGATAGTGCTATGCAATTTAAAAGATAGCCTGTTTCCATTTCATAGGCATACTCATATCCCCGATCTTGTGTACTGCTCAAAAGGTGCTATTCAGGTTGAGTTACCAGATTTGAAGCAGAAATATATTGTTAATCAGGGTGACTTTTTTCAAATTCCACCAAATGTTAGACACAGATTTGCAAATAAAGATATTGAGGTTGAAAGCCGCTATATCATTCTTCAAATTGGAGAATTTAGTATTGAATTTTTTAAAAATATTGAAGAAATAGAACCCCTACTTGCCAATATTGAACCTAAAACTCGACTGAGTTCAGATATTTTTATTAAAGACTATAACGCTGACATTCAATATATTATTGAAGACTTTCAAAAGAATAGAAAAAAGGAAATTAGTACCGAGGAACAAGCAGATATTATTCAAGCATTAGAAGTATTTTTGCAGAATGGGTATAAGTCAAAATTTCCAGATAAATCGTACTTTTTTGCTTAATCCCACTGCGTGTTAGTCATGCAAAGCATAGTCATATATTCAAGCAGGCTCTTGAAGTTCCTTGTTATAACTTATGCTTTGCATTTCCTGTAATCGTGAGTAAGTTCTTTGAAATTCAAATTTAAGTCTCTCACCTTTATATAACTGATTTAATGGCTGTGAGGCAACAAAGTATAGTTTGATTTTTTGATCATAAAGCTCATCAATCAAATAAATAAAACGTCTCACGCTATCATAAATTCTATCTGTCAGGTCACCAATTCCACTGATGAGCACATAATCATATTGCGTAGCGATCTCAATATAATCAGCTGGGCTTCTGGCTTCTCGGCAAATGGCTTCAAAGTCGAACCAAATCACGTTCTTATGACAAGATTTAACATCTATTGATCTGTGGTTGATTATGATGCTCGTCTTGAGTTCTTTCTGGTTATTTGTAAGTTTCTGGTAAACCGAATGAAGCCATTGTTCTGATTCTTCATTTAATGGAAATCTATAGAAATCGTCATTGGAGTTGCTTTCTTTTATGGTTCTATAATCTAGCTGATTACCGATCTTCAAGACTGTGCAATTCTTATTGATATGATCTATCGTCTCTAAAAATCTATCGCGATTTAAACCATTTTTATAAAGATCTTTCGGATCAATATTCGAGGTAGCAACCAATATCACTTTCTTTGAAAATAGCAGATTAAATAGATTTGAAAGTATCATTGCATCGGCAACATTTGATACAAAAAACTCATCGAAGCAAATCAGTTTATAGTTGCTTGCTATGTCATTAGCGATCAGCGTTAAAGGATCTTTATTTCCCCGATAGCCAATAAGTTGTTTGTGAACATCTTTTAGGAAATGATGAAAATGCACTCTCATTTTCTTTTTAAAATTAAGGGAGTTATAGAATAAGTCCATAATCCATGTCTTACCTGTTCCTACACTCCCCCACATATATAGACCTTTAATCTGGGGACTAAAGAAATGATTAGACTGGGTTTCAAGTTTATTCCAAATCTCATCCAATGTTTCAATAGCTTGTCGCTGAGATGGATCTGCAAGAACAACACCATTATCAATCATGGAATTGTATATCTCGATTGGACTTTGACCCTCATGCTTAAGCATCTTCATTCCCTACGGTAGCCAAGATTGTTGTTGAGTGCTTAATAATAATATCATTCATTATTAAAACTGCTGGAGAAAGATAAGAAAGCTGATGCCAGTATAATGGAATCTTAATTCTATATTCTTTTGAAATTTCCTTTATGCCCTGTTTCGATAAATCCTGATTTATCTTGCATATAGGCATTATTCCGTAGCCCATATCACAGGCAAGTCCAGAAATATAAGAGTCAGTCGAAGGAATAATATGAAAAGGAATCATTGATTTTTTTAGTCCGAAGTTAGATTCTAAAAAATCGAAATATATTCTTTCATTTTCATTAAATAAAACTAAAGGAGCTAAACGAAGACTCTCTCTATTAATTCCATTTTTAAACCATTTATTAATAAAATTCTCTGAGGCAACCAGACAATAAACCATATTACCTAAATGTACACTTGTACACCCTCTAATTATCTCAGACTCGGAAGTAATGCAGGCCTGAACTTCTCCTCTTTTTAAGAGTTCGAAGGTATTACAAAGCGTATCAATCTTTACATCTATTGTAATAGCCTCAGAAAGACAGTACTTGGCTAATATAGGGAAAAGCAATGACTCAAATGTACCTATACTCGCAGCAATGGGTAATGGTTTAAATTTATTGTTGATGACTGATTTTAAAAAAACATTCTCTAATAAAGATGCTCGCTGAAGATAAGCAAATAACTCAGCTCCAAATGGTGTTGGTTTACATGGTCTTTCTCTAACTAATAATACATTCCCTAATCGCTCCTCTAATAATCGAACTCTTTGAGAAATTGCTGATTGAGATACACATAATTTTTTACCAGCTTTTTCGAAACTTCCTGTTTCAACAACGGCCGAAAAGGCGTCGCATTTAATTTTGTCTAGCATTTTTAAATGTTATCTATATTAATTAAAATTATATTTCTTAATCATAGTAATGGGTATGGAAATACGAAATACTACAATTGTATTACTTCTGCTAAATAATCATTATTTATTTTAGTTAAATGAGTATCACACATGCAATTAATTAGAAAAACTAATAAAACCATAATTAAATTCAATATTAATTAAAATGCAGCAACAGACTACTAAACTGGTGGTGCGTTAAGCTGATAAGTTTAAGCATTATTTCTTAAAGTATTTGAAAGCTATAAAAAATCCGATTCTATGTCGAATTTTTTATTACTAAATAATGTCTTAATTTCTTAAATATAATCAATCTTTTCCAGAGTACAAAACTGAGCCAACTAAAACGGCTTGGCCTGCAATACTGACGTGTAATATTGAATCTGTTTTCTCAACTGTCACTAGAACTCGCCCCGGTCGTTGTATGGCTAGACCTTGATATCCCCAATAAGTTACTTTCTGGTCACATTCGATTAAATCGTGATGAACAAGGTACGCTCCCGCTGGACCATTTGCATTACCAGTTACAGGATCTTCATTAATACCGATTACAGGCGCGAACATTCGGCCATAGGTAATAGGTTCTTGCTTACTACCTTCCAAGACGAATGGGAAAAACCCATTGCAACCTATTTCAGCACTGATAGCTTTCAATTTTTCATTGTTCGGCGTTAATCCATCAAGCTTACTTCTACTCAGCATGGGCACCATCACCTTGGAATGCCCCGTCGTGACAACTTGTATTGGCAAGTCCGCAAAATCACTCTCACTCACACCCAATGCGCTTGCAAGTTCACTTCGTTGACTCGCATTAAAAGGTGGTAAAAACTCTACGCGACCTTGAGTCATTTTCACCAATAATGCTTCTGGACTTCCAAATATTGAAACGGGTAAATGACCTGCCCCCGTTTTTGCAATTAATGGATAGTCTGATTGGTGGCCCGTAGTTGCAAGTAAAAAATGAGTAGCGATCGTCGCATGTCCACAAATCGGTACTTCATTTGTAGGGGTAAAATATCGAACATGTATGTCATGGCTTTGATCTTTTGGAGATAAAACAAAGGCAGTTTCTGAATACCCTGCGAATGCAGCAATATCTTGCATCTCTTGAGTTGTAAGATGATTAGCATCTAAAACAACTCCTGCTCGATTTCCTGTATTTGGTTGAGTGGTAAATGCATCAACCACATAAATGGCCGTCATGACAGAACTCCTCTGTTGCTAATATTGTGATCTCAGAAATAGCTCCTGCCATAACCAGAAAATCTTATTTAATTGCAGTAATGCATGTCGTAGCTCTAAAAGGTTTATAGTCGCCTTATATAATGAGTTTTGAATTCCTGTAGTGATTGTTTGAATTGTATAAATCTAAACATCGGGGATACTATAGTTTTTATTGCAAACGCATTTTTTAAATATGGAAAGGTATGAACTGGGACGATACTAAAATTTTGTTAGCTATTGGGCGAACTGGCGGGTTGAGCCGCAGTGCAAAATTACTTGGTATTAGTGTTTCTACCGTACATCGCAGAGCTGTTGAACTAGAGAAAAGTCTCAATGCGATTCTTTTTTCTCGAGACAGTGATGGCTATACACTCACCCATGTTGGAAAACATTTTTTTTCTTTGGCTGAAAAAGCAGAAGAGCATTTAATAGCGATGGAACGTTACAACGATCAAGGGCAACAATCATTGTTTCGCATTGCTTTACCTGAGTTAATCGGGCAACAGTTGCTTCAGTCAAAGCTAACAGCATTGCAACTGAAGCATCCAGATTTACAATTAGAGATATCGACGAGTGTCGTTCCTGTTGATTTTTCCCGACGGGAAGCTGACATTATTCTTCGACTTGTTCGTCCAGAAAGCGGGCGTTACATTATTCGACGCCTTGGCCAACTGGAGTATGGGCTTTATTGTAGTAAAGATTATCTCGCCAGTTTCACAGAGCATGCTGAAACGGCTGATGATTTACTGAATCATCGTATAATCGGTTGGGACCGCAGCCTTCAATATACGTTCTTAGCACAATGGATGCGTGAACTCACCCAAGATGCAGCCCCTGCTTTGTCTTTTGATAACATGCACTCGCAACTACGAGCAGTCATTGAAGGACAAGGAATTACAGCTCTGCCTTGTTTTGTTGCACAGGCTTCTGGTTTAGCACCCATACTACCTAAGCAAACTTTAAAACAAGATGTGTGGCTAATGCGTCATTTAGATACGAAGGATAGTGACTATTCAACGTTGATTAGCGAAACAATTGAAAAAGAGCTACAAGAATATCTGTTGTGATAAAAATTAGCTTTTATTCTAATTTTAAATTCAAAAAGAAATTTTATGTTAAATCGAGTTATATCTCACTCAAATTATACAGAGTAATTTTAGTCAAAATGATTAGCGGGAGTTATCAAATTTGCTCACAAAAAAGCCGATTTGTGTCAAAATCGGAATTTTGCTCTTTTGTAGTGGACAAAAATTTTTAACACTCTGATTTTAAAAATCTTTTTAAACATGGTTTCAGATAACACCCATTATATTAAATAATCAATACTTAAAGTTGAAAATTAGTCTTCGACCAATCCTTTTAAAAAAAATTGAAGCCCTAAATAAATTGAAGTATATAACATGACTCCATAAGCATTTTCCAAACTCAAAAAAATAAGACTTACTAAAAAACTTAAAGAAATTGCAAATGTTAAAGATAAAATAGTATTAAAAAAATCATTAACTTTATATTTTTTTATAAACACAAAAATTATATAAATAAGTCCACTTAAAGCTAGATTTATGCCCAATATAATTGGATAAAATACCAATAAAAAGAAAAAAAATACTGAAGTTATGCCCAAAAATATATGGAATATACAAAAAATTCGCCAAAAACCATTCATAGGTACTACCTATTAATTATTAATATTTTGTAAAATTAACATAATACAGCTTATGTGAAAGGTATTTTTTATCTAATATAAATCATAGTTTTATTTTTTAACCAAAGCACAACTCATAGTACTTGGGCTGTTTTAATGATTTGACACCTTTCAGGATTATTTTTTGATCAACTCTCAACAATTTCATGTAATTTCTATTAATTCTAAAGCAGATAAATATCTAATTTAAATCCTTCATATGTCGTAAGAGTTACTAAACTTTTGAATTGCTGAAATAGAAAATGACAATTTATATGTCACATGACAAACAAAAACCATGACTTATGTCCGCTAGCTCAAATCCAAATAACCCAATACAGCTTTTTCAACTCGCTGCTGTAAATCATTTAAATCACTTTCCCCTGCGATGCCTGCTGCGTTAATCATTCCTTTGCTTAAAGCAATTACATCTTGTGCGGCTGTCTGAGTATGTGAAACGCCAGAACGTATAAACAGATCAGAAATTATGGTTTCAAACTCGTGTTGAAGTTCTCTTTCTTCAATGTCTTTTCCAATAAGTTCTGAAGCAAATTCTAAAGTTCGTGCCAACTGTGGACGGCTCAATTGATGTTGTACAGCAGCGTGTATGATCAGTTTTAATTTTTCTTTTAAGTCTGAGACATCATTTTGCTCTATGACTTTAACGATACGACTTGAGAGGTTAGTGCGCTCACGTCGAATTAACTCGACGATTAAAGCATCTTTAGATGGAAAGTACTGATATAGGCTACCAATGCTTACGCCAGCAAGTTCAGCCACGGCATTTGTGTTAAATCCTGCAAAGCCTAACGACTCTAAAATGCGAGCAGCTGCTTCTAAAATAGCTTCAAAGGTAGCCACTGAGCGTGCTTGACGCGGGCGTTTGCGTGGGTCTGGAAGTGTTTCTGACATGAGCCGAAATACGAGTATGTAATGTGAGTAATCACTCATATACTGACTGAGTCATGTTGATATGACAAGCAAATGCTGTCTTTTCAATTGAACTATAACTCGGCCCAGTCATGGAGTGGTTATGTCTAGAACTTATACTTTTTTTATTCATTTAAGAGCTTTACCTGCTTGGTTGGCTTTAGCTCGTGAAAAGCGGGCTGAGTTTACTACACAAAAGCTTGAACCGCTTTTTGAAAAGTACTCTACTGTAAAAGTTCGATGGTATGACGTTGAAGCATTTAGCACTAAAGCGAGTGATATTGCTGTGTTTGAGACGACATCTTTGCAAGATTATTATTTTGTGATTGATGCGATTCGAGACTCTGAGTTTTGTACTGTGCCCTACTTTGAGTTTGTAGAGATTATTCCTGCAATTGAAGATGGGTATGTGGAGTATGAAAGTTCTTTATAGTGATTGTGAATAAAAAACCGCTATTAAATAGCGGTTTTTTATTGAGCCTTTAAAATTTAAATTAAAGTGTCATTGATGAAACTAAATTACAAATACATCAGCTTTAATTAAATCATCCAAACTAGCTACATTTGTTTGATTATTTAGAATTAATAACTTGGTGGCTGAATAATTTACATCATTTCCATCTCTATCCAAGCTTAGCGTAACTGTTGAACCGCTTTTTTCAAATGATACAAACTGATTGAGATTTTCTTTGCTAGCATGCCCAATAATTAACTCAGAAATATTAATTTTATCTCCTTGGGAAACATTAAAGTCTGACCATGTATCAATGCCATTACCACCTGTAGCATCATTTCCAAAACCTTCTAAAATTTTGAAAATCGCATTATCAGCACCAGTACCGCCATTCAGCTGGTCATTACCGGCCCCACCTTCAAGAATGTCATCACCAGCTCCGCCACTTAGACTGTCGTTACCAGCAC
>NZ_JAOVFN010000007.1:128295-157220 GCF_034650275.1 Acinetobacter sp. IRS14
TTTGTCGTCGCCATCTCCACCTTCAAGTGTATCGTTCCCTCCACGCCCATATAACTTGTCATTCCCTAATCCTCCTACAAGTGTGTCGTTATTTATGTTGCCATAAAGCTGATCATCACCCTCATTACCGTAAAGATAACCCTCGCTATTTTTATCTGTATTCTCTATTACATCATTAGTATCAGTACCAATGAATGCTTTCGAATTAGCATACCCATATTGGTTTAGTTCATCAAACCATGAATTAACTTTAATAGCTCCTAAATCAACCACATAGTGATTAAATAAAGATTCTAAATAATCAATATTTATAATCTGAATTTTTGATCCATACTCTTTAAGATGATTTAACAATAAGAAAAGATTTTTAAATGCTTCACCTTCATTAATAGTAGATAAAGTATCTAATTTAGAAAAAATTTTAGGGATATCTAGAAAAACTTTTGAAGGTTCTGTCACAGAACCATAGATATCTTCACCAAATTGGTCTAAAAATATAGTTTGTGAATATAATTCTTTAAAGATTAATCCTTTTAAAATAGCAAAGGCATCAACCATTTTATCAATAACACTCTCAGCACTCACTCCAGAATAATCTTTTCCATTAAAATATAGAGTAGTTATATTTTTACCAGTAAAAGAATTGAGTGCCGCTAGATAAGGCTTAATTAGTTCAAACTTATGCTGTATATTTAGTGGCAAATCACTAAACGTAGATAAGAGTACTTCCACAACTACATTACCACTACTACTTGGACGTCTTATTGCAACCCCTTCGTTTGCTGACAATATCCATCTGCCTTCTAAATTTATATCTTCTGAATAATAAGGATCTGTTTTTGCCCACTGAATTATTAATTTATCAAGCATAGCTTCCCTATCAGCAATACTCGTTAATTTCTTATAATCTTCTATTATATTTCTGAGTTCCCCCGATCCTTTGGCAGCCATTTGTAAATCTGAAACTCTACCTCTACCAAAAAGAATAAGATCAGTAAGGTTTAAATCTTTCAGATTAGTATCTTCTCTATTGGTTTGAGTGATATCAATCGCAAAATTCACGTCCCCCATAACATGAGAAGAACCATCATTTTTCTCATAAGCACCTATTTGAGAAATAATATTCCCATTATCAAGATTTGTATTTACCTCTGAATAATTTAAGTTAAGTAATTTAATATCTAAATCATTTAATGTGAAAAGCTCATTTTCTTGGCTAATTCCATCCTGATTAAGGTCTCTCCATACTCTTAGATTTTTAAAAGCTTCATCATCACTACTGACAAAATTATCCTTATTAGTATCTAAATCACTGAGTGCAGCAAAACCATTTTGGCTAATCGACCCATCATTCATTAAAACATGGTTACCAAATAATTCTGAAGCATCATTAATATGTCCATCATTATTTCTATCCCATACTAATAAGCCATCGTTAGAAGATACCCATCCTGTTTTAACTTGAAGACCAGATGTATTTAATTCAAATTGTACCCCTCCTTCTAGGCCATTTGTTTCAATTCCATTTCCATTCAAGTCTAGTATTAATGGGTCAACATAATGATATTTCCCATCACCACCAGACAATGCCTGTTCAACTGCTCTATCTACTCTGTTTCTAGGATCAATATTTCTAGCAGCATTTTCTCCCCATTTTTGTGCAACATCTCCATCAAGCCCTCCTAAACCAGGAATTAAAGGAATTAATAAACCTATAGTATTCCCAGCATCTTCAGGTGTTTTTGGTGGGCCCTTATCTAAATCATTTTTAAAATCATTTAAAGTTTTTGCCTGATCAATTAGATCATTAGCTGTACTGACCTTATCATATCCATCTAAAATTTTATCTGATGTTGTCATAAAAACCCCTTTAATATAAATTTAAAGTAACATTATTTTTTCTAAGCAATTTTTTTTTGCTGAGTTAATATATTATAAATATCTCTTTTATCAAGCTAAAAAATTATGGGAAAGAAAAATTCAGTTTTATCAAAAATCTACTAAGCGATTATGAGAACAAATTACTTTTAATTAGTTTGCATTATTTCCAAATTAGTTTATTAAGTTTCAATATATTTTTAATAAAAGGAATACTACCCAACACTTTAAAAAAATTATTTTGCTTCATATGATTTATTAAGCTTTAAGTTTAAATAACTAACACTATTATTAAAACACTTTTATTATTTCCCCCTCCCCCAAAACCTCTCCAACACCACATCCCTTTCATCCACACTGTTTGAGCTTAAAACTTGTAGCATCAAACCATCAATCAGGTTTAAAACCATGTTGGCATCGGGATTAAATGCTTTGTTTTGCAGACTAAAAACCAGATCAAAAAGCTCTCGAAGTAGCCATTTTCGATATTCAACTGCCATGCGGTAAGCCGTTGGGTAAAGCTGTTTTATTTCAAAAATGGCTTTAAACAAAAGGTGGTAAAGGCTATTTATCTCGACATGTAAACGGACAATTTCTTTGAGTTTATCGGTTGGTTTTGAGTAGCGGTGTGAGTAGACAATTGCCAGCACCTCTTCTTTCAATCGGCTTTTTTGAAAGCTTATGCAGGTTTCAACGAGCTTTTCTTTTGAGTGAAAGTAGTTATAAAGCGTGGCTTTTGGAATTTTAGTTTCTTTGGCAATCAGGTCTACGCCCGTGTTATGAAATCCATAGTGATTAAATAGATCTACTGCGCTATGAATAACTTTTAATTTTTTTGAAGCCTTTTCTAAAGTTGGCATAGTTTTACCATTATAAAAATAGGTTGTTATGTCTGGCTGAGATAAAAAGTCTGTGCCCTTTCTGGGAGAAAAAAAGGCACAGCAAAGCCGCAAGACGGTGCTTGGCTCATCTCAATTCTGTTGTTGCTAAGTTTTAAGTAAAAATGACTTAAAGCCTGAAAACCCTACGGCATTCAAGCTGCTGTATATTTTTAAGCTGTGTCGTTATAGCTTTTGACAATGAATGCCAAGAAATGATGGATGTACATAGCCAACTCCTGATTTTGGGAGTTCTGCCAAAGCATTCATTTGGAATTATGGTGGCAGAACGAAAGAGGGTTGACAGACTGGTTTTCGAGAACCCAGCACGCACGAAGGCGTCCCCCTTCCGTCCTACCGCTACAAAAAGGGAGACGAGTGGGTATACATCAAAAAAAACAAGTCTTTTCAATGTACTCGAAAAAACAGCCTGTCAAAGCCGGCTGGCAATGTGGCCAGCAGGCAAAGGATAATCTGAGAGTTTAGAGGTGTCAATGTAGCTTTTATGACAAGTATTTAAATTTATTATTATTTTTCATTAGATTAACTTAATTATTATTTTAAATATTATATTTAATTGTATTTTTAAATACTTCAAAGATATGGAGTAGGATGAAAAGAGTTAACGAACTGACACTCATCCTACCATAAAGGGAAAGAAACAAAATAATCTGAGCTAGACAATGTCAGAAAAACCTCTTTTGCTCAGTACTATCTCCTAAACGGGACAAGTCGATCCATTGTTCATTTTTGTCGAGAACTCTGCATGTAAACCATTTAAGCCAATCTCAAGCGCTTTATTGAGAACCTTTTGACCAATATGTGCATTTATTCGACCTACAAATGGAACACGATTAATTTGACTAGCTGTTCTACTCACTGTTGCTAAACTAGTAATCGCTAAATCCAAAACTATGTTTTTAGGTATTTTTAGATCATTAGCAACATGGCCATTTTTTGGACTCAATACACATTGTGGAGACAATGAATATCGACCAATTGCCGCATTCACACTTTTAGGTATAAAACCTTTAGTAACATCCTCAAGCCCAGCATAGACTTCATTTGCAAAGTCTTGCGATAGTTGAGTTGGACTATAAAAAAAATTAAATCCGAGTTGATCCAATCTTTTGATTTGTTGAAAATCTTGCAGAAAAAACTCTTGTGGCACGCCTAAAATTTTTCCAACCCATTGCCAAATACGTATAGAACTATTGAGTTCCTCTTTAGTCACATAACCAAATGCACGCATAACCTTAGAACGTAAACGCCCCATGACATAGACTCCAGCAATAGCGCCTGTAACAGATATTGGCACACCTTTGCGCACGCCAACCCATTTATTACTCACACCTAATCCCAAACGCACCATACTATGCATCAAGCGAATGCGAACCCACATCTCCCACTGTTTTCCTCCAGGCTTCATTCCTTCAATATCAATTACGCCAATAAAACCAGCAGCAGTTTCCCAAATTCGTCGAACAAAATCACCTTTCTTGTTCATACGACCTGTGGCAAAAAAGACACTTGGAATATTGCCATCAACCGCAGTATATGGGAGCGCTGAATGCAACCCAAATATAAAGCCTAATATATTACGACCAGACATTTCTGCACTTGCTTTGGTTTCTTCAAAATCAAACCATTCAGGTACTGTTTCAACATCTTTAAAAAATAGAACTGCGGCCTGATTATCTTCTGCTTCTAACGCTCTGGCAGCTTGAAACAAGTTTTTAGTCATCCTCTTGTGCTTACGTAACTCGGCTATCAAGTTTTCAGCTAAAGGATCACCCACACTATCCCATGTTTCAAATAGAGTATTAATTTGCTGCACATCAAGGTCCGCAAAGGGATAAACCGTATCTCGAATGGGATGGTTTATCAATTCAATAGCAGCAGCTATACGCTGTGGCAATGGAATATCAGCATTGTAGGTAGAATGCATATTTTGGCTGAGGCTATTCACTTTATTTTCCCTCATTTTCTTTTGTTCCTCTTTCTATTTCAAAAACAGGCTAAATACACAATATGGCTTAAACTTCTGCACCATTTTTTAAATAGCCAAAAGTTTTGATAATAAATGTTTGGTAAAACCAAATTGGCTTGCCACATAGCCTCTATATTTGGGTAACTGATCATTCATTTGACTAACTGCACGGTTATAAAACATATGTAATATCGGTTTAGGTAATGCAGTTTGATCTTTAAAGTTTTTGCTTGGTATAAACGCCAAATCATAAGATGTATATGTTTTTAAATATGAAAAGACAGGATTGAAACAAGATATGCAAAATCCACGTTCTAACGCTGGTGGCCGACGATATTTTTTAAACTCAAGATTGGCTTGAGCATGCTTGGCAATATCTTTTTTAAACACAACACTAACATCTGCATAAGGTGTTTTATAAATTTGTTGGCAGATAGTGCAATGGCAGATAAAACGCATTAAAACTGGCGTACAAATATCAAGTTCAGTGCTATGACATGGACAGGTAATCATATTCAAAGCCATTTTATATCCTGTTCATTTTCTAAAAATTAAGGTGACATATCCCATCAACACTTTTTAAATTATTTACACAGCATCTTTCCAATTAAGGATTTTGAATGGCATTAATAAAATTGAAGTGCAAATATTCACATAAAGTTCTTATTTAGATGCTGCATAGCATGCCAGTACATCCAAACATAAACGTGTTGAATTAATTATTGGAAATATGGAACTTGGTTTAAAGGTTATTTTCCGCCATAATAATGATCATTTCACGCCATAGTACTGCCTATGAAAGATCCATTTGGTCTATTTCAGCAGAAAGTTTCGATCTCTTATGCGCTATTATTATTGGAAATTACTTCCGAATGTGATTTAACATCAGAGCAAGTGCTTGAAAATACTGGACTCACGGTAGAAAGGCTAAGACAGCCTGAAGCTAAAATGAGTGCTATAGAGTGGGTAAAGCTCGTATTAAATGCCCTACGGTTAACCAACAATCCTCATCTTGGTATTGAATATGGTTCTCGCCTGAGACCAACGTCTCATGGTGCGTTAGGTTTTGCATTTTTAAGTTGTGCAGATATTGAGACTGTTTTGAATCTCATGACAACATACTTTTGTACGCGAATCCAAAGTTTTTCTCCCAGCTGGAATGCTGACAACCACTATGTCTATATCTATTTAGATGATCTACACCCAATTGAAATGGGTGAGGAAATGCAGTCGCATCAATTGAGATGTTTTCTAATAGAGTCTTTACTATATGGGATAATACATTTTTTAGGCACACTTGCAGAAAGTTTTGAATCAGAATGTGAGATTTTTGTTGATTGGGCACCACTACCAATCCGTGAAACAGACAGCAAATCCTCTATTCCTGTTCATTTTAATTGCCTACGAAATAGTATACGGTTCCCTAAAAAATACCTGACTCACAAAAATCCACAGGCCGATCATATCGCCTATGAGCAAGCCATACAGTATTGCGAAAATGACAAAGCTAAAGTGACAGGAAATGTTTTTCGCGATATCCAAAAAAATATACGTGCTGAATTAACTTACAAAGCCGGAAATACTTTTCCATCTTTTGCGACCATTGCCAAATGCTTAAATATGTCAGAACGGAGCTTAACCCGACATTTGCAACAGCAAGGGACTAACTTTTCAACCATACTTGCAGAAGTTCGTTTTAAAAAAGCTAAGGAATTACTTCAGTTAGAGCAATATGATGTTCAAGATGTCGCAAATTTGGTTGGCTACAACGAAACGACTAACTTTATTCGAGCGTTTAGAAAATTGTTTGGGGAAACCCCACATCAATTTAAAAAGCGTATGGAAGATAGAAAAGAATAATGAATCAAATCGATACGAATAAGTTCTAAACTACGTCTACCTGCCCCACTTGGTGATAAGCACGATTAAAATAAACCAAGCTTTGGTCATGCTGGCTTTGTTTAATCGCAACAATCGGACAAATAAGAATGGTATGTGTGCCGACTTGTTGAATTTGCTCAATCTCGCAATCGAAACTGACCAAAGCATCGTCTAACACAGGTGAACCTGTTTCTAACTCAATCCATTCGCCATGTTTAAAGCGTTCTTCTGGTGTGAGCTTAGACGAAAATGCTTTTGAAATATGTTCGTGGTGTGCGCCTAAAACATTCACAGTTAAGATTTTGTTATCTAGGAAATGTGCATGTGAACTCGCAGATTGGTTCATACACACCAATAATGTCGGAGGTGTGTCAGTCACACTACAAACAGCAGAGGCAGTAAATCCAAAACGGCCAGACATGCCTGCCGTAGTCACAACACTAACCGCACTTGTGAGTAAAGACATTGCATTTCTAAAGTCTGTTGCTTGAACCATGACATTATTCCTAAATTGAATCGTACCTTGTCCTGAGCGTTTGCTATACCGCCCAACTCCATCAGGAAGGTACTTTATCAACATGAGTCCTGATTAGAACTACATGTAGTAAGTAAAATGAGGGTTACTTGTTTGATTATCAACTGCCATCAAAAAAGTAACCCTTTATACCACTTATTGGTAAATATTAAGCAGTAAGATCAAAACCAGTAAGTTCTCTGCGAACGATTTCTGCACCTGCAGTTAAGGCATTTAACTTGCCACGTGCCACTTCACGTGAAAGAGGCGCCATACCGCAGTTTGTGCAAGGGTAAAGCTTGTCAGCATCTACAAACTGAAGCGCTTTACGAAGTGTGTTCGCCACTTCTTCTGGAGTTTCAATTTGGTTAGATGCAACATCAATTGCGCCGACCATCACTTTTTTACCGCGAATGAGTTCGAGTAAATCGATAGGCACATGTGAGTTGTGACATTCTAACGAGATAATATCGATGTTAGATTTTTGCAGTTTCGGGAAAGCTTCTTCGTATTGGCGCCATTCCGAACCTAATGTCTTTTTCCAGTCAGTGTTAGCTTTAATGCCGTAACCATAGCAAATGTGGACCGCAGTTTCACACTTAAGACCTTCAATTGCACGCTCTAAGGTCGCAACGCCCCAATCATTTACTTCATCAAAGAATACGTTGAATGCTGGTTCGTCAAACTGAATGATGTCTACACCAGCAGCTTCTAACTCACGCGCTTCTTGGTTCAAAATTTTTGCAAATTCCCAAGCAAGTTTTTCACGGCTCTTGTAGTGACCATCGTAAAGCGTATCAATCATGGTCATTGGGCCAGGTAATGCCCACTTAATTGGTTGATCAGTTTGCTGACGTAAAAACTTAGCATCTTCAACAAACACAGGCTTTTGACGAGACACCGCACCTACAACAGATGGCACACTTGCATCGTAACGGTCACGAATTCGAACTGTTTCACGCTTCTCAAAATCTACACCATTTAAATGTTCAATAAACGTGGTCACAAAGTGTTGGCGGGTTTGTTCACCATCGCTCACAATGTCGATGCCAGCAAGGCGCTGTTCGTGCAACGCTAAACGTAACGCGTCTTTTTTACCTTCAAGTAGACCTTCGTTTTCGAGTTTCCAAGGCGACCAAAGCTTTTCAGGTTCTGCAAGCCAAGACGGTTTAGGTAAGCTGCCAGCAGTTGAAGTTGGTAATAATTTTTTCATGATCAATGACCTATATGTTGATTAGTTAAGAGTGTAATTAGCAGACCACTGCTCAAGAATCGCTTGGTATGGTTTGATAAATTGCTCTTCAACAAACTTCCCTTGCTCAATAGCGAGGCGGCTACGTTCTTCACGGTCATACACAATTCGAGTAAGTGAGTAATCTTGGTTCTTCAAGCTTGGCTGATAAGACTGTCCAGCAACTGAATTTGCATTGTAAATTTCAGGGCGGTAAATCTTTTGGAACGATTCCATGGTGCTGATAGTGCTGATCAACTCAAGGTTGGTGTAATCACTCAGCAAATCACCAGTAAAATAGAACGCCAAAGGTGCAGCACTGTTTTTCGGCATGAAATAGCGAACTTTTAAGCCCATTTTTTGGAAATATTCATCAGTGAGTGAATAGTCTTCTTGCTTATATTCCACACCTAAAACTGGATGTTCGTTTTCAGTACGGTGGTACTCTTTAGTTGTCGAAACGCTTAAGCAAATCACAGGCGCCTTTTTAAAGTTGGCTTTATAAGTTTCAGAGTTAATAAAGCTCTTAAACAAGTTACCGTGCAATTCACCAAACTTTTCTGGCGTGCTAAAAGTAGACTTGTTTTTGTTGTGATCTAACAACAGCACACTAAAGTCATAGTCACGTACATAAGACGAGAAGTTATTGCCTACAATGCCTTCAATACGTTCATTGGTCTTTTTATCAACAATATTGGTTTTCAATATTTCGATTAAAGGAAGCCCGCTTGCACGGTTTTCGGCATCAATATTCATTTCAACTGAAATAATTTCAAGTTCAACGCCGTAGCGGTCACCTTTAGGGTTGTCCCAATGAGCTAAGGCATTAAAACGATTGTCGATCATCTGTAAGGTGTTGCGCAGATTCTCTTCACGGCTCATCCCTCTCGCTAAGTTAGCAAAGTTGGTTGTAATACGCGTATTGTCTGCTGGACGATAGTTTTCATCGAAACAAATACTCTTAATCGTAAATGTAAATTCTTTACTCATTTTGATCAGTACCCTAATTTCTGAGATAAACCTAAAAATATTTCGAGCTCTTTTTAAACTTTCCAGCCTTGTCAGATTTGTGCCTTATGGTCTTATCAAAAGTGAATTACTGGAACGCTTCAGAGCGTGAATAGATTTATACCGCAATCAGAACATGAATAAAAATGATTTAGTCTCATTACAAACTGAGTGAAATTCATGTTTAGGGTTTAATAAATAAGTATGAAGTTAAGTATTTTTCATCTTTGGGAATTTTAGACAGCAGAAATTCAATATACGGCGCTCACAAATCACCTTTAAAAATTTAAATATTTATTATTATTTTCAATAATTTAATCAATAAAATCTTTAAGAAAATGCTTAGATTTAAAGTAATTTGTGCTGACTTTCATTCATCTCTGCTTTTAGCCATTCTAAAAAAATGGTTTTACGTGAATCTTCCTCAAAAGCACTATGAGAAAGTAAAAAATAGGCTGAATTATCTTGCACAACAGGTGAAATTTTTTTCAGTAAGTTCCACTCAAGCTCTTTTTCAATCATATAAATTGAGATGACCGTTGCCCCAAGCCCCGCCAAACAGCCTTCTAAACATAGATAAAAATGTTCGAGTTCGACTTTAACGTAGCCTTTTAAACTCTGCTTTAACTCAGCAATGCGACTCATGCTTTTGAAAAAATTGGGTCTAGAGGTCGAGATGAGTACGTCTTTGGTTTCCGATGGCTTGGTTGCTTGAACTAGAGCGATATATTCATCGGCAATTTTTTCGCTATAGATATGCTCTCCCCAATCAAAGTCATTTCTGCGAATTGCGATATCAATATTATCTTTTTCAAAATCGACCACGCCGCCTGCGGTAAGTAGCACAATCTCAAAATCATGACCGAGCTTTTTAAATTTTGATAACCGCGGAATGAGCCATTTCATTGAAAGAGTCGGTTCACACGATAAAACCAGTTGCTTGTTGTGAGTTTTAGGCTGGCTGAGTTCTATTAAACATTCATCGAGTTGACCAAAAACCTGATGGCAACAACTTAGTAAAATTTCACCCTGCTCAGTCATCACAAGAGTTTTATTTTTTCGGTCGAACAAAGTCGTATTTAAAGCTTCTTCTAAATTATAAATCTGTTTACTGACCGCACTTTGCGTCACAAATAATTTCTTTGCAGCTAAAGTGACGCTGCCATACTTCGCCACAAAATAGAAAAATTTTAATGAATTCAGCGATATTCTTTCACTCATTCCAAAAACTCATAAATGTGTAGTCGTTTTTATCGATTTTTATTTCTAGGTTTCTGTTCAAAATAAAAATCATCTTTATTAAAACCTATTTTAGATGATGAAAAATATATTGAATATCGATATCTATCTTCGAAAACCCGAAGCCCCCGCATTTCTTGCAAAAAGAATAGCAATTTTAAGTAGTGTTTTCGCTCTCTTACATGCATTCCAAAAAGTACAGATGAACTCCCTCGTTTTCAGTGAGGGCACAAGATAATGGCAGAGTTTATTGCGGTTATTTTAATTACGATTTTGGCGGTGGTTAGCCCTGGCGCTGACTTCGCGATTGTGACCAAAAATAGTTATCTTTACGGCAGAAAAATAGGTGTGTTGACTTCACTCGGAATATCGCTTGGCGTGTTGGTGCATGTGACCTATACGTTAGTCGCCGTTGCCTTTGTGATGACTTATACGCCGCAAATTTTGAATATTGTTAAATACATTGGCGCGCTTTACCTGATCTATATTGGCTATAAAACCTTTACTCAAAAACCTGTTTTAGACTATGCTGCCTTAACGTCTATAGGTACTTTTCAAGCAATAAAATACGGCTTTTTTACCAATGCCCTCAACCCTAAAACCACACTATTTGTGATTAGTACCTATACCCAAATTGTGAGCTTAACCACGCCTAAAACCATTCTTTTAGCTTATGGCTTTTTTATGTCTTTTGCCCATTTTGTATGGTTTTCACTGGTGGCTGTACTGTTCTCATCAATGCTGTTGAGACAGAAAATGTTAGCTAAACAAGTGAAAATTAATAAGGTGATTGGTTCAATTTTATGTGTTTTAGGTGTGATTCTGCTTTTTACTAAGTTTCAGTAAAAAGCTCATTTTATGGAAAAATAAGTTGCTTATGTTTATATATGGTTTGTACTTTTAAAAAGGCTTTTTATAAGACTTTTCCAAGAGAGCTATTTAATTTTTAAGAACCTTTTATATTTTTTGCTGTTAATATTAAAACGCATGATAGATTTTCCAATCCTTCATATTTATATAAATCAAGGATGATGAGCGAATACATTTATTATGGAAATCAAGCAAATAAAATATTTTTTGACGGTGGTTGAAGCAGGCAGTATTGGTAAAGCTGCCCAAAAACTCGATGTCGGCGCTTCGGCCATTAGTCAGCAAATTAGTAAGCTAGAACAAGAGCTAAGCATTCGCTTATTACAGCGTAATGCTTTTGGCGTCACTCCTACACCCGCGGGTCTGGCCTTTTTAAAACACTCTCAACTTATTTTGCGTCAAGTTAACTTTGCAATAGACGCGGCGCATTCAGCACGGCTTTCAGGTCATGTCAGCCTTGGTTTTCCACCGACCATTACCGCTTTAATTGGCATCCCTTTAATGAAACTAATGTCTGAGCGCTACCCAGACATTCGTCTAGAAATTGTGGAAACTCTGTCGGGTAATCTAATTCAGTCGATTAATTCGCGTCAGCTTGATATTGCCATTATTTTTACCAATGAAATTGATAAACAGTGGTCGATACAACCTTTGGTACGTGAACAAATGTATTTGATGGCACGCAAAGAAGTGCTTGAAAAATACGGTCTTGCCGACTGTATCAAAAGTGGAATTATTCAGTCGCAGCAAATTGGCGATATTCCTTTAGTGTTGCCACGGCAGCGTCATAGCTTAAGAAAATTGCTTGAGCATAAGATTGGGCAGCTTAATGTTGTCTATGAAATTGATGGTCTACACTTACTGATGGACAGTCTAATTCACCTTGACCTTGCAAGTGTTCGCCCTGGAAGTGCCTGCCTGCAAGAATACAAACATAAACTTCAATTACTAAAATTGATTGATCCTGAAGTTGAGCGAATCAATTACTTGGTGAGCCTTGCCGAAGAAGAATTATCACCTGCTGCACTGGCTGCAAAATCGGCAATTAAAGCCTGTGTGAAAGAGTTGATTCAAAACCAAATATGGCCGTGTTCTGAAATTATTTTATAAAGGGTCATTAATTTTATTAAATACCTAATTAATTTTGCCCTCTCACTCCCTCCTGCTGTTTGAGATTACATTTTCATCTGAATGATAAGTGAATTTCTGTTTATCGACTTATAGATGTGTAGTTTGAACTGGAAACAAGGCATCACATTTTCTACGAAGGACACCTTTAAATCTCATCTCTAACCCATGTGCTATTTAGGTTTATTGAATGAGTCGATTTAAAGTCCTCTATTGAAGATCGTGAATGTTTCCATTTTGTCAGGCCAAGGAGGTCTCCAATGGATGTCGTGAATAACCGTAGGGCTACTTTTAAAAAAATATTAAATGTAACGAGTGGCAACTTTTTAGAACAGTACGATTTTTTTCTTTTTGGTTTCTATGCCACTTATATCGCAGCAAAATTTTTCCACTCTGAAAATGAATATGTCTCTTTAATGATGACATTTACCGTGTTTGCTGCGGGCTTTCTTATGCGTCCTCTCGGCGCTATTTTCTTGGGCGCTTATGTCGACAGAGTTGGTCGACGTAAAGGTCTTATTGTGACTTTAAGCCTCATGGCAATCGGAACCATCTTAATTACCTTTGTACCAGGTTATGAGACGATTGGTATTCTTGCCCCAATTTTGGTGGTGATTGGACGTCTATTACAAGGCTTCTCGGCAGGTGTTGAATCTGGTGGTGTATCGATTTATCTCGCTGAAATTGCAACAGATAAAAACCGTGGGTTTATCACAAGCTGGCAATCTGGCAGCCAACAAATTGCGGTGGTATTTGCAGCATTACTTGGCTACTGGCTCAACACCATTTTAACTCATGCTCAAGTGGGTGAATGGGGCTGGCGTATTCCGTTCTTAATTGGTTGTTTGATTATTCCTTTAATCTTCTTGTTCCGCCGCACGTTAGAAGAAACTGAAGACTTTAAAGCGCAAAAAACTCATCCATCAACCAAAGAAATTTTCAGCACGCTTGCGAGCAACTGGCGCATCGTACTTGCGGGCATGATGATGAGTGCCATGACCACAACCACATTCTATTTCATTACGGTTTACACCACTGTGTATGCAAAACGTACTCTAGAAATGTCGGTAACGGATAGTCTTTTAGCAACCGTATTTGTGGGTTTATCAAATTTCTTCTGGTTACCAATGGGTGGCTTACTTTCAGACAAAATTGGTCGTCGCCCAGTTTTAGTCGGCATTACAACCCTTGCCATCTTTACAACTTATCCAGTTTTAAGCTGGTTGGTGAGTGACATTAGTTTCACCAATCTGATTATTACGCTTGCTTACTTCTCGTTCTTCTTTGGTATGTACAACGGCACCATGGTCGCAACGCTTGCCGAAGTGATGCCAAAACGTGTACGTACCGTTGGCTTCTCTTTAGCGTTCAGCCTTGCAGCCGCTATTTTTGGTGGTATGACACCAATGGCCTGTACATACCTTGTCGAAAACACAGGCAATGCAAGCACACCAGCATTCTGGCTGATGTTAGCGGCGGTATGTAGCTTAATCTCAAGCTTGTATTTATGCCGTGGTTCTAAGCAGAAGAATGCTGACCCAATTGCTGAACCTGCGAAGGTTAGCGCTTAAAACAATAACTACTTAACCTGAAATTTTAATGAACAGTACGGCGCATGTTGCAGCCGTACTGTGCTCTCCTATCATTAAAGCGAGATACTATGAAAAAGTCCCCTATCTTCATGACCATTTGCTTAGCTGGTGCAGGCTTAGGCTCAACGCTTGCTAACGCAGATACACTCGAAGTGATTAGCTCAGGCGGTTTCTATTCATCTATGGAAAAACTCATTCCAATATTTGAAAAGCAAACTGGTCACACGGTTCACCTTTCGTCTGGTTCATCAATGGGCGCATCACCAACCGCAATTCCAAATCGACTTGATCGTGGTGAACGTTTTGATGTGGTGGTGTTGGCTGCTCCTGAACTGAACAAGCTTGCAGAGAAAGGTTATGTAGACCCAAGTTCACAAAGTGCTTTAGTCAATTCAAGCATTGGTATGGCTGTGCCTAAAGGTGCACCAAAACCAGATATTAGCTCTGCGGCAAAATTCGAAAAAGTTTTATTAAATGCTAAGCACATTGGTTATTCAGCAAGTGCGAGCGGCACGCATCTTGAAAAAGATGTTTTCCCAAGCTTCCCACCTGTCGAGTACAAAGTGATTTCTGGTAAAGCAGAAAAAGTGGTCGGTGACCGCGTTGCAAAACGTATTGCTGAAGGTCAGTTCGATATTGGTTTCCAGCAAATTAGTGAAATCAAACCTTTTACTGGCCAATATGGTCAAGTTGATTTAGTCGGTCCAATTCCTGCGCCTTATCAAAAAGTCACTGTATTTGCAGCGGGCATTGGTAAAAACTCTGAACATGAAAAAGTCGCAAAAAAACTCATCAAATTTGTGAAGTCACCACAAGCAACACAAATTATTGAAGAACAGGGTCTTGAGCAGGTTAAACAATAAAAGCTCTAAAAGGCAACGTCTTGAGGTGATGTTGCCTTTACTCTGTTAGTAGTTTACTCAGTGTAATAGAACAAAATGTATAGCGATAAACCAGTGTAGAATAACCAATAAAGGACAATGTAGTATTTGCCGTGGAACTCAAACAATTAAAGTATTTTATTGCGGTGATCGAGTCAGGAAGCTTGGGTAAAGCTGCAAAAAATCTCGATATTGGAACTTCTGCATTAAGTCAGCAAATCTCAAAATTAGAAAGCGAGCTTTCTATTCGCCTTTTACAACGTACTGCTTTGGGTACGGTTCCCACCCCTGCGGGTTTAGCTTTTTTTCAACAGGTTCAATTGGCGCTTAGGCACTTAGACCATGCCGTAGACTCTGCACACTCTTCACGTTTAAGTGGTCATGTCACCGTCGGTTTTTCGCCGAGTGTCGCGTCGGTTATAGGCACGCACTTTTTAAAACTCATGAGAAACCGTTATCCCGACATTAAAGTCCGTTTAATTGAAGGCTTATCGGGTGACCTCAAGGCCTTAGTTAATGCAAGGCAGCTCGATGTGGCGATCATCTTTAGTGACGATGTCGACCCACAGTGGGCCATACAGCCTTTAGTCAAAGAACAGATGTTTTTAATCTCGCCTAAAGAAGTGCTGAGTCAGTACCACCTTGAAAGTTGTATCGACACTCAAACGATTACTCATTCACAGCTTAAAGAACTTCCGCTGATTTTACCGAGCCAACGACATGGACTACGTTTGTTGCTCGAACAGAAAATTCATCAGCTTAAAGTGGCCTATGAAATTGATGGCCTGCACTTATTAATGGAAAGTATTAGCCAACTGGAAATGGCAACCATCCAGCCTGCGGGTGCATCTCTAAACTCGCGGCAAGACCTATGTTTGCTACGGATTGTAGAACCTGCAATTGAACGCATTAACTATTTAATTAGTCTGTCTGAAGAAGAGCTCTCACCTGCTACTCTAGCCACCAAAGTGGTGATTCGTGCTTGTGTGACCAACATGATTAATGAAAAGCGTTGGCCCGGTGCGAAACTCATAAACACTTAAGCGCTTAGTATTTATTTTTACTAAACACCCATTCAAGCTTAGCCTCTCACTTCACCTTCCCTTTTAAAGCTACATTAGCCTTAGCTGAGAAAGGGAGAAATCCATGCATGATGTGATTGTAATTGGTGGTGGGAATGCCGCACTGTGTGCCGCGCTCACGGCAAAAGAAAGTGGCGCGTCTGTGCTGGTCATAGAGGCAGCACCTAAAGAATGGCGTGGTGGTAACTCACAACACACTCGTAACCTCCGTTGCATGCATGATGCTCCTCAAGATGTATTGGTCGATGCCTACCCCGAAGAAGAATATTGGCAAGACCTACTTAAAGTCACTGCGGGCAAAACCAATGAGCACTTAGCTCGTCTGGTCATTCGTAGTACGGCAACATGTCGCGACTGGATGCGTAAACATGGTGTGAATTTTCAGCCGCCACTATCGGGTGCTTTGCATGTTGCACGTACCAATGCCTTTTTTATGGGTGGCGGTAAAGCCCTCATTAATGCGTATTACCGTAGTGCCCAAGAACTTGGCATTGAGATTTTATACAACACAAAAATTAAAGATCTAAAGTTAAACCAAGGACATTTTGAAGCTGCAATTGCTGAGGATGGCCGTGTATTTAAGGCGAAAAGCTGTGTATTGGCCGCAGGTGGTTTTGAGTCAAATCTGGAATGGTTAAGAGAAGCATGGGGACAAAATGAAAACGGCGAATGGCCTGCCGATAATTTCATTATTCGCGGAACCCGCTTTAATCAAGGCAACTTGCTCAAATTTATGATAGATCAAGGCGCCGATATTATTGGTGACCCATCACAATCGCACTGTGTGGCCGTAGATGCACGCGCACCGTTATATGACGGCGGCATCTGCACCCGTATTGACTGCGTTTCACTGGGAATTGTGGTTAATAACAAAGCCGAACGTTTTTACGATGAAGGCGAAGACTTCTGGCCAAAACGTTATGCGATTTGGGGCCGCCTTGTTGCCAAACAGCCTCAGCAAATCGCCTATTCGATTATCGACTCAAAAGCGATTGGTCGCTTTATGCCACCTGTGTTTGCGGGTGTGAAAGCAAATAGCATTCAAGAACTGGCCGAAAAAATCGGGCTAGATGCAAAAACCTTCTGTCACACTGTAGAAGAATTTAACCAAGCCTGCGTACAAGGCACCTTTAACCATACGGTTTTAGATGACTGCACCACCAAAAATATTGTTCCCAACAAGACCCACTGGGCAGTTCCTCTCGATCGCCCACCCTTCTATGCCTATGCGCTTAAACCTGGCATTACCTTTACCTATTTAGGCTTAAAAGTCGAAGATGATGCTGCGGTACGTTTTAACAATAAAGCCAGCCACAACCTGTTTGTTGCAGGTGAAATGATGGCAGGTAACGTACTCGGTCAGGGTTATACCGCAGGGGTCGGCATGTCGATTGGCACAACGTTTGGACGCATTGCCGGAAAAAATGCAGCCCACTACGCACTTTCACAAGGAGTTGAACATGAATGCTAGTACTAAAGCCCTGATTCCAGTTGTTCAGCTCTCTGATCATGAGCAGGAAGTTCAAAGAGCCCTACAGATTTGTAATGCTTGTCGTTACTGTGAGTCTTTTTGTGCTGTATTTGCGGCGATGACTAAGCGTCTTGAGTTCAATCAAGCCGATATTCATTACCTCGCAAACCTGTGCCATAACTGTGGTGCTTGTTTACACGCTTGCCAATATGCTCCGCCGCATGAGTTTGGTGTAAACATTCCAAAAGCGATGGCGCAAGTACGTTTGGAAACTTATCAAGAGTTTGCGACCCCTCAGCCTTTAGGCCGACTTTATAAGTCTGTTGGGATTCCTTTTGTTTCAGCTTTATCAGTGATTTTCTTTTTATGCATGTTAGCTGTGGTTTGGTACAAAGGCACCGACCTATTTGCAGGCTATCAAGGTAATTTCTATGCGATTTTCCCGCATAACTTTTTAGCTCTATTGTTTGGAGCGACCTTTACAGTTGCGATTGTTTTGCTCGGCATTGGGATTAGTAAATTTTGGAGACAGACCTCTAAAGTTATTCACGGCAAAGTTGAAAAACCCGACCTTATTCAAGCATCTCAAAATGTGTTAACGCTTAAATATTTAGATGGTGGACATGGCAAAGGCTGTAATGAGAAAGATGACCGCTACACACAAATCCGCCGTGTGTTCCATCACCTGACGTTTTATGGCTTTATGCTTTGCTTTGCAGCCACAGGCGTAGCGACTTTATATCACTATTTTCTTAACCTGCATGCGCCTTACCCTATCTTTAGCTTGCCTGTTATTTTAGGTACGTTGGGTGGGTTTGGCTTAGTGATTGGACCATCTGGTTTGCTTTATTTAAACCTTAAACGTCATCCATTACATGGTGACCGCGAGCAAAAACCTGTAGATCGAGGCTTTATTTTCCTTTTAATTTTAGTCAGTGCTTCAGGCTTAGCTCTCATGGCATTTCGTAATACCCCTTACATGGCACTTTTACTGATTTTCCATTTAGCTACGGTCATGACGTTTTTTATTACCATGCCATTTGGAAAGTTCGCACATGGTTTTTACCGCAGTGCTTCTTTACTCAAATTTGCCATCGAAGAACGTATTTCTAAGAAGTCATAATTTCATTCAAAAGTATTCACTATCTTGGCGTAGTGAATACTTTCATTTTTTTAAACTCAAAATACTTCATAGCTTGCCTATTTTTTACTATTTAAAATTCCCAAGCCATACATTGGCCACTTGGTACTCGCTTTAATATTATTAATCAGCATCGCCACCAAAACTAAAGACACTGCGCCGACCAAAACAGGAAAAATTAAGAAACTCCACTCATAATGTATGGTGCTCGCGGTCAACAAAATAACCAAAGGGTTGGCCCCAGCAGGTGGATGAACACATTTAAAAATCTGCATGAGCGCAATGGCACAACCTACTGATAAAGCAATTGTAAAAATAGAAACACCGACAAATTTTAGAAAAAACAAACCTACAAAAGCCGAAATAAGATGCCCAAATATAATATTTCTCGGCTGCGCCAAAGGTGACTGCGACACGGTATAGAGCAACACACAGGTCGCACCAAACGGCGCCATGATAAAGATATTGTGTGTGAGCTTACTCAACCACAGAAGTATAAAAATACTGACTGTCCCCCCAATAAGGCTTCTTAAAACATCAACTTTACTGGGCGATGGAGCCAGTTTTTCTTTGCCATAAAAGATCGAGAACATGGTTTTTTTCCTCAAACAAAAATTTGCTTTTTAAAAAGCATATAGATAAAATTTCAAATAGTACAGATCTGTACTATTTTATTTTTTGGAAAAGACACATGTCAAAATCTGCCTTAAAAATATTAGATACAGCCGAGAAACTATTTAATGAAAATAGTTTTGTCGGGGTTGGCGTTGACCTGATTCGCGATGAATCTGGCTGCTCTAAAACTACGATGTACACGTACTATAAAAATAAAAATCAACTGGTTAAGTCTGTACTCGTTGCACGTGATGAACGGTTTAAGCAAAGCCTTTTGGGTTATGTGGGAGATGCAACAGGGTTGGAAGCCATCAATAAAATTCTGGATTGGCACACCAATTGGTTTAGACAAGATTTTTTTAAAGGCTGTTTATTTGTAAGAGCAGTCGCTGAATCTAACCAAGATGATCAAGACATTATTTCTATTTCTAAAGCTCATAAACAATGGATTAAAGTACTGATTGCGCAAAATTGCAATATACCGAATGGTGAAGCTTTATCTGAGCTGATCTATACGGTGATTGAAGGATTAATTAGCCGCTTTTTAGTCGATGGTTTCGATGAAACACTTGCGATAAACATGAAAAATTCTATTAATCAATTATTTAATATTCATCAACATTAGCATGAGAACTTAAAATGGAAGTGGACCATATTTTTATTTGTGTACAATCAGGCGCTCCCGAAGCTGAAACTTTAAAAAAATTCGGTCTAACAGAAGGTTCATCCAATAAGCATCCGGGTCAAGGTACCGAAAACAGACGCTTTTTCTTTAAAAATAGCTTTATCGAATTAATCTTTTTAAATAACCCCGAAGAAGCCTCAAATGATCTCACCAAACCTACTCTGCTTTTTGAGCGACTAAGTACCCAAAATAATATCGCGTCCCCTTTTGGTATCTGTTTTCGCCCTAAAAATAAAGATGATAACAGTGCAAAATTTCCTAATTGGGTTTACAAGCCAAGCTATTTACCAGCCAGCTTAGAAGTAAATGTTGCCAAAGATTCTGTGGTATCTGAACCGATGTGGTTCTTCCTTTCATTTGCTTCACGACCAGACCTTGCTGCAAAAGAAAAACAACAACCACTTGTGCATAGCAAAGATTTATCAGAAATCACTGCGATTAAAGTTTCTATTCCAAACCTTGAACAGCACCCTACTTCGTTACTGTTCAATTCGCTTGATGATTTTGAAGTGACTAATGGATCGGAGCATTTAATGGAAATTAGTTTTGATCATGAGCCTCAAGGAATAATTCATGATTTCAGACCAGAGCTGCCGCTTATTTTTAAATATTAAAACGCTTACTTTTTAATAAAAAAACTGTGATTTATTGCAAATCACAGTTTTTATTTAAATTGAATCACATTAAAAACGACAATAGCTTAAGCAATTTTTCCATCAATAATGCCCTTCTCCTTTAACGCGGCGAGTTCTTCTGCTGTTTTAAATCTCGATAAGATTTGAGCAGTATGTTCACCTAGCTCTGGCGGTGCATGATGATATTCAACTGGAGTATCAGACAACTTGATGGGTGAGCCTATGGTTTGGAAGTTTTCATTTAAACGATGAGGAATATTGACCACCAAATTGCGATGGACGATTTGTGGTTCAGCTAAAGCATCTTCAATAGAGTTGATGATACCTACGGGTACTTTAAGCGCATGAATCATATCAACCCATTCTTTGGCAGTTTTCTGTAAAAAGTGCTCTGACAATAAAGGAATCAGTTCATTTCGATATTTGACGCGGTCTTGGTTGCGCACAAATTTTTCATTTTCGAGTAACTCTGGATAACCAATCGCAACACACAAATCTTTAAACTGTTTATCGTTACCGCAAGCAATAATAAATTCTTTATCTTTAGCCTTAAAAGTTTGATACGGCACAATACTTGGGTGTTGATTACCCATGCGCTGCGGGGCTTTACCTGAAGCTAAATAGTTCATCCCCTGATTTGCCAGTGCCGCGACCTGTACATCAAGCAAAGACATATCAATATACTGACCGCGTCCCGTGTGTGAGCGTGCAATCAATGCGGCTTGAATGGCAATGGTTGAATACAAACCAGTTTGAATATCTACAACAGCCACACCAACTTTTTGCGCACCACCAGCCACATCATCAGGCTCGCCAGTAATGCTCATTAAGCCAGACATACCCTGAATAATAAAATCATAACCGGGTTCTTCTGCACGTGGGCCATCTTGCCCAAACCCAGTAATCGAGCAATAAATAATATTTGGATTTAACGCACTTAATGACGCATAGTCCAAACCATATTTAGCCAAAGACCCTGTCTTATAATTTTCAATTACCACATCGGCAGTCTTGGCAATTTCATAAATTAAGGCCTGACCTTCGGGTGTGGTTATGTCTACCGCAACCGAATATTTATTGCGGTTAGTACATTGAAAATAGCCAGATTCACGGGTCATTTTACCGTCTTGATCGGGCATCCATGGTGGTCCCCACATGCGGGTGTCATCACCTACTCGAGGGCGTTCAATTTTAATCACTTCCGCGCCAAGGTCTGCCAAGATCTGTCCGCACCAAGGCCCTGCAAGCACACGACTTAAATCTAAAACCCGAATTCCTTGTAATGCACCCATAACGATACCCTTATCTTTTTAGAAGGTACTCAACGCACCTTCCTATCATTGTTTATGATTGTTTTTGCGGATCGTACTGACGATCTTTAATAAATAAGCCCGGCAATACACCCGCCACAAAATACGCAGCGCCCATCACAATAAAGGCCATGGTAAACGTACCACCCGATGCCAAGAAACCAATGGTGGCTGGTGCAATCGCAGCCCCGACACGACCAATGTTATAGGCACCGCCAATGGCTGTTCCGCGCACATCGGTTGAAAAACTTTCAGCCATATAAGTCGCATTTACACCGTATGGAATGCCATATAAGAAGCCAAAGGTAATTAATAAATACAAAATATTGTCAGGGGTATTGAAGAAAATAATGATTGGCAAGAACACTGCACTGGCAATTGTTCCAAACACAAAAACGGCACGGCGGTTAAATTTGTCGGCAAGATATCCTGCTAAAATTTTGCCTAAAATCATTGCGGTATATGAACCCACCATATAACTGGTTAAGTTTTTAAAGTTCATATGCACTTCTGTTTCTAAATAACTTGGCATCCAGTTGTTAATGCCGTAATAACCGAACTGTAAGAAGAATGCTGTGGTCATCCACAACAGAAACATTTTACGGTGCTTAAAGTTATTAAAAATTTGCTTATAAATACTGCCACTTTTTGGCTTTTCAGCCACCAACATTTCTTTAGGTTGTCTGTTGCCTTGCAAACTTTCAATTTTGGTGAGCTGCCAAGATTTTGGCTCTGGCACAAATCGTTGTAGGAAAATATTAACAAAAGCAGGCACCACTGTCAGGAAGAACAAAACACGCCAGCCATGATCTGGAATAATTGCGCCAGCTAATAGGGTCGCTGCAATATAACCTACGGTCTGACCCGTCTGTAACGTACCCAATACCGTTGTACGGTACGTGGTTGGTACATATTCAGCCATTAAGGTATTACAAGCCATATAGAGTGCTCCAATACCCAAAGCACCAATAAAACGTAAGGCCATAAATTGCTCGAAGCTTTGCGTAAAGCCCAATAAGCAAGTCGCTACAGAAAAGAAAGTCACCGAGTTGGCAATAGTTCTTACGCGACCAAACTTGTCACATGCCCAGCCACCCAAAATACCGCCAATACCCATACCTGCCAAAGAAGCACTACCTAATGCGCCTGCCTGAAAGGTACTTAAACCAAACTCTGCCTTTAAGCTGGTCAAGCTATAAGACAGCAGCATAATATCAATGCCATCGACTACCATCGCAAAATAGGCAAATAACAACGCCCATTTCCATGTATTTGGTCCAATCTTTTCATATGTTCCAAGGTTACTTGGAAATGTATTTCTTAATTCTTTCGATATTACTTGAACGTCATTGTTCATCTTTAGTTCCTCATTTTCCCAAATGAGTCATCGGTAGCCTACTTATGTTTTCTGTATGACTTAATCTTCTATATTTTCATCATCTTATATTTAGTTTTAAGTACACAGAGGCGTATCTTTACATGAGTATCCTTACGATGAATCTTGTCATTATCCATAAATTTTTGCGTAAAAATCCCTAAAGGCGTTCTCGAAAGAACACCTTTATCTTTTAAAAAAATTAATGAGTTAGTTACTAAATGCCGCGATACCTGTTTGTGCACGACCTAAAATCAAAGCATGAACGTCATGTGTACCTTCATAGGTATTTACGACTTCAAGATTGACTAAATGACGTGCTACGCCAAACTCGTCACTAATACCGTTTCCACCCATCATGTCACGCGCCATGCGGGCAATATCAAGTGCTTTCCCACAGTTATTACGCTTAATGAGAGACGTGCCTTCAACTGAAGCAATACCTTCATCTTTCATACGGCCAAAACGTAAAGCCACTTGCAAACCCAAAGCAATTTCAGTTTGCATATCTGCCAGTTTCTTTTGGATTAATTGATTTGCAGCCAACGGACGACCAAATTGTTTACGATCCATGGTGTATTGATGTGCAGTATGCCAGCAGAACTCGGCAGCACCCATTGCCCCCCATGCAATGCCATAGCGGGCGCTATTTAGACAGGTAAATGGGCCTTTTAAACCTCGAATTTCAGGAAACGCATTTTCTTCAGGTACAAATACGTTATCCATCACGATTTCACCTGTAATCGATGCACGTAAACCGACCTTGCCATGAATGGCAGGTGCAGATAAACCTTCCCAGCCCTTTTCTAAAATGAAGCCGCGAATATCACCAACATTGCCTTCAGCAGAAACTTCTTTTGCCCAGACTACAAATACATCGGCAATTGGGCTATTGGTAATCCACATTTTTGCGCCACTTAAACGATAACCACCGTCAACTTTTTTAGCACGAGTAATCATACTGCCTGGGTCCGAACCATGGTCTGGTTCGGTCAAACCAAAACAACCAATGTATTCACCCGTAGCTAGTTTAGGTAAGTACTTTTGCTTTTGCTCTTCGGTACCAAATTCATGAATCGGAACCATGACCAATGAGCTTTGCACACTCGCCATAGAGCGGTAGCCCGAATCGACATATTCAATTTCACGTGCAACCAAACCGTAACTCACATAGTTCAAACCGGCACCGCCATATTGCTCAGGGATGGTTGGACCCAATAAGCCAAGCTCTCCCATTTCACGAAAAATAGATGGATCTGTTTTTTCATGACGGAATTGCTCAAGTAAACGGGGTTGCAAACGTTCTTGGCAATAGGCATGAGCCGCATCACGAATCATGCGCTCATCTTCGGTAAGCTGTTGTTCAATTAAAAATGGGTCTTGCCAGTTAAATTGAACTTTTGCTTTTTTTGTTGTCACCATGTGATTCATCGCATCCTCTGCTTGATTTGATCTTCTTTATTTAACTCGATGTTATGCGTGAAAAATGCAGTAATCAAACGATAAATGTTCATGCAGATATGCGACTTACGCATATTTAAAATAAGACATATTAAATTTAGATATTTAATTGGTTGTATTTCATTAAAAATGGCTTATTTTTATACTAAACTCGGATATCTGCATTTAGATCATATGCTGTTTTGAAATATGACGACAAATAAAAGGATTTTATTTATGCGAAGAAGCATCCCGTCCATTCAGGGCCTGATTTGCTTTGAAAGTGCAGCAAAACATCTAAGTTATACCTATGCTGCGCAAGAGTTATGCATTACCCAAAGTGCAGTCTCGCGCCAAATTCAGCAGTTAGAAGATTTCTTGGGTGTTGAACTCTTTATACGTACTCGGCATGGTGTTGAACTCACCATTGCAGGTCAGCAGTATTTTAAAAGTATTAAGCCTTATTTATTGGGTTTAGAGAAATGTACAGCCGATGTGATTTCTCATAAAGGTTTAGGTGGAACATTAAAATTAGGTGTCGTTCCTACCTTTGCAACGCGTTGGCTGTTACCCAAGCTCCATCTTTTAAATCAAAAACACCCTGAAATTACGGTTCACTTAGAAACCAGTACCAAGCCTTTTTTATTTAATGACAATATTTTTGACGCTGCAATTTTTGCAGGTACGCAGCAGCAAATTGACCACTGGCCCGGCATACAAGCGCATTATTTAATGGATGAAGAAATTGTACCTGTGTGCTCACCAAGGCTAATCGAAAAGTATTTTCTAGATGCCGTCATGATTAATGAAAATACCTATGATTTAAGCCCTGAAGATTTGCTAAAAATTCCCCTACTACAACAAACCACTCGGCCTAGCATTTGGCAAGAATGGTTTCTAACTCATCAGATGCAACACCCGAAGCCTTTTGATGGACAACGCCATGAGTTATTTTCAATGCTTGCGGTTGCCGCCAGTCATGACATGGGAATGGCTCTAATTCCACAAATGTTGATTGAATCTGAACTACAAAAAAAAGAACTGGTGATTGTTTCCAATAAAAAACTAAAAGGCAGCCGAAAATACTATCTCATTCATTCGAGCCAAGACATCTCACCGACTATTCAGAAATTTGTTGAGTGGATTTACCAAGAATTAGAACAACTAAAGAGCAATTCAAACTAGCTCAGCAGCTTTCATTTGTGCCACATATTGCGATCTATACTCATAAAAAAAGATTGTGATTGATAAGATCACAATCTTTTTAGTTGAGCATAAATGACTTTAAGTTAATAACTCATTAATTGAATGTCTGTACCATTACGTTTCGGGTCAATCAAGATTTTGGCATGCTGTTCAGGGTCACGTAATGCTTCAAATGCACTCGTAACACCTTCTAGGCCAACAACACCCGTAATGAGCGGTGAACAGTTCACTTTACCTTCTGCAATCATGTGTAGTGCATCTCGGAACTCCAGCGGTGTATAACCCAACACAAACTGAATTTCTAACTCTTTATTAATTGCAAGTGCGGGTTCGATTTTGTCGCTTTGCATGCAGACGCCCACCCCAACAATTCGGGAAAATAAAGGTGCACCTTCAATAATTTGCTGCAAAACACCCGGTACGCCCACACATTCAAAAATAACAGGACGTTTTGGCAGAGCACCTAACTTATCAATCATGCGCCATCCATGCCACCAAGGTAAGCGTGTCGCTTGCAACTTATCAAACAGCCCCATACCCATGTTAATTGCATCAGAAACATTGCCAAGCAAACCAAACTCTTTCCAGTTGGCAAATGGCGATGTCTCTTTAGAGTCTACCACAATATCTGCACCGCATTGCTCGGCAAGCTTACGGCGGTTTGGTGAAAAGTCGCTGGCAACTACAGTTTTAACCCCAGCTGCTTTAAGCATTAATATGACACCTAGCCCGACAGGACCACAGCCAATCACAATTGCAGGTTCACCAGTTTTCACACGGCTACGGCGAACAGCATGCAATGCAACCGCCATAGGTTCAGTCATGGCAGCACTATCGGCATCTAGACCGTTGGGTACTTCAAACATCAAGCTCGACTGAGCCAGTACTTGCTCTGCATAACCACCAGATGCATTTGGCGAAAGACCTGTAGACAAATAACCATGCTGATCTACATTTAAAAGAGGCATTGCGCAAACGAGTGTATCGGCTTTAAATTTATGACGTGTTTTTGGACCATAGTCTAAAACCTTGCCGCAAAATTCATGTCCAAGTACAAATGGGTCTGTAGACTTCGCTAAACCATTAAACCCGACACGTGCAGCCAAATCATGCATATGGTCACAGTGGTGCTGCATATGTAAATCAGAACCACAAATCCCACATCGCACCACTTCTAATAACACCTGTCCTTTTGCAGGCGTTAATTTCGGTTGGTCCACCACTTGTAATTTTGCTTGATGACAAAGTACCGACTTCATTTGAGCGCTTCCTATTTCTTCTTTTTCATTTACTTGCCAGAAATAGATTTCTACAGATAAATTAATCGCTTTATCAGTTTAGTCTTTAGCAAGCCTTTATTCATCTTTACAAGTAAAAGGCAAAATACCAATGACCATTCTTCAGCCAATCCACTCTTGAAGAGTCAACAGAAATAGGCCCAGCGAAATTAAAAACAATAAAAATCTTGGTGCTTGTATCTTACACAGACTGCGTTGTCTTCTTAGGCCAGAACAATGTCATCAAAATTAAAACTTATACAAATATAGTAAGTTCAAAAAACTCAACTCAACCATTTTCACAAAAACATAGCAAATCCAAACTTTTATCAGTGCATCTAAACAGGCATGATGAATTGATGCAAACAGATAAGAAGAAATCTATGATTACAAAAACGCTCCCGCTGACAGATATACACCGCCACCTTGATGGCAACATCCGCATTCAAACCATTTTAGAGTTGGGGCAACAATACAATTTAGATTTGCCTGCTTACGACATTGAATCTTTACGACCACACGTACAAGTGATGGATAACCAACCCGACTTATTAAGTTTTTTATCTAAGCTCGATTGGGGCGTAAAAATATTAGCCAGTTTAGATGCCTGTAAACGTATTGCTTTTGAAAACATGCAGGATGCAGCACAGCAAGGACTAGACTATGTAGAACTACGTTTTTCACCGGGTTATATGGGAATGACCCATCAACTCCCACTTGAAGGCGTAGTTGAAGCTGTGATTGCTGGAGTAAAAGAAGGCAGCCAAGCGTACGGAGTAAAAGCAAACCTAATTGGGATTATGAGTCGTACTTTTGGCCAAGAAGCCTGTGAAAAAGAATTAAATGCCCTACTTGCCCATAAAAATGATATTAAAGCGCTAGATCTCGCTGGAGATGAGCTTGGTTTTCCGGGCAATTTATTTATTGATCACTTTAAAAAAGCACGTGATGCAGGTTGGCATATTACCGTACATGCAGGCGAAGCTGCTGGCCCAGAAAGTATTTGGCAAGCCATTGAAGAATTAGGTGCCGAACGGATTGGACATGGTGTTAAAGCAGTTCAAGATTTAAAACTTTTAGATTATTTAGCAAAACATAAGATTGGTATTGAGTCTTGTCTCACCTCAAATATTCAAACCAATACAGTATCCTCACTAGCAGAACATCCATTAAAGACTTTTTTAGAACATGGCGTACTTGCCACCATTAATACGGATGACCCAGCAGTAGAAGGTATTGAGATACAACATGAATATTTAACTGCTGCCCCATTAGCTGGTTTAAGCCCCGAGCAAATTTATACAGCTCAAGAAAATGGCCTAAAAATCGCATTTCTATCAGATCAAGAAAAAGATGAGTTAAGACAGAAATATCAATAACAGAGAACAGAGAACAGAGCTTATATAAACACGTTCAAATATTGGAGTACGATTGAATTAAAATTTCGAACTAGAAAACAAAAAAATTCCTTCTATCGATACGACAAGAAGAAATTCTTTTTAATCTTTGGGATATTTTTTAAAGCTTGAACGCTTTTAAAATATGGTCGGAGCAGTAGGATTCGAACCTACGACCCCCTGGTCCCAAACCAGGTGCAC
>NZ_JAOVFN010000007.1:157320-176393 GCF_034650275.1 Acinetobacter sp. IRS14
CCTACGACCCCCTGGTCCCAAACCAGGTGCACTACCAGGCTGTGCTATGCTCCGATCTATCTCAGCTTTTGCTGTATCGCACATCGTGCGGTACGGTGTGCATTCTAGGCGCGACGCCCTCAGACGTCAACACCTATTGTCAAAAAAAGTTAAAAATCCTTATCAAATGTATATTTAACAAGCATTTTGAGGTTTTTTAACGCTTTAACGATGCACTAAAGGCTAACATTCGATCTAAAGGCATTTTGGCACGTTCAGCAAGCGCTGGTTCGACGTGTATTTCCTGATCACCTTTTTGTAAAACTTCCAAAATTCCATCGAGTTCATTCATTGCCATCCACGGACAGTGAGCACATGAACGACAAGTTGCACCCTCACCTGCTGTTGGTGCTTCAACTAAAATCTTATTGGGTACCGCTTGCTGCATTTTGTAGAAAATACCGCGGTCAGTTGCCACAATGAGTCTTTCATTTGGCAAAGTCTGCGCAGCTTTAATCAGTTGAGAGGTACTACCTACCGCATCTGCAATGTCTACAACCGACTCTGGTGACTCTGGATGTACCAATACAGCCGCATCTGGGTACAATGCTTTCATGTTGGCAATGCCACGTGCACGGAATTCTTCATGCACAATACATGCGCCATCCCAAAGCAACATATCTGCACCAGTTTTCTTTTGAATATAGCGACCTAAGTGCTGATCTGGTGCCCAAATAATTTTTTCGCCTAAGCTATCTAGGTGCTCAACAATTTCTACAGCACAGCTTGAAGTCACTACCCAATCTGCACGTGCTTTAACAGCAGCCGATGTGTTGGCATAAACAACTACGGTGTGGTCAGGATGCTGATCACAAAATGCTGTGAACTCGTCAACTGGACAGCCTAAATCGAGTGAACAGGTTGCCTCAAGTGTCGGCATCAAAATTGTTTTTTCAGGAGACAGAATTTTTGCTGTTTCTCCCATAAACTTTACACCAGCCACAACGAGTGTTGAGGCAGCATGATCTCGTCCGAAACGGGCCATTTCTAAAGAGTCAGAAACGCATCCACCTGTTTTTTCGGCAAGCTCCTGTACTTCAGGGTCGCAATAGTAATGAGCAACAAGGACAGCATCACGTTTTTTGAGCTCTGCTTCGATCTGTGCAAACTTTTGTTGTTTTGCTTCTTCACTTAAGCGATTGTCTTTTGGCTCACCTAAACGGTCTAAATGCGCTTGTACAATGTTTTTTGCATCGTTGGCAATTAAAGTCGCATCACTCATAAAACGTCTTCTCTATCCTTCATGCTGGCATACCTGCTCGCATATAACGTTACTGCTTAAATGATTTACGGATTGAATCATTTAATATCAAAAGTTGGGGCTAATAAAAAAGCCTCTTTGTCGAGGCTTGATTATAACTGATATTTAAGAACGGTAATCAGCATTAATTTTGACATAGTCGTAAGATAAGTCACAGGTATATACCGTGTCTTTGGCTTGACCACGTCCTAAATCAACACGAATGGTAATTTCGGTTTGAGCCATAACACGCGCGCCTGCTTCTTCGGTATAGTCTTCAGCTGCGCCGCCATCTTTACAGATTTGTACGTCGTCTAACCACACTTGAATTTTAGACACGTCTAGGTCTTTAACTCCTGCATAGCCAATCGCAGCTAAAATACGTCCCCAGTTCGGGTCCGATGCAAAAAGCGCAGTTTTGACAAGTGGTGAATGCGCAATGCTATAAGCAATGTCACAACATTCTTGAATATTTGCGCCGCCTTCTACAGCTACAGTAATAAACTTCGTTGCACCTTCGCCATCACGAACAATTAACTGTGCTAATCGATTCATTACACGAGCAAGTACTTCTAACACTTTAGTGTAGCGTGCATCACTGTCTGATGTAATTTCAACGCCACCCGCCTGACCTGTTGCTACAAAAATACAAGAGTCATTTGTTGAGGTATCGCCATCAATCGTAATACGGTTAAATGAATGCTCAACCGTGGTTTTTAGTAATTTTTGTACTAAATCGCGGCTAATAGGTGCATCTGTTGCCACAAAGCTCAACATGGTTGCCATGTTCGGGCGAATCATTCCGGCGCCTTTACTAATACCTGTCATGGTATAAGTAATGCCATCAAGCTCAAATTGTTCAGATGCACCTTTAGGTACTGTGTCTGTGGTCATAATGCCAGATGCAGCATCATTCCAAGCCGCGTCTTGTACGTTATTTAATGCAGGCTGAAGACCAGCAAGTAAACGTTCCATCGGAAGCTGCTCACCAATCACACCCGTAGAAAACGGAAGGACTTCAAAACTGTTTACCCCAGCAAGCTCGGCCAACTTTGCACAAGTATCTTGAGCATTTTTCAAGCCTGTAGGTCCAGTTCCTGCATTGGCATTACCTGTATTAATCACTAAATAACGAGGATTACCTTCGGCAAGATGGGCTTTAGAGACATGAACAGGTGCTGCACAAAATGCATTTTGAGTAAATACACCAGCAACATTTGAACCTTCTGCAAACTCAAAAATGACTAAATCTCGTCGGTTTGGGTAACGTACATATGCTTCTGTTGAGCCAATTTTTACACCTTTTACCACATGCATTTGTGGCATTGTTACGTCACCGACAGCCATTTTTAGAACATCCAAAGTTTGTTATGAATAAGATCAATATTTCAAAAAAAGCGATGCCATGAAGCACTTTCTTCATGAAATATCATAGTGGACAGCTTAGTAGAAAAGTCTAAAAAAATCGAGCGCAAAAACAGCTCATTGTTGCTCTAGTTTTAATAAAATATCTTTCTTATCAAGCCCACCTGCAAAACCAACTAAAGCACCACCCGCACCAATGACTCGGTGACAAGGTGCAATAATTGAAATCGGGTTTTTGCCATTGGCAGCACCAACTGCTCGCACCGCTTTTTCATTGCCAATTTGAACAGCAATATCTTTATAACTTCTTGTTTCACCATAAGGGATGGTCAGTAAAGCAGACCAGACCTGCTTTTGAAATACGGTTCCTTCGAAATCTAGTGGTAATGTAAACTCACGGCGTTTACCTTCAAAATATTCTTTTAATTGTTGTTCTGTCTTTAATAAAACTGGATGTTCAAGTTGTTCGACCAGCTCGGCCAGTCGAACACGTTTTGGATTTTCATTGTCCCAGAGTATTGCCACCAAAGCATTTTCATTCGCAACCAGCTTTAATTGCCCAACAGGCGAATTGATATACTTATAAGACAGCAACATAGTTTTATTCTCTTAGGACGGCGATGAAATTTTCATTAGAACCAAACCTGACACAATCAATACAGCGGCAATCATTCGCATAGCGCCAACAGGCTCATGAAGAAAGAAAATACCGACTAGAAATGACCCAATTGCGCCAATTCCTGTCCAAACCGTATAGGCAGTGCCAAGGGGTAAAGTCTTCATTGAAATTGAAAGTAGAATTACGCTCAAAATCATAAAAACTACGGTAATAACACTAGGGGTTAAACGTGTAAAACCTTCGGACATTTTCATAGAATATGCCCAAATGATTTCAAATACACCTGCTAAAATTAAAATAGCCCAAGCCATAACATTCACTAATTTTTATAGCGTCAGGTCGTCCCGACATGATGACCCAATATGGGGGAGGTCGTTCCTCCTTTATGAGAGGACTCAGTTTACTTTAAAATAAAAAATGAAGGCAAACCCTATCTAAAACTAACCTTTCTTAGAAAATCTTATTCATTTTTTAACTGTAAAATTTTTCGTGCACCATTTAAGACAAACAAAACAATAATTAATCCAATCATTAAATCAGGATAAGGAGAGCCTGTAATAGCAACTAATATTCCCGCAACAATAACACCTAAATTGACGATGACATCATTTGCAGAAAAGATATAACTCGCCTTCATATGTGCCCCGCTCTCTTTATGGTCTCTCATTAAATAAAGGCAACTAATATTGGCTGCAAGAGCTAATCCGCCAATTAAAATCATGAGAATTGAAACGGGTTCACTGCCGTAAATAAAACGGCGCAACACATCAATTAACACAATTATGGCTAAGCCGAACTGGAACCATCCTGAAAGATGAGCAGCTTTTAATTGTGCATTTAGATTTTTACCTACCACAAATAAAGCAATTCCATAAATTGCAGCATCGGCAAACATATCAAGTGAATCAGCAATTAATCCGGTCGATGAAGCAATAATACCTGCCATAAACTCAATGACAAACATGACACCATTAATCAGTAACAACCATTGTAAAACTTGTTTTTGTGACGCATTTGTTGAAGAGCTAGCTCGAACCTTTTTAGGTTTTTCAACAGGTTCATAATGTGGCTGCGTTTGTTGTAATTCTGCTCCTAGTCCTAAACGTTGCAAGCTTTGGGTGATCTTTTCAGCTTGAACACTGTGATAAATCGCCAAATGCCGTGCTGGTAAATCAAAATGAAGCTCTTGAATATCGTCAGCGTAAGAGGCCAAAGCCATCCGTACCATTTGCTCTTCAGCTGCACAATCCATGTGAGGAATATGATAATAACTCACCCATTGGCTCTTTCTAGGCACAGCTTCACTAGGTGTAGAATACTCCTGAGACGGCATGCTTGAGCACCCGCAGCTAGAGCTGGTTTTATTTAAATGTATTTGATTCTCTTGTTTTTCTAAAGCCATCTGTGCACCATAACTGACACAAAAAACAATGCCATCAGTATAAACCAATGGCATATCATTAAGCTTAATTTTTGTTCGGCAATTAGAACTTAAGTGTTAACCCTGCTCCATAATACCAACCATGTTCAGAGTCGGTTCCAGTTTGCCAAGCAGTTTGTTTTAAACCTTTTTCATAGCCGTAACCCACATCAACAAATGGCATGACCTTTTTGTTGATTTCATAACGGGTTTGAAAACCAGCTTGTAAACTTGATAAACCTGTTTTACTTGCATAGTGAGATTCATCTTGCAAAACAACATCTGCTTTTAAATAAGGTTTACCAATTAGCTTTTGGGTAAAGAGTAAGTCTCTTTCCGTTTCCAAACTTAGCTTCCATAGCTGATCTTCACCTGCATAAAGATATGCATCGGTTTCAAAAAAGTAAGGTGCCATGCCATGCAAGCCTACTACACCTGCCCAGCGATCTTGCTTTTCATCTTCCCGTTGTAAGCGCTCGTAGTTTACCCCAGCCTGTACATCCCAATAGTCAGCTACATTTCGACTGTAAAGTACTGAACCGCCATAATTGGCATCTTCCGACTCGGCTTTTTCAACATGGGCTTTAATGAACAATTTATTTTCATCAGTTCCCACCCAACTTTCTAATTCAGAAGAAAAACTGCCTTCTCCCTCTTCATTTTGAGTCCAGCCAGTATCAATTTTTGTTGCTTGATAGATCTGTCCGCCATGTTCGCGTAAATGATCATGCGTTAAGGGTTCTTGGGCAAAAGCAAGAACCGATACACCAGAGAAAATACCGCAACATATCATTTGAGAAAATAACTTAGTGATGCGCATGACTAGCTCCTTTTTCATTTTCAGATTGAACAGGTGCTTGAGATGCATCTACTGCTCCATCATTCACTTGAGCCACAATCAACTTATTCATCATTCCAGCACTCATGTGATAAAGCAGATGGCAATGAATCGCCCATTCTCCTAAAGCATCGGCTGTTAATAACGCAGTAACTGTCTTTCCTGGTGGAACAATAACGGTATGTTTATTTGGTAAGTTTTCAGCTTGCTGACCATTTTCCAATTGCATGAACATGCCATGCAAATGCATTGGATGAGCCATCATGCTGTCATTCACGAACTTCAAGCGAATACGCTCGCCATATTTAACTTGTAACGGCTCAGCTTCGCTAAATTTCTTACCATTAATGGTCCAAATATAACGCTCCATGTTGCCGCCTAAACGAATGACTAATTCTCGTTCTGGTGCACGTGTGTCTGGCTGAGGAGTTAAAGATTGCAAATCACTATATTGCAGCGCTTTCATACCCGCTGGTGTCGAAGCATTTGCCCAGCCATAAACGGGCTCATCCTTTTTAGTTTTATTCTCAGATTGCGCCGGCATCTCATGATTCATATTCATCATAGCGTGGTCATGCTCGCTAGACGACATTGCCTGCATATCATGCTTCATTTCAGGCATTGCTGACATGTCATGCTTCATTTGCATCATAGAATGATCATGTTTTTCAGATGACATACTTTTCATGTCATGATCCATGTTCATCATCGTATGATCATGATTAGTCTGGCTCTCTTCTTTTTTGATTTCAGGCATAGCCGACATGTCGTGTTGCATGTTCATTTGATGGCCAGCATGTTCATCACTCGCCCCATTGCCATGACTCATGCCCATATCGTCCATGGTTAGCAAAGAACGTGGACGTGGCTGCGGCATTTGAATTGACTCTACAGCCTGCGTATTTTCATTGTGCAAAGTCCCAATGGCAAAACCGCTGCGGTCAATAGACTCTGCTTCAATCTGATAATTTGGCTGTTTAGGTTCTACAATGACATCGTAGGTTTCAGCTGTACCAATACGAAACTCGTCAATTGCAACTGGTTTAACTGGCTGCCCATCTGCACTTACAACTGTCATTTTCAAATTTGGAATTCTGACATCAAAAAATGACATTGCCGATGCGTTAATAAACCGTAATCGAACCTTATCGCCAGCTTTAAAATTACCTGTCCAGTTTTGCTGTGGTGTCTTGCCATTAACCAAGAAGGTATAACCCGTCACATCAGACATATCGGTTTTTAACATCCGCATCTGATTCCACATCGAACGATCTTGCCAAGTTGCTTTTAAGCCTTGTGTTTTAACTTGCTTCAAAACATCAGATACGGTTTCACGGCGGTTTTGATAATACTCAGGAGATTTCTTCAAATTCTTCATAATGCTATCGCTAGAAGAATTATGAAAATCTGAAAGCATCACCACATAATCACGATCAGTTTTTTCATGTGCAGCTACGGGTATTTTCCCTTTTGGAGAAATCACGAGCGGGCCATATAAACCATCTTGCTCTTGGCCTTTGCTATGGGCGTGATACCAATAAGTGCCGTTTTGTTTCACCTTAAAGCGGTAAACAAAATCTCCGTTTGGTGCGATTCCTTTAAAACCATTGAAACCCGGTACGCCATCCATTAACCCTGGCAGTAATAATCCATGCCAATGCAAAGACGTATCTTGATTCTTTAATTGGTTATGAACATGAATAACAGCCTCATCCCCTTCCTCAAACTCAAGGAGTGGTGCTGTAAATTTTCCATTTACGGTAATTCGTTTGAGCGGCTGACCGGTAACATTGACCTGTTGTTCATTAATATTAAGGTGATATTCCTTAATTGCCGCGAGAGTCCATGGTGAAACCAATAGACCAAATACAGCGACGAGGCTGCTAATTGTTTTATGAGACATTGCTGTAATCCTTTGAACTAAAAAAATAAGTAAGAAAGGATTAAGCTTTTGGAGGACGTAAAATTTCTTGCCAGTATCCGGCTAAATGCTGAGCCTGATAAATACTGCTAAATTGAGAAGAGATTGGAATAAATTGCGAGTCAATATCTGGTACGGCTTGCTGTAATGCCAAATTCACCATTTGACAATGAACTGGGTTACAGTCCTGACAATGCTCACCATGTGAGTTAAGAGACTGTGTCATATTTTTATGACATACAGTCTGATCATCTGTTTGAACATGCATATTCTTGTGCGAAGTTTTTTCACTATGACACGGCATAGTGTGAAGATCATGCTGCATAGGCGTCTGAGCAACAGACACACCACTCCACCCAATGACCAAAGTCATTAGGAACACAAACCAAGCATACTTGCGTAAGTGTTGTAGAGCCATTGTGGTTTATCGCCTAGAGCCGATGAGTAATCTTAACCCCATTAGCATAACCAAGTTTTCAAACAGATACAATTTTCAATCTTAACAGTTTGTTTTAAAGTAATTAAGCAAATGGTGATTGATGTTGAAGGACTAAATCAATTACTTCTAGTGCACCCTCATGTTCATTACTTACCGTTGTATAAGGGGCTACTGCTTTCAAAGCTTCAACTGCATTTTCAACCGCAAATCCATAGCCGACAGCTTTGATCATCTGAATATCATTATTGTTATCACCAATCGCGACCACTTGATCAGCTTTAACCTGCCATTTTTGCAGCAATAGCTTCAAGCCATGCGCTTTATGCTGGTCTGGAAGAATTAAATCAATAAAACCAAAACCACTTGAAACGGGAACTAATACTTTATCTGCAACAAAACTTTTTTTCTGAAAATGTTCAAAAATCTCAAAGCTTTCGTTTTCCTGAGCAGTAAAAGTAATTTTACACACCAAGTCATCTAGTGCATAAAAATCATCAATAACTGTTAGCTTTTCAAAGTATCGAGCGACTTTGGCATAGTCCTCCGCATTCATGCTGCTATGCACATAAGCACTCTGTTTCCCGCAGATCACCATGGTTGAGGTATATGAAGGGTCGATTGCTTTTAGAATCTCAATATATTGTTGGTGACTTAAATGAGCAAAAGCTATTTCTTGCCCTGCATCTACAACATGCGCGCCATTTTCTGCAATAAAAGCAATTTCATGACTAATTTCTGGAAAATAGGTAATCAGCTTTGCGAGTTGGTTACCACTGGCAACCACGAAATGAATATTATTTTGTTTAAGTTGTTCGTACTGTTTTAAAAAACGTGCTTTGTTGTACTGCTTCTTAGAATTAAGAAAAGTCCCATCCATATCTACCGCTAAAATTTTTATCGTCATTAATTATCTAAATCTCTTACTAAAATCTTATTAAAGCAAATTTAGCTTTATTTTTCATGACACTTTTACAGTTTTGTACTTATCTATCTCTAAAAAATTTCACACAGAGCCGTATCGTTTTTTGCACAGGTTATTTTTTAGCAAAGCTTAATAAAAAATCAGATAATAAAATATTCAACACGCATAAAAAAAGAACGCCAAAACGTTCTTTTTTCATACATTTCGCTTAGAGAATAAACGGTTGATCTAATTTTGTTTATTTTACCAACATCTTATCCATACGGTTATCAACACAGTTATCCATATAGTTATAAACAAAGTTATCCACAAGCTTATTCTCAGTTCAACATACTTTTTAAGCGTCTACACTGCCCACTTTCGCAAGCTCTGCACGCATTTGATCAATCACAACTTTATAATCTGGTTGACCAAAAATAGCTGAACCAGCAACAAACATATCTGCGCCAGCTTCTGCGATTTCACGAATATTTGCAGGGCCAACACCACCGTCAACTTCTAAACGAATATCACGGCCACTTGCATCAATAATTTCACGAGCTTCACGTAATTTTTCTAAAGTCATTGGAATGAACTTTTGTCCACCAAAACCAGGGTTTACGCTCATTAATAAAATTTGGTCAACTTTATCAAGTACATAATCTAAATAGTGCAACGGCGTTGCAGGGTTAAAGACTAAACCAGCTTTAGCACCGCCTGACTTAATTAACTGTAATGAACGATCGATGTGGTGAGATGCTTCTGGGTGGAACGTAATAATATCTGCACCAGCTTCCAAAAAGTCTCCAATAATTCGATCAACTGGAGATACCATTAGATGCACGTCAACAGGAGCTGTAATCCCATAATTTTTTAAAGCCTTACATACACCAGCACCAAAAGTTAAATTTGGAACATAGTGATTATCCATCACATCAAAATGTACTACATCGGCACCTGCGGCTAACACTTTGTCTACATCTTCGCCTAAACGAGCAAAATCGGCAGATAAAATAGAAGGAGCAATCAAGTAAGGCTTGGACATAGGTGGATGACCTGGCTAAAAATTTAAGGAGAGGCTGAAAATTATAACAAAAAAGAACCTACTTGACCTGCCCTTCCTTGCTTAAATGACAACATTTCAAACTTGCAACGTAACGTTGCAACAATAGAATGCTAACGGCGAAACGAATTTGTTAAGGTACATTAAACCAATGTGAGGATTGATAATGAAAAGCACAACTCATCTATTAACAAACGATGGAAAACGCATTGCAAAACGTCTAGTTAATCATTGGAAGCACAAGTTTGAAGTACAAGAAACTGAACAAGATTTCAAAATCTTAATGCCTACAGCAACGATTACACTTGCACCAGAAACAGAGCAGTTAAACGTTGCAATTGATAGCCAGTTAGATGACCACGATCACTTAGAAAAAGTGGTGCTTGATCATCTAAACCGTATGGCTCAACAAGAATTTCGGGTGGAATGGCAACACTAATTAGCCAGCGACCTTTTCTAATTGGATTGCATGGAACTGTAAATGCTCATCCATAAAGGTTTGAATAAAGTAATAACCATGATCATAGCCAGCATGTTGTCTTAAGGTTAAAGGCTGTCCTGCTTTTAAACATGCTTGCTTAAATTTTTCAGGGTGAAGTTGTTCATAAAATTGGTCATCTAATCCCTGATCAACCAAAATTTCGTCAAATACTGCACCATTTTTTGAGACTAAAGCTGTGGCATCATGAGCCAACCAGCTATCGCGATCTGCACCTAAATAATGACTAAAGGCTTTGTCTCCCCATGCACACTCTGTTGGTGCACAGATTGGAGCAAAAGCAGATACCGACTTAAACTTTTCAGGATATTTAAACGCTAAAGTTAATGCACCGTGTCCACCCATTGAGTGCCCAAAGATACCAACTTGTTGAGCGTTTACAGAAAAGCTTTTTAAAATGAGTGGATATAACTCATCAATTAAATAACTTTCCATTTGATAATGCTCAGACCATGGCGCTTGCGTGGCATTAATATAAAAACCCGCGCCTTGCCCAATATCCCAGTTATCTCCTGCTGCAACTTGTTCTCCACGAGGAGAAGTGTCTGGGGTAATCAATATTAAGCTGAGTTGTGCTGCCATGTGTTGCGCATGTGCTTTAATGGCAAAGGTTTCTTCAGTACACGTTAACCCAGCTAAGTAAAACAAAGTTGAGCATGCTTTACCTTCTAAAGCTGCTGGTGGTAAATAAACACCAAACTTCGCTGGTCCTTTTAAATAAGAAGATTCAAATTGGTATATACGCTGCTCGCCCTCAAAGCAGCGGTTTTTTTGCAGGAGTTGCATCGTTTTTAGCCTCTGTTTTTGTTTGAGCAATATCTACACTACCCGTATTTTGCTGAGGAAATAGATACTTTTCCAATTGAGGTAGCATAAGTTCCATATTTTTACCAATCATCCACTGAGGCTCTGAGGGTTCAACACCTTGAGCCACTTCCCATTTGGTTACTGTTTGCTTAGCTGTGTTAAACGAGTCTTTCATCGACGATTGCTCTCGCATAGCCAAATCAAAGAAAGCTCGTCCAAAATAGGTATAGTCAGCTTCGTTATTACATCCAAAAGAAGTTTTATCAGCGGCTGATGCGGTAATAATTAAAGTATCAGGAGACTGTAAAGCAGGAATAAAGCTTCCTGAATAACAGGCTGAGATAACAATCACGCGCCAGCGAATACCGGATTTATCAAGTGTTTCACGCAACCATTTCGGGTCTACTTGCCCTAAATCTAATGGTGCATTTTCAATTTCGAAGTGATTCTGTTCACCGTGTGAAGTCATATATAGAAATAGGACATCGCTATCACGGTTCATTTGCTGCCCCATACGGCGTAGGGCTAACTCAATACTGGTTTTAGAGGCAATTGGAATCTCTGTGCGGGTGTCTGGATTATTAACCAACATCATCGAACGACCAATCGTTCCAAAACGTGTGTCAAACTGTTCTTTAATACGGACCACTTCCGATTTAAAAACATCTTGGTAACTATCGCCAGCAACACCTAAAAAATACCAATGACTTTTTGCCTGCTCGCCATATTGGACTTGCTCTAAAGAATCGCTCAGCAACTTACTTTGTGCGTAAAAAGCATCTTCAGCAAATGTAGGAGCCGAATCTTCAACCTTCCAAATCGGTTGATCTTTTACGGAAAGTTGCCACACCACCATGGTCGCAATAGTTGCAACCATGACGAGTGCACGTTCCCACCAAGGCCACTTAAGTTCGCGTGAGAAAACCCAAATCACCGCTAAACTTTGCCACACAAACAAAGCTACAAATAAGCTCGGTAAAATTCCGTTATAAATAGCATCGGGAATAAAGTTGAGATAACCGTTAGACCCCAAATACTGGATTAAACATTGAATTAATAAGATATTTGTATCTAGAACCAACCACAGTAAAGCAGGCACTAGCATTAAACGAGGTTGGTTGGTGCGCTGTGATAAAAATATACCAACAATTAAGGCAATAAATGGCCAAAGTGCATAACCAATTAAACCTTGCGAATTGAAATCACCGATTTGACCAGCGACAAGCCAACTATACAGAGAGTTAGTACATCCCCCTAAAATTCCCCAAACAATAAGCTGAAGAATAGATGGATGTACAATTTGTAGAGAACGTCTTGATCCCAAAAACAGCCACATTCCGGCAATTTGGTTGCTTTTAAAATCATGCCAAAAGTTAATGGAGGGTTTAAGATCAATCATAAAAGGTTTTCAAAAATTTCGTTTTTGTCAGGCATCTTAAGTGTATGCCTGCTAAGAATTTTAGCAATCATGCTTTTGAACTATATCACATATATTTGTGCATTATTCAAGCAATAAAACCTAACCTTACATAAGCCTACTGAAAATACGCATCAAAACGACAAGCATCTCCTTGCCATTGATGAGCTGGCTCTTGATTCGCCAAGAAAATAGCATGGCGTGGTCGTTTAACGACTACACGTTTAGCAACTTTCTGTGCCAAAACCAGCAAATTATCTCCCAAATCCATCTCACCATCTTCGGGTAAAAGTAGGTGTAAAAGCTGCATCTGTTTTTTTACTTGAGCTTGTTTTTTGATGGCTTGGTGATTCTGGTCACGCTGTGGAAACATCGGATCTAGATAAACCACATCAACCATTTGAGCTGTTTGCTGTAACTGTTGTAAATAACTTGCAGAGTCAGCAAAGATCAGTTGAATCCGATCCATAAACTGGCTTAAAAAGCTGTCTTGTTCAGCTTGTGCTTTTGTATCTTCAAGTAAGGTAAATAAAATTGGATGGCGCTCAACCAATTGTATTTGTGCGCCTAAATAAGCCATGAGTAAACTATCGTGGCCTAAGCCTGCTGTAGCATCAACCAGTATTGGTTTTTCACCTAACTGACAAGCTCGAGCAATCATTTCTGATTTAAGACTTGCACGTTTTAAACGGGAAATTTCGGCTTTCCAATCGGGCTGCATTTTCATGCCATTTGCAGATAACCATAACCCGTTTTCATCCACACAAAGTGCCAACTCAGGATTTAAACGCAAAAAACGCGCATTCAGTTTTTCAATTAACTGCAAATCTACACTCACACCTCTAGAACAAAGCACAGCTTGGTAGTGCTGTGCTTGTTCTTGAAAATCTACTTCAAAATATATGTGCATGATTCGCCTTTATTTTGCTTTACCCTGATCTGCTATTTTTTTCCATGCATCATCACGTAAATAAACTGGCAAAGCATGTTCAGCATCAACCCACTGCTTTTCTTCTGCATAAACACGTGCAATAGAAGCAATGTCTTGTGCAGTTGCAGTGATTGTTTGATGATCTGCATCAGCTTGAAGTAACTTTGCGCCCGAACCAATTAAGCAATGTTTTGCGTAAGCAGCTGCTGGCTCGTAGCCCATTAATTTTTCTTCATCAATACACTGCATAATTCCATGCTCATCTAGAACATAACTTGCAATGTAAACTTCGTTCATACGAGCATCGAGAACCGCAGTCACTTGTTTCAAACCTTCAAGTCGGTATGCCGCTTGAGCTAAAGCTTGCAAACTCGAAACAGGAATAACGGGTAAATCTTGTGACCATGCCAACGCCTGAGTCACAGCTGCATTAATGCGAACACCACTAAAAGAACCCGGCCCACGGCTAAAGGCAATCGCATCTAGACCAGCAACCTCAAGACCTGTTTGTTGTAGCCCCTGCTCAATCATGGGCAAAATGGTCTGGGTTTGTGCTTTCGCCCGCGTATCGAGTTGAAAAAACAGTTCTTGGGTTTCATCGACTAATGAAATAGAACACTGCTCATTTGCAGTTTCCAACGCCAGCAATTTCATGCACAACCTTAGTATTAAATCAGATTAAAAACGAGGGTTATGATACCCCACTCAGCTCTGATAGGCGAGTTGTTCTCTTTCTAAATAAAAATGCCAAGCTTGTGCTTGGCATAAAAATATTTTTCTAAAAAAGAGTTAAAAGTGGAATTCTTTTAAATCTGCATAGTTCTTAAAGTGCTCAGCATAATGCAATGCACTCAAACGTATTTTTGCAGCGCCATCTTCATCTAAAGTTTTGACAATTTTGCCAGGTGAACCCATCACCACTGAATTATCTGGAATCACCTTCCCTTCAGGAATTAAGGCATTCGCACCAATAATACAGTTTTTACCAATCACAGCCCGATTTAAAATGACGGCGTTCATACCAATCAAGCTATTATCACCAATCGTACAACCATGCAGCATGACTTTATGCCCGACTGTGACATACTCACCAATATTTAACTCAAGGCCCGCATCGGTATGTAGTACAGAATTTTCTTGAATATTAGAGAAATCACCAATTCGAACTACACAGTTATCGGCACGAACTACAGCTCCAAACCAAATGCTGACTTGACGCCCTAACTCTACTTGTCCAATGAGCGTTGCTGTTGGAGCAACCCAACCATCCCATGGCTCATGTAAGGCTTTTGGGTGCTGTCCTTGATAGCTATACATCATAATTTATCAATCCTGATCATTTATTCTTATGAGAAAACTTTGGCATTCCAAAGGTTGGCGAGTTGAGTAAGAATGGCCAATCTTTTTGATAACCCAATCCATATTTAAACAGAGCAACTAACATACGAGCAGTTAAACCCCAAATAATTTCATTATCAATCTGTAAGCTTGGAAAATATAAAGACTGATGGGCATATCGAACTTCATAGGGTGTTGGACGCGTTTCAATAAGTTGCTTTAATGGCACAAAGAAAATTCGATCAATTTCGGTAGGCTGAGGTATTAAAGTTACCTCTGGAGGAATAAGCCCAACAATCGGTTTTACAGACAAACCACTTCTTGCACGTTGCATTGGTAAATCACCTAAAAGCTGTACATCGAACGGGTTTAAAGCTGTCTCTTCCTGAGCTTCTCTTAACGCTACAACAATATTGCTGGTATCACTAGGATCACGCTTTCCACCCGGAAAAGAAACTTCCCCCGCATGGTTGTTCATATGTATTGAACGGCGTGTAAGCAGTACCTTCGGATCATTTTCATTAGTAATTGCTATCAGTACTGCTGCTTGTGCTTCTTGTATGCGGGTGGAAAAGCGCAATCTTTGCTGTAACTTTTGTGTTAGCAAGTGCTCTTCCATACCATTCACCTATTATTCTATCTCTCTTTGCATCATATCTGAAAATCAAACTTAGGGAATAGAGTTGATGCGTAAGTCTAAAAATTCAGTTATGCTGAGTCATCTCTATACTCGATGATAATTATGAGTTTCTGTGTAGCGTGTGGGCATAAAACCGAACAAAAAATTCCTTTAGGTGATCATAAAGTACGCCGTGTTTGTACTCATTGTGGAAATATTCACTATGAAAACCCCAAAGTAATCTGCGGTGCCTTAGCGTTATGGGAAGACAAAGTATTACTCTGTCGTCGTGCGATTGAACCTCGTTATGGTTTATGGACTTTGCCTGCTGGCTATATGGAATTGTTCGAAACCATGGAGCAAGGTGCAGCACGCGAAACTCGTGAAGAAGCAGAAGCTGAGATAGAAATAGAGCAACTGTATTGTATGTACAATATTCCGCGTATTGGTCAAATTTATGTACTTTTTAAAGCGCAGCTGAAAGATGGGATTTTTGGTGCAGGTGAAGAAAGCATCGAGAGTCGCCTGTTTGAAGAACATGAAATTCCATGGGGTGAACTTGCTTTCCCTAGTGTAGAACATACATTAAGACACTATTTTGAAGATCGTAAAAAACAAGTGTTCCCAACTCATCTTGAAACTTTGGGTACTCGTTTAGATCATACTGGTTAATTAATTAGATAATAAAAAAAGACCGCTAAGCGGTCTTTTTTTATTTGTCTCTTATTTTTAAGGTTTAGTCTTAATCTGATAGCAATCAGCTGTTCTAAGTGTCACAGTTCCAGCCTGACGCTGACCTAGCGCTTTTTCAGCTTCAGTCGGAGCAGGTGAAATATTTTCAATCTTGTTATATACCTGTTGATATAAAGCATAGAGATTAACCCATGGAACTATTTCATTAGCATAGGTTGTAAGGTTTGCACCACTACTTTGCCCTTGCAATAAGTTAGCAACATTAATTTTTGCGCCGCTTACAACTAATGTTTTCATGTCATCTTCAGAAGTACTTTGAACTACATTTGAATTTAAACCAAAGACAATACCATTTAAATTTCCTAATTCAGGTGCACCCAAAATCATTCTTACTGTAATTGACTTATCAGTGGCTGCTGATTCCGTTCCTCCAGTTGTACCAATGCGGTATTGTTGAACGCCATTATTATCAATTAAATTCGTATTTGAAACCACCCCACACTGACCAGACATATCTGTTGAAGTGGCATTAGGTTTAATGTCGGTACGAATATCTCCATGCTCATCAACTACAATACCCAAATCAATAGGTGCAATTCCTGCGGTATCAAATTTAAAGTTTAGAGTCGCATATAATGGAAAAATATAAGTTTGACCAGATTTGACGTTCTTAGCAGTTTTAAAGATCTGACTGGATAAATAACTTGCTGGTGCAACTTTAGTAATATCCATAGAACCAATATAATTTTGGTTATCAGCACTTTGTCTCCATAATGCATATTGCTGAGGATTAGGAGTTTTAGTATTCGTCAAAGCTAAATATGAACTATCACGTCCTGCGATAAATGAATCATTTAATAATTTACCCTGATAAATCACTAAGTCTTCATTAATATTATTAGAGATTTTTAAGCGAAATGGTTTTGTTGATTTAATCTCTGTTTGAACTGGGTCAAGCCAGCTAGTTTGCGCATTTGCAATCATTTGAGTTGGTTTTGATTTGGTCAAAATATTAAATACTTTACTAATCGCTGTTCCAGTCGCAATCGTACTAGTTCCTTTCCATTGCAAACCATAACCAAATGTATATCCTTGACGATCAGATAATAAGAATAAATTACCTAATACATGTTGGGTATTAACGCCATTTTTTGGACAATCCGCTAAGTTCGTTAGATTACATCCATAAAAATTTTCAGCCACTAAATAAGGCTGATTCGATCCTAAAACAGGTTTAACCAAAGTAAGATAATCTGATTGATATAGTCCTACTAAACTTAAGTTTGCTAATTGTGTTACCAGTTCAAAAGCTTGTTCATCTGATATCGGACTTACATCTAACCAAGGTTTCAAAATATTGGCATAAGCACCATTTTTCCATTCTGTAGCTGTAATATTTTGAACTAAAATATTTAGAGTATTTTTCTTGTCATCGGTAAATCGTGTTGGCTGCAAATCGCCAACAACATTTTCACCACGCTCTAAGCCAATACTTTGAAAGAGTTTTACCAATGCCATTGCAACACGGACTGTAGGATCATCTTGGCTAAGTGTTGTTGGAGTTTGTCCAGTTAATCCAATAGCCATATCCATGACTTTCAAACGTGGTGGAACAGTCATCTGAATTTTTGAAACAGTGTCCAGCTTGACAGAACCTAGTTCAATTTTTCTTGTATTTTTAGCATCTTGTAAATAAAAATTAGCAGTATCTCCAACTTTACAATATCCAATAACACTATTACCTGAAGCCTTAGTAACAAAGCTTAGATTCGTCGCACTACTACATGTAAAATTAATACCAGCAATTGGGTAATCTAAAGAAAATTGTAGACAATCACTACTTGTTACCGAACAACTTCCATTAGCAGTAGCTCCTCCTGATCCGTTTGTAGGATTCTCATTTATTGTGGAACTACCTCCACCACATCCATTTAGCATAATCGCTAATGTGGTTAATGCAAAAGGCCATAAAACTTTTTTATTCATTAGATACCCTACTTATTTTTAACGTAATACGGAAATTTGAATTTGTCCCTGATTCGATAACTCGGTTTCTGCAACATCTACGGCAGAGGATAAAGGTGTTAACATCATGTAATGTGCTGATGGTGGTACTTTTAAAACACCTTGAATTGATGCATGTTGTAACATAGTAGAAGGATAAGATTTACTCTTAAATCCACTTACTCCCTCTAAAATGCAACCCTTATCATCTAAAAAAACAGCTAAAGGCCAATAATATAAAGGTTTTTCATTACTAGCAGCGAATGACATAAGTTTTAAATGCTGGACTGAAGGATCAAGCTTAATCAACTCATACTCAAACTTTTCTTTCAAAGGTTTTCTTGGCCATACATTTATTTCTTTAGTTATATTAAGCGTCTTAATTGATTTGTTATAACCTTTGATAAAACATTGATCTTGTTCAAAAGCTTTCACTAACTCTTGCGAAGATAAACGCATATATGTTGGTGCTAATACAACTGTAGCCTCTTTATCTTGAGTATGGCGATTAAAAAGCTGATCTAAAGTTGATCGGCTGACACCTTTCTTCCGCTCTACTGATTCTGTTCTTCCCAAGCCATCTGGCACGAGATAAAAACGTTTTTTTCCTTCTAGATTAAATTCTTGATCTTCAAGATATTCATTATTTACATATTCCACACCATCGATCGTAGTAAATTTAGACTTATCTTGTGTAGAAGTTGGTTCTGGCGAAGCTTGCGAATTATTTTTTATCGGTGGTGGGATTAAAAGTAACTCTTTTTGCCATTCATTGTTAGAAGCCGTTTGAAGTTTTACATTTTCAATAGATGTTTTTAATTCACGACCATTTGTTGAAGCAGACTGAATATTCTGGGCTTTTTGTGGTGCAGTCGGTGCAGTCGGTGCAGTCGGTGCAGTCGGTGCAGTCGGTGCAGTCG
>NZ_JAOVFN010000007.1:176493-190521 GCF_034650275.1 Acinetobacter sp. IRS14
TCGGTGCAGTCGGTGCAGTCGGTGCAGTCGGTGCAGTCGGTGCAGTCGGTGCAGTATTTAATTTCTTTTGCGCAGGTTGCTCCATTTTTTTTGGCAAATCTTTAATTTGCTCTTTTTCTTTATAATTTTTTTGAGGAGGAAGAATTACCGTTTTATCTGGTGGATTTTGAGGTTTTATTTCTATTTGAGGGATAGACTGTTTTTTCTGATCAACTCTTTTACTCGGCACAATCATAGGACGACCATCAGGACCGATAATCGTATAAAAACCATCTGCATAAGATATAGAAACATTTGCTATCGCAATACATAAAATTGAAATAGCAAATTTAGGTCGAAACATCCATTTATATTCTTTTACCATTTTGTTCTGTAACTCAAACCAAGCACTGTAATTTTAGTATTTGTTTTTACATCCAAACCAGCATAAGGATTTAATAAAATATTATCGACACCACATTTATTCGATAAAGTACTCGTACACGCTGGAATATTATCTCGACTGCGTAAGAAACCCACTGAAAGGTCTAAATCAGTATCTGTATCAAAACGATATCCTAATCCTAAACCAAACAATTGCGCATTGTTAATTGGAACCATAGTATTACGTTTGTCATCAGGAATAGCACTAGCGCGGGGTTCATAGCCTGCTCGTAATTTCAAACGATCCGTTGCCGAATACTCCAAGCCGATTCCCCAACTCCATGGTGAAGTAAACTTTAATGGCAATGCTAAAGAGTTATCAGTCACATCATTAGATAGTAATTTTGCAACTTTAAGTAATGAAATTTGGCGATCAAACTCAAATTTAAATTTATCCCATGCTGAATAATCAGTCCATCCAACATCAAAGTTTACTTGTAAATCTGGCAAGATTTTATATTTAATACCTGCTTGAAAATGTGCAGGATATTCTAAATCCATCGCAACTAAACCTGATTCAATATCAGGTACATAACCAGGTAAGCCCAGAATTCGAGCTAAAATTTGTCCTGTCGCAGATGAATTCAGCCCACGTACCAATTCTTGAGGTGCTTTAGCATTATCAATCATGTATTTGCCTTTCATACGCATCTTGGCCGAACTTTGGTAGACCATACCAAGGCCAAAATCATCTGTCGGCTCCCAAAGCAATCCCAAGTTATAACTTGGACTTAAAGATTGCTCCATGGAAACCTGTAAGGCTCCCATTTTATTAAACGGGTTCATCCCCTCCTGAGCATTACACATCCCGAATAACAATAGACTAGTAATCATGTCATTATTATTCTTAAATGGTGCACAAACCACTTCATCAACCATACGCAGCACACCAATCATCTCATTTGGAAAACGAAGATCAGTTTTTAATGCCAGGGCGTTATATGACATACCAATGGAAGCACCAATTGATAAATGATCATTCACTTGATAACCAAAAGATGGGGACAAATATGTAATTCGCTCTACAGCGACTTGCTGCCCCATATAGTTACCAGCATTACCATTTTCTGCACCAAAACCAGCAACCAATGGTGCATATATCGCTGTTGCATAAGTTACTTTTGATCCTGGAGGCTTATAGGCAATTCCTGCTGTAGGAGCAACAAGTGGATAACCAGCTCCTAAATCAACCATTTTTTTAAGAATAGGCACATACAAGCTAGCGTACTCAACATCTCCATGAACTGAGTCTTTAAAATCTGTACAAATATTAGCAGTAATTTCAGGCCCATCATTACACACAAGAGGATCATCTGAATAGCCAAAAACGTTATACCCAGGTGGCGCTGAAAATTCTCGTTGGATATCAAAATTAGCTAGAATACCCTGTACATCTGTTTGCAGCCCATCAATCTTAGCTAATGCTGCAGGGTTAAAATGAACAGCACTAATACCAGGTGGATCTGCTGTTACAGCATTCCCCATCGATAATGAACGGATATCAACAGCTAGGTTTTGTCCTAATTGAGCATTGGCAAAGCTAGAAAAACCAGAGATCACAATTGCCACTGTTAAAGGACATAATTTAGGATATTTCACCTGCCTATCTCCTTATTTTTATTTTTTGCGCAAACCTAAAATATCTAGCGGGAACGATAAACCAAGTGAAACATCTGGTGCATCCTCTGTTAAACCAAAGCCAACTGTACCGTTAACAATCGTATCAGGTGAAACACGTACCCCCAAAGCGAAAGCCATCATTGCACTACTTTGGTCTGGAGATTTATAAGATTCTCCATTCTCAAATTGGAACTCAGAATTTAGGTTAAAGCTTTGTTGATATGACATGGTTAATGACACATCATAGTTAAATGAATAAGCAAAACCAAACGAGAAGCCGCCACTAATTCCAGGATCAAAAGATTCTAGAATACGATTACCACGTACCTGATTTAAACCAGACTCTTTAAAACCATAATTGGCAGAGGCAGAGGCAAATAAAACAACTGGATCAATGTATTTACGAGTACTCGCACCCACACCTGCAGAGTAATAGCCTTTACCAGTTGAAAGCTCATTTTGACCAACTTCGTAAGGACTATCTCCAGTTTTACTAGATAAGCTACCAAATAAAACTAATGGTAAGCGCCCCTGTTTAAGAGGGAAAGGTTCCCAACGTGCACCTAAAGAAATATCACCCAATCCAGCAGTAGTTGAATCACTATTAATATCAGATTTAGCAACTAGAGGTACTGTTGCTGAAAGCGTTAAATTATCTAAAACACCATATTGAGCTGTAAAACTGTTAGTCAAAGTATGTTGAGCATCTTCCCTGATACTTAATCGACTAATACTAGAGTTATCATCTCCTAGTGCTAAATCCAAAATGCTATCGCGGTAATAGGTATAATCAAGATCATAATATGTAGAAATTTCCCCTCTTTTAATTAACGAATATTGTCGTTCATTCGAGGTAAATACTTCTTGTAAATTTGTCTCTTGACTCGCATCCCCTTCTTTTTTCTGTAAAGCGGTGGCTGCTTGATTAGCTCCAGTATTTGCTGTCACAGGATCATTAGTTACCACGTCTGTAGAGGGAGTTACACTTCCATCTTGAACTGAATCTGTTGCTGGCGTTACTTCTGATGCCGTATTCGTTTCAGAAACAACAGCAGTATTTTGAACTTCCGTTTGTGTAACTTGATCCTTTGCATAGATTGTTCCTGTAATGGCACTCATACTTAAGGCCAATACACTCATCTTTATCCATCGATTATTCATATTTCTTCCACCCAATTTATTTATTTTACTAAATCAAAAATTCATTACTTACGTTTGTAATAAAGACGCATAAAAGTTTCTATCGGCTGATTATGATTTGAAGAATGACTGTCATTATCCAAAACCCGTCGCATTGTTGAGGCTTTATTTGCTAAACGGTCATAATTAAATGTCGGATATTGCACATCAACAAAGGCATAGCGGTTAACCGTTGCATCTTCCACATGACGCATATCTGCATCTTTTAGTGCTAATAAGTCTTTACGCTGCGATTCAGGAACAGAAATAACAAATAAAGTATTATTATCCCAAATTTCTTTAAAACGATTTTCGTCAAAGCTGATATTCCCTAATGCAGGATCAGCAACATAGACTCGTCCATCTTTATAAGCTTTATATACGACAAAATGTTTAAACCCAGCATATGAAATAGGAACAATTGCAGGCTGACCTAATTTAACTAAATCAGGAAACTCCCCCCGGTAACCACCACTATCTAAACCAATAGCAGTCACAAAACGTTTCATATCAAGTAAGGAGAAACTACGGCGTTCAATAATACGTTGATATTCGCCATACTGAAGTAACCCACTCATTGTTTGCTGTTCAGTTAAGCTAGTACCCACATAGCCATTTAACAAAGTGGTAAGTGCAGCCGAACCACAGCTATAATCATATGCTTGTCGAACAATACCGCGAAATTGATCTTCTATCGCAGGTTTAATCGTAACAGGTTCAATATGATTTCGGCGAAAAGAGAAATTACGTGAATCGGCAGTCTCTGTGTAATAAACAGTTCCCGGCGGCTTTTTTTCTATTTCGAAGGCTTCTGTCGCAAAGTAATACATCAATGCTGAGCCTAAAACAATCTCTAACATAAGCACTTGGTCTAAATGGTGGCCTAACCGGCCTTATTCATTTTATTCTTAGAGCAATAGCTCTACATCCCTGTGTCTTGAAGATACCTTTTTTTTTTGTAAAAAACAGCTTTTTTTTAATCTTTTTGATGAACGTATAGTTCTACTCTACTTAAACTGTTAACTAACTCTCATTCTTAACGATCAAAACTTCTAATACTTTTATTATTTATATAATAATTTTATATTAAACAAACATATAAGATTGTTATCAATTTTCCTTCAATAAAAAAAGCGCGTATAAAACGCGCTTTTTTTATTTTGAACTTTCTAAATTAGTGACCAGAAATTGTAATTGTAGAAGTACCTACATTAATACCCTGAAGTTCAACATCTCCAATTGATGCATTACCAGCAGCACCTAAGTGTATACCTTGAGCATAAACATTCATGCCTTGAGTACTATTATTTTGAATTTTCAAGCCAGTTGGTACAACCGAAATATTAGCATCTACATCTAAATTGCCAGTTGTATTACCAGCACCGCGTACCATTACTTTGTCTAGAACGATTTTACCACCACCAGTAGCATCGTTAATACCTAAGTTAGATAGTGTTAAACCACCTTGTAAACTTGAATTTACCTTAATCATTGCACCTTGTGGAGTAGCTCCTAGCTGAACGTTAGCTGAAATTGCACCTAAAGATAAATCTAGACCAGAAATAATTTCCGTTGGCGCTGCTTCTGTAATACCACGTATAGCAGTTGTTTCATTCAAAGTACCAGAACTACCAACGCCAATAGAACCAACTTTCACATTAACGGCCCCTACGTTTGCAGCAACATTTAAAAATGCGCCATTTGTACCAGATGCACCAACGCTATCAATTTTAAGGTCTAATAGATTCTTTGTTGTATCTACCTGCGTAAGAGTTATCGCTTTACCGCCTGTTGCAGTTGTGCCCGTAATTGTAATTGCACCAGCAGTTGCTGCAGCACCAGTAATACCTGTAGAAGTAGCTAAACCATCGTTATCATGAATATATAATTTATCGATAGAAATACCGCCAGAACCTAAAGCGATACCGATGTTAATACCATCTTGACCTGTAGCAGCGCTTAGTGCAGCATCGTCCATTGACTGCATTGCCATTGCATTTGCACTGATAGCTAAAGAAGAAACTAAAGCAAGTTTAGTGAACATTTTCATTGAGCACTCTCCCAAGAGCATTTATTTTTTGACTTTAACCACTCTCATTGTCTCAAGTTGCATTTTTCTTTATATAGCAACCGAAACTTCCAATCCTTGAGTAGTTTTGCTTAGCAATTACTAAATTACATCTACGTTACTTTTTGTTCAACTAGTGTTGTGCATTTTTTGCCAACTACCCGACAAACGGTACGCTCAATTTATTTCACTTTTAACTTCTAAAGCCAACGACAATCCCATCCTAAAATTCGACTATTTTATCAACGAAAAGTACCTCTCTTCTAAGTCTTCTCCCTGATGATCCGCAAGTTGTAGTAAACTAATATTTCCCTCATTAACTATTCTGTTATTTAAAAATGTCTCAGTTAAAGAAAAAAATCTCATTACATGGTAAAAATGCTGCCGAGATTTTAAAAATTTTACAAGGATTAACTGGGCTCATTTATTTAAATGACAACAATAACCCTATTATTGGCTTTCTTCCTCAGCAATACTTTCTTATTCAGAATAAAAACAACTTAGTATTCCAGCGTCAAAATTTTAATGAATATAAAAATATATCAATATCAAATCAATTATTAGATTTTATCCAGCTAAAAGAAAAAGACTTAAAAGAAAATAAAAATATTAAAACGATAACAAATTTTAACGGCGGCTATATCGGTTTTATTAGTTATGATTTTTCTGCACATCAATTTATTAATGCTCAAACTCATATACAGCCATCTTTATTCTTAGGCCAATATCGTTCTTTTTTAAAATATATAGATAATGATTGGTATTTTTTTAGTGATGAAGCAGATGCCTTAAACCTACTCAAATATATTGAAAAAAAATTAGAGGCTTTTAATATAAATAAATCTAAAAATATATTTAAACTAAAAACTACTATTCAGCCAAGATGGTCTAAAGAACAATATTTTTCGGCTTTTAATAAAATACAGGAATATATTAAAGCTGGAGATTGTTATCAAATTAATTTAACCCAAGAATTTAAAGCTGATTTCAAAGGTTCCTTATTAGATAAAGCGGCAGATTTATGGAACCTTACTAATGCACCATATGCAGGTTATTTAAAATTAGATCAATTTGAGTTATTAAGTTGTTCCCCTGAGCTCTTCATAGAATTCAATCAAAATAAACAAATTAAGACCCGACCTATTAAGGGAACCATGCCTCGATATGAAGATATCGAAAAAGATTTTATTTCAAAACAAACTTTAAAAAACTCGCAAAAAGATCAGGCTGAGAATGTCATGATTGTTGATTTATTACGTAATGATTTGAGCATTTATGCCAATACAGGGTCCGTAAAAACAACGCAATTATTCGAGATTGAAAGTTTTAATCAAGTTCATCATATGGTCAGTGAGATTGTTGCCACGCTTAAAGATGATATTAATCCAATGCAAATGTTGCTCTCTGCTTTACCGGGGGGATCGATTACAGGAGCCCCCAAAATTCGGGCGATGCAAATTATTGAAGAATTAGAAGAAGAAGCAAGAGGTGCTTATTGCGGGACATTAGGTTACTTCAATTTTGATGGAACGGGTCGCTGGAATATTCTTATCCGTAGCTTTCAACAATATCAAAATCAGCTCTCTTTGTGGGCCGGTGGTGGCATTACAATTGCCTCAAATGCAGAAGCAGAATATCAAGAAAGCCTTGATAAAATATCTGCCATGCTGAACTTGATGAACAGCACAGCAGACTAAAACTTAAAGAATATCTTGTTTTAACGTTTGCACTAAACGCATATTCTGCTCATCAGTACCCACTGTGATACGCAAAAATTGATTAATACGAGGCTTATTGAAATAACGCACAATAATACCTTGTTCACGTAATTGCTGTGCAAGTTTGCCAGCATCATGGACTGAGTGTGAAGCAAAAATAAAGTTCGCTTTAGAAGGTAAAACTTTAAAGCCCAAAGCAGTTAAGTCATCTACTAGCTTTTCACGACTAGAAATAACCTTCTGACAGTGTTCTTCAAAATAAGCTTGATCTTCAAAAGAAGCTACTGCGGCTGCAATTGCAAAACGGTCAATAGGATAGGAGTTAAAACTATTTTTGACAGCTTCAAGCGCTGCAATTAAATGTGGCTGAGCGATTGCAAAACCAACGCGTAAACCAGCTAATGAACGAGATTTTGAGGTTGTTTGACAAACAACTAGATTCTCATAGCGATTTACAAGACCAACTGCGGATTCTGCTCCAAAATCAACATAAGCCTCATCGATCACCACCACCCGATCTGGATTTGCTTTTAAGATTTGCTCGATATCTGGCAAACCCATTGCAATACTGGTTGGCGCATTGGGGTTTGTAATAACAATCCCACCATTTGGTTGTATATAGTCCTTAGCTTCTATCTCGAAATTCTCACTGAGTGGAATTTCTTTAGTTTTTGTTCCAAAGAACTGACTATAAACTGGATAAAAACTATAAGTAATATCTGGATAAAGAATCGGTTCATCTTGAAGAAAAAATGCTTTAAAAATATGAGCAAGTACTTCATCTGAGCCATTACCAACGAAAACTTGAGACACCTCAATATTCTGTTGTTTAGCAATTGCTTGCTTTAAAGCTGTTGCATCTGGATCTGGATATAAACGCAAGGCATCAGCTTGCTGAGTTAAAACTGCTTGAACTGCATCAACTACTTTTGGAGATGGCGGATATGGATTTTCATTCGTATTGAGTTTCAATAAATTCTGAATTTTAGGCTGCTCACCCGGAACATAAGGCTCTAATTCACGAACTTCTGGACTCCAAAAGCGCATTTGTGCTGTAGATAAAGTCATAGTCTTATCTCAAAAAAGGGCTGAAAATCAGCCCTGAGTAATAATTAAAAAACGACAAGGTTTATAAGCTTATTGATAACGATAGCGAGCTGAGCGTGCATGAGCATCTAAGTTCTCTTGGACAGCTAATATGTCGGCTGTTTTAGCTAACGTTTTAACTCCATCTTTCGAACACATAATCAAGCTCGAACGTTTTTGGAAATCATAAACGCCTAACGGAGAAGAAAAACGAGCAGTTCCAGATGTCGGCAATACATGGTTTGGGCCCGCGCAATAGTCACCGATTGCTTCAGGTGTATAACGTCCCATAAAAATTGCTCCAGCATGACGAATCTCTTCACTCATTGCTTCGGCATCATCTAAGCACAGCTCCAAATGCTCTGGTGCAACCTGATTAATCAACTCAATTGCTTCTGCACGATCTTTGACTAATACCAAAGCACCACGGTTTTCAATTGAAGTTCGAGCAATATCTGCCTTTGGCAATTCATTTAAATGCTTTTCAATTGCCAACTCGACTGCATTAAGTAAAGCTTCATCTGGAGTTATAAAAATAGCTTGAGCAACTGTGTCATGTTCAGCTTGTGATAAAACATCCATAGCTAACCAATCTGCGTTATTCTCACCTTCTGCATAGACTAAAATTTCAGAAGGTCCAGCAATCATATCAATACCGACTTGGCCAAATACAGCACGTTTAGCAGCTGCTACAAAACGATTCCCCGGACCAGTAATTTTATCTACAGGTGGAATTGTCTGAGTACCATAAGCCAAAGCTGCTACAGCCTGCGCCCCACCAATGGTAAATACCCGGCTAACTCCCGCAAGATAAGCTGCGGCAAGAACCAATGGATTTAATTCACCATTCGGTGCTGGAACAACCATGATAATTTCAGGTACACCTGCAACATGAGCAGGTACAGCATTCATTAGAACTGAAGATGGATAAGAGGCTAAACCACCTGGCACATAAATACCAACACGGTCTAAAGGCGTAACTTTTTGCCCTAATGTATTGCCCAAGTCATCTATATAAGTCCAGCTATCTTGTTTCTGAGCTTCATGAAATGTACGAATACGCTTTGCTGCCAACTCTAGAGCATCACGAATTTCTGGGCTTAAATTATCAAAAGCAGTTTTAAGTTGTTCTTGAGATAATTCTAAATCTGAAAATTGATGCGCAGGATGTCGATCGAACTGTTGAGTAAGCTTTAAAACATGATCATCACCATGCTGACGAACATCAGCAATAATTTGATCTACTGTTTGCACTAAATTAAGATCATTCACGGTTTCGAATGCCAATAGCTCAGCAAAAACCTGTTTGAAGTTTTGATCTTGAGTCGATAAACGTCGCATCAATTTACCCACAAGGCGAAAAAGAAAAAGTAAGTTTACTCTTTTTCTATGCGCTTGTGGGCATCATCTAGCTTAACTATCGCAAAAGCATGATGGGAAATTGCTTTTAACGCGATTGAACAGCTTGTTCAAGCTGTGAAATGATTGGATTTAACAAAGTTTGTTTACGCTTGAAACTAGCTTTATTTACAATTAATCGAGAAGAGACTTTGCAAATCTCTTCTAATGGTTCAAGACCATTTGCTCTTAAAGTATTACCAGTATCGACCACATCTACAATGTAATCACCTAAACCAACCAAAGGTGCAAGTTCCATAGAACCATAGAGTTTAATAACATCAACTTGTTCACCTAAGCTTGCATAATACTGGCGTGTAAGATTGACATATTTCGTGGCAATTTTTAAACGACCCTTCGGATGTTCCATACCTACTTTACCAGCAGTCATTAACTTACATTTAGCAATTTGTAGGTCAAGCAACTCATATACATGCTGAGCACCATGCTCCATCAACACATCTTTACCCGCCACACCGATATCTGCTGCACCATTTTCTACATAGGTTGGTACATCAGACGCACGTAAAATTAAAATACGTACTTGCTTATGCGTAGTAGGGAAAATTAGTTTACGAGACTTTTCCGGATCTTCGAGTAAATTAATACCCGCTGTAGCCAATAAAGGTAACGTCTCTTTTAAAATACGCCCTTTACTTAATGCCAAAGTCAAACCATGATCAAAATTACCTATCACATCAAAATTAGGATCATCGTTTCTTACATCATTCATTAACTTACTCGCTTAATTTGGGCACCTAAACCTTGAAGCTTCTCTTCGACATGTTCATAACCACGGTCAATATGGTAGATACGATCAATTAACGTATCTCCTTCTGCAACTAAAGCAGCTAGAACCAAAGAGAATGAAGCACGTAAATCTGTTGCCATCACAGGTGCTGCCTGTAAGGTTTCAACTCCGGTTACGACTGCATCGTGACCTTCTACCTGAATATTAGCGCCCATTCGTGACAATTCAGGAACATGCATAAAACGATTTTCAAAGATCGTTTCAGAGATTGTTGCGAATCCACGACCAATCACATTTACTGCCATCAGCTGTGCTTGCATATCAGTTGGGAATTCTGGATGTGGCAAAGTTCTAAAACTTACAGCTTTAGGGCGTTTACCCATCATATCAAGTTCAATCCAGTCATCACCACGAGTGACTTCAGCACCCATTTCTTCAAACTTATCCAAAACAGACTCAAGTAATGCAGGGTCAGTATGTGTAGTTTTGACACGACCACCCGTAATTGCAGCAGCTGCTAAATATGAACCTGTTTCAATACGATCAGCAACAACAGCATATTCACAGCCATGCAAACTTTCTACGCCTGTTACAACAAGAGTATCTGTATCAAGACCTTCAATCTTGGCGCCCATTTTAATTAACATTTGAGCAAGATCAGTGATTTCTGGTTCACGTGCTGCATTACGAATAGTCGTAACACCATCTGCTAATGCTGCTGCCATCAAGATGTTTTCGGTACCACCAACAGTCACCATATCAAAAACAACTTCACCACCTTTTAAGCGACCATCAACTGAAGCATGGACATAACCATTTTCGACTTCAATATGCGCACCCAAAGCTTCTAAAGCTTTTAAATGTTGGTCCACAGGTCTTGAACCAATCGCACAACCACCAGGTAAAGAAACTTTAGCATTACCGTAACGTGCTAATAATGGTCCTAAAACCAAAATTGAGGCACGCATTGTTTTTACCAGCTCATAAGGTGCAAATTGATTGTCTAAAGTAGAGGTATCTGCTTTTACTGTGTCATTTTCATAGCTAATTGTTACCCCTAATCCACCAATTAGCTTTACCAAAGTATTAACATCTTTAAGATTTGGAACATTGGTTATTGTAATTGGAGAATCTGCAAGAATAGTTGCAGCAAGTAATGGCAAAGCAGCATTTTTAGCACCAGAAATGCGCACTTCACCCTCGAGCTTAACACCACCCGTAATTAAAAATTTATCCATTAATATTTAAGCTCCGAAAAGGCTTGCTTTACGCCATTCATCTTTGGTCATTGCACGAATTGTTACCGCGTGAACTTCCCCACTTGCAATATAAGTATTTAATGGTGCATAAACTAATTGTTGACGAGCCACTGTACGCTTACCTTCAAATTGATCATCCACAATACGGAGGTCAAATTTTCCAGCCTGTCCGCTCACCGCTACTTCCGCTACAGGGAAAGCTTCTTTTAAAATTTGAGTGAGCTGTTCACTATTCATTGCAAAGACCTCTGACACAACCTAAGGGGTAAAACGGAGTATTTTACTATAACTTTTTCCAAGAATTCAGTACGTGTTTATATTTTATCAATAAAAAAGAGGCTATCTTTCAAGCCTCTCTTAAATTAACAAAACTTATTAAACAGAAACAGTAACTTGCGAATAAGTACATTGCATTTTTCGATATCTTAATAATTGTCTTTTTAATTTTTCTGTCAATTTTTTAATTGAAGTATACATATCATCAGCGGATGCCTGAGCAAACAACTCAATCCCCGGCAATCTTACTATAGCCTCTGCAACATGATTTGAACTGCCCTTATGAGAGCGCTTATCAATTTGATGATCTTTTGTTAATTTAATCTGCATACTATTCACCTGGTCTAGGTGTTTCGTCAATTGATTAAACTTTGATTTAATATTTTCTTCTATAGCTGGTGTAATTGCTAAATGATGTCCACGAATCGTTATTTGCATAATTCTATCCCTCACCTTTTTTAGGTTATTTAAAGAAGAACTAAAACGATTTAATGCTATCAAAAAAAATTAGGACAATTAAACCATTTTAGCGGCTCCTCTTGGTGAAATTAAAATTTCATTATTTCGTCATAATGAATCTCTAGAATAGCCATACTTCAAAATTCAGATCAAGACTTTTCTTTCAGACGATGAAGGAATATGTAACGATTCACGATATTTTGCGACAGTCCTTCTTGCTACTTCAATCCCTTCATCTTTTAACAATATGGCAATTACATTATCTGACAAAGGTTTACGCGGGTTTTCACTTGCTACAAGTTTCTTAATCATTGCACGAATTGCAGTAGAAGAAGCCTCTCCTCCAGCAGTTGTGCCTACATGGCTAGAGAAAAAATATTTCAACTCAAAAAGGCCACGTGGAGTAAGCATATACTTATTTGTTGTTACACGAGAAACTGTAGATTCATGCAATTCTACTTCTTCAGCAACATCTCGAAGAACCAATGGTTTCATTGCTTCTGCACCGATCTCCAAAAAAGCTTTCTGATGTTCCACAATACATGATGCTACTTTTAATAATGTTTTATGTCTTTCATCAATGCTTTTGATAAAGTTTTTCGCCTCAAGCATTTGATTACGCAAATATAAATTATCTTCACTCTGATCTGCTCTACGAATCATACTGGAGTAAAAAGAATTAATTCTTAATTTAGGTAATACATCTGGGTTTAGTTGAACCTGCCAATGTAAATCTTTTTTAGAAACTACTACATCTGGGATTTGATAATCGGATTCTTGTTTATCAAAATCCATACCTGGATAAGGTTTCAATGTTTTTAAGAGATTGATTGCAAACTTTAATTGATCTTTTGTTAAACCCGTTTGTTTGAGTAATTTATTTAAATCATTTGCTATCAAAAGCTCATAATATTGCAATAAGCTTTTTGCTTCGTTTAAATATTCAACATCTTTTGGTAGAAATTCGAGTTGTATTTTTAAACATTCCGCTAAATTACGTGAACCGATCCCTAGTGGATCAAGCCGTTGAATATGCTTTAAGACGACTAGAACCTCATCTTCTTCAATTTCTTCTTCGATATCCATCTCATTTAATAATTGTTGGGCAGCTAAAATTATTTCTTCTATTTCAGCATCTAAGAAACCTTTATCATCTAATGCATCAACAATACAGTAAGCAATTAATTGATCTATTTTAGAAAAGTGCAAAAGATTAACTTGTTCTAAAATATGTTCCTTTAGAGATAATTGAACTTGACGATTATCCTCTCTCTCTTCAAATTCTGGAGTAGCCAATGCTGTTGATTGATGAGTATAAATATCATCCCAATCAGTATCGACTGGTAAATCATCAGGCAAATGGTTTGCATTTAATTCAGTTGTTAAATCATCTGATTCTTTGCTTTCTAATACAGATAGGCTTTCTATTATTGATTCTTCTTCTATTTTTTCAAGTAAAGGATTACTATCTAGTTGAATTTGAATTTCTTGTTCAAGCTCTAAGCTAGAAAGCTGTAACAAACGAATCGCCTGCTGCAATTGAGGTGTTAACGATAAAGAATTCGCAACTTTCAACCCAACAGATAATTTCATATTTTAGATTCCATTAAACAAGCAAAAATCATGCCTACTTAATATTTATAACATATAGTTTCTATTTATCATATATATTGGTGTGAAATTTCCAGAAGAAAAAGTGGATCTTTTAATGAAGAATTTTGCCGGATAGCTAATTAATATGTCGGCTTAGAAGCCCATTTCTAACTTAGAACGGGTTCGAAGTTTCCTTCA
>NZ_JAOVFN010000008.1:0-153815 GCF_034650275.1 Acinetobacter sp. IRS14
CATCTTTAATCTGCGATAGTACCTCGCTAAGAGAGGACTTACTTTTGTCAATCATTAGACAACTCCATTGTGCTCATTCAGGAAGGAATAGATAAGAGATTTAGGCACACAGAGGCAGAATGAACAGATAGATATTTCACTCAATCCCGAGTGTTTCCCTTAGATTTCCTTTTAAACATTCTTGATAATTTTTGTAATTTGATCTAGTTATCAAACCATGGTTTTGTTCGGTATAAATATTTTTTGTTCGATGATCGAACATTATCTAGTATAGTTGTCCGATCTTGATAAATCCTAAAACTTATCAATGTAAAAGAATATGGGTGGTTATAAATAGATATGTAGAAAACTTGCTGAGATGGGCAAATCATCCAAGCAAGTTAAAAATAAAAGAATTAAGACTGAGATTGTAGAATCAAACGTGCAAGTTCTAAATCATCGGGATAGGTAATTTTTATATTATCCGAACGACCCATTACGACCTGTACAGTTTCACCCATATACTCGAGTGCACTTGCCTCATCGGTAATAGTGACATCATTTTCTAAAGCATGTTCAATTGCTTTTTTTAGTTTACCGATTTTAGTAATTTGAGGCGTTTGAGCTTGCCATAATAAATCTCGACTGACTGTTTTATCAATTTGATTGGCTGAATTAACCTGCTTTAAAGTGTCACGAACAGGAATTGCTAAAATAGCACTCTCATTTGATTCAATTGCATTTGCCACAAGTGCATTTAAACAATCAATGGTTACACAAGGGCGAGCCGCATCATGCACAAGAACCCAATCATTTTCATCGGCAAAATTTAAAAGATGATTTAACGCATTTAAAACTGAATGGACTCGCTCAGCTCCACCAATGCAAAAATGCGCCTTATCTATATTTTGAAATACTAGAGTCTGAGCAAAGGTATCTTGTGAACCAATTGCCAAAACATAACCATTTAATGGAAGTTGGCTTATACGGCCAATCGTATGTTCTAAAACAGTCCTATTCTGAATATATTGATACTGCTTCAATTCAGTTTTAGAAAAACGACTTCCTGATCCTGCAGCTGGAATCACTGCCCACAATTTAGTCTGGGATATCTGGGGATGCAGGTGTCTCATTCGTTTCCAAATCAACTTTAGCGTTCGGGTCAATATAAATAGGTTTGTAATGGGTACTGATCGTACTCATTTGAACAAATGTCTCGTGAGGTTTAACCAAACCAAGATCAAGGCGGGCATGTTCTTCTATTGCTTCTGTACCATTTTTCAGGTCAAAAACCTCTGCTGCCAAAATACGGTTTCGTTCTTTAAGCTCTTCATTTACCTCAGCTTGTTGCTGAATTTGTTGCATGAGAGCTTGATGAGGGATATAGCCACCCTCACCTAACCAAAATTGATATTGCAGGATAGCTACTAAAACAATAACAAGTAGCAATATCAGTTTGCTTGAAGTGGATCGAAATACTTCTAACATATCATTAAGATTTTTAATTAAAAACTTTCGTTAAGAGATTGTATTGTATAGTAATTAACAAGTAGCATGCGCAATTCCTGCAAAAATTTAAGCAAAATTATTAATGGGCATATTACTTTAATTGACCATTGTGACATGTTTCATTTTGTCAAAAATGAATAGAATTTGAAAGGGAAATAATATTTATAAGTACAACTGTTTATAAATCAATCTACCCACAAAAAATCATTCTAAGTATGAGAAATTTATGTTGAGAAAAGCTTATGGTTAATTTCCATTATTTACCCGTGTAAATTGTTGCTCTAACATGGTGTTGCCCCATTGGTCTCCCTCCCATTCATTCGTAAGTTTAAAACCAAAAGTTTCATAAAGTTTTCTTGCGGCGCTAAGGCCACTAAATGTCCATAATTGAACAGTAGAGAATTGCTTTTGATCACAAAAGTTTATTGCTTCTTTTAATAGCTTTTTGCCGATGCCCTGTCCTCGACAATCGTCACTTAAAATAAACCACCGAAGATGAGCCTCGTTATTCCCTAAATCTTCACCATCAATCGCAACAGAACCCACAATTTTATTATTTTTTATTGCCAACCAAATATTATTAGAGTCTTTATAAAGACGGTTAGAGAACTCAGCTAAATTGGTAGCCACTTTTCCTTCAAAAAAAGGTCCAAAATTATAATTTTCATAATAATAAGTACCATGCATTTCTGCGATTCTGCCAATCATACCTGCGCGGTAGCCACTCACAATTTCAATAGTATTGTTATCTATAAGATCTTTATTATCTCGACAGTCTACTAAAGATTCAGCATAGGTTGTCAAACCTTGAGCAATAACAAGTTGTTTAGAGGAGTTTAATTTTTCAATAGCTTGAATAACTCGCATTTCTCCATAATTATTAATTTTTCTTACAGTATCCACTCCTTTCGGTGTGAGTTTAATCACTTTTAGTCTGGCATCACTCTTATCTTGCTCCTCTTTAATCTCACCAGCCTTAATGAGTTTAAGCAACATTCTACTCACACTCGATTTCTCTAAGCCTAAAAGCTGTCCTAATTGTACAGCGGTTAAAGAACCTCTATTTTCAAGTTCAAGTAAAGAATGAACAGCTGACGGAGAATAATCAGTGGCAGCAAGAGTTGAACTCATAAAACCTAATTCACGAACCATGATTCGAGATGAACTACGGATTTCATCAATAATTTTTTGATCAATCATCACTGCACACTCAACATATAGTTGCACAATACAACCATATTTATAAAAAAGAAGTCAAGATTTTCTTCTCTTTTAAAACGAGCTTAAAAAGAATAAAAGCCCTCTTTCAAGGACTTTTATAAATCAGTTATTTATGTGATTTTGAATCAGAAATTATGACGAACACTCAACGTTGCATTTCGTGGTGTGCCCCAATTCATCGAGTTAGCACCAATACCTTCATAATATTTTTCATCAAAAATATTATCGATATTCAATTGAAGTTTGATATTTTTATCCACTTGATAGCCAAGCATCGCACTTGCTAAAACATATGCATCTTGCTCAATACGAGAGCTTCCACTTCCCGTATAGTATTTACTCTTATAATTTAAACCAAGCCCTGCACTCCATTGATCAAGTTTGTACTTAACAAATAGATTCGAGGTTGTTCGAGAGTTTGTCGTATTAACCTTTGTGCCTTGTGCATCTTTTGCTTCAAAATTAGCAATACCAAAGTTAATACCCCAATTGTCATTAATCTCACCGTCAGCTTCAAACTCAAAACCTTTACTTTTAACCCCATCTACAGCGCGATAGGCCTGCTCTGTAGTTTGTGTACCATTACGGACAATAAATACTCCCGGTATCGATTCAGCAAAATTAGATTGTTCTATTCGGAATACTGACAATGCTGTATTTAAACGCCCTCCAAACCATTCACTCTTTAAACCAGCCTCATAACTCTTACCAGTAATCGGATCTATATATTGATCATTTATATCTTTACGTTCTTGAGGTTTAAAAATTTCTGTATAACTCGCATACACAGAATGATCTTGGGCAAAATCATAAATAGCGCCAACATATGGTGCTAATTCATTGTTAAATTCACGGTTACCTTTATCATTTTCAGACTTATATTCCCAGTTAGATAAACGTGCACCAGCAATAATTTTCAAAGGATCCAGAATCTGGAATTTACCAGCAATATAAGCGGCAGTTTGTGTGGTTTCATTTAGCGCATTTTTACCGTTTAAAACAACAGGCTGAAGCAACTCTTGAGCCATATCATTATAATTAAGTGGTCCACCTAAATATTTTTCAATGTCTTGGTTTGTGTTAGATCCACCAAAAATATCTTTTGTCTTTTCATTCTTATTCCACGATCCACCAATAATGATTTCTTGCGGACGATTAAATAGCGTAAATGGAGCATTGATAAAAACATCAATATTGTTTTCTTCATTTGCAGCTTTTGCGCCATATACTGAGACATTATCCTTACCCTCTTCATTTTTTAATGGACTGGTATTAGTTGCCTTGTCTACTTTTCCAGCTGTATATAGCAACATAGAAGCTGTATCTTCTTTACGGAAGGTATAAGCAATATTTAAATTAACGTCATTAAATAAATTCTGTTTTAAATTTGCAAATACTGCCGTTGTATTCACATCCCAATAAGTCCAAGGTGCACTTACTGTTAAGCTTCTGGAAAAATTGGTACGAGTCCCATCAGTGTAAAAAGCAGGTGTACCGCCCCAACGAATACCATCACGATGTAACTCTTGATAAGTTGCACCAAGCGACATGCTTGTTTTATCACTTAAGTCATAATCAACCGCACCATAAAATACATTGCGTTCTTTCTCATAGAAATCCATAAATGATTTTTCATCAGAATGTTTTACAAACATTCGGCCACGCAATGATCCATCTGCATTAAGTGGCGTGGAAACATCTGCTGAGCTACTCCAAGAGTTCCACGAGCCTAAAGATGTGCTGACATTACCAGTGAGTTCTTTTGAATTTGCATGTTTCCGAATCATGTTCAGGGCCATCGCTGGGTTTCCCGCACCTGTGGTTAGTCCATTGGCACCCTTTACAACTTCGACACGATCATAAATATCTAAATCTAAATCTCCAGTGCCTAAGTTTGTAGTACTAGGTATTCCATCAATTAAGTAATAATCCACCTCAAAACCACGTGCATAAACTCTTTGACGTTCATCGGTACGTGAGGTTGAAACACCCGTAATATTATTCATTAAATCTTGAAAGGAATCGATTTTTCGATCATCTAAATATTCACGGGTTAAAACTTTGACCGATTGAGGAGTTTCACGAAGAGATAAATTTAATTTTGTAGAAGTATTTGTGCTTTTTGCTGTATAGCTCCCGGAACCTTCAGTAACGGCCGGATTTTCTTGTTCTGCTTGTACTTTTATCGTTGCTAAAGTGGTTGTTTCGGTTTGTTCTGCATAAACAAATGAAGGTACCGTTAAAGCCATAGAAATTGCTAAAGGATGAACTCTAAATGCTTTTCTAAAGGGCGAATTGTACATAAGAAAATTCCATAATAACCAATGTGCTGAACCATATTTTTAGCCTTCCACTACCTTGTTCCTTGTTACACAGTAGTAAAAGTTCGGCACAAAAATTAACACGAATGATAATTGTTATCAACTTTAAGTTAATAATTATTCTTATTTGTTTAATTTAAATTGCTAATCCATCATTGCATTAAAGAATCGCTATCCACACATCAAAATTTGGATTTCTAACAGATTAAATATTGATCTTGCTCAATCATAGTGCTGAAACCATGGTTTTATATTATTGATTCAAAAATATATAAACCAATTTTCAAATTCAAATTGACTGTTGAACTGCTCATGAACATGAGAAATAAAAAACTACACAGTATTTTCTTTTATATTTTATTATTCTTCATAAATCTCATGAAAGAGAATAAAGGTATAAACTGTAGTGCACAAAATTTTAGCGTTTTCTTTAGTAAGCTTAGGTTTAAGCGCTTGTGATCACCCTACTGATGATAGCCCTTCAAAAATAATTAATATGGAGAGCAATCATAAACAATATACACCTGCTACCCCTTATATATTTGAATATAATGATATTGTTTACAGTCTAAAAGCTGGACAGCCCCAAGATACTTCCCATATAAAATTTAAGAACTTATTAAAAAAAATTCCCTCTAATGATAATAATTTAGATATTTTAAAAACCAAACGCAAGGTACTTATTCACTTAGGTTGCCTTAAAGACGCATATATAGTTACCGAAAAAATTTTAAATAAAACAGATAGTTCACAACTACAAGAGATGCAATGTATTTTCTTAAGAAAAATGAAAAAAGATGCTCATGAAATAAAAGCATGTTACGAAAAAACAGCTCATAGCTATTTAAACGAAATAAATTTAATTCCAAAGGCAGCCATACGATATCAATATGCACTGTGGGGCCATTATGCAGCGATGTTTCATGCGGGTCATATAGAATATAAAGATAAACTTCAAGAAATCGTTGACTATCATCACATTGAAGATCATAAACGAACATATCAACAAATGTATGAAAATATACTGAATCCAAATGTTTTTCAAAAACGTTTAGACGCTATTCCCTACAGTCCTGATTGCCACTGAGTCATATTCGCAATTATTTATAACTAATCATCGTAGCTCAGTTCATCCTCATCAACATTGATATAATCTGGTTGAGGGTCTTTATCAAATTGTACAGCACGTATTTTAACCTCACCTAAAATTTTCGCTTTTCCTACCCTATGCATACCATCCATTATTCTCCCTTGTGAACATAGTATTATTGGATAAGATAAATCTGCTTCTTGAATTAATATCATATGATCAATGATATCTTGAGTAGTGGGATGAGAATCTGGATACCAGTAGGGTTCATTTAATTCTTTTATTTCTGATAGCAAAATTTCTTTTACTTTAAAACTTCTAGTTAATACTACTAAATTATCTACATCCCAAATATAAGTATCATTTTCAACTTTTCTAAAATGATATTGCTTTCTCATCATATAAAATTCACTTAAAATACAATAATATTAAAATATATCATATACATATTAAGACCAAACATTATAAAAATTGAGAGGCTAAATTTAGCCAATACAGATTAAATTTTTTATTTTATTTAATAACTTTAACAATCATTTTTTTCTTAGTGTTACTTCTAAGATTGAAGCTTCAACCATATGTTTATTTTAATGAATATTTTTAATAGTAGAATTTATACAAAAACACATAAAGTTCGAATTTTTAACCAACAACTACTTAAAAAATATATTTTTTCTATTTTTAATTTGCTAAGAATTTTAGAAAGACCTCATCCACCTATTAAAAGGGAGAAAAAAATGGATTTTTTTAATATTTTCATAGGTGACACAACTTGGCCCTTTATTTTGGAAATTTTGGTTCGATGTTTCTTCATGTTTATCATTATTATTAGTTTTTTAAGACTATCAGGTAAGCGTGGTATTCGCCAACTTTCCCTTTTTGAACTCGCAATTATTTTATGCTTAGGTTCCGCAGCTGGCGATCCAATGTTTACTAAGGATTTACCTATCGCACATGCTTTTGTCGCATTTATCGTTATTCTTTTTCTTTACCGCCTTGTAACTTGGGCGATGGTGAAACATAAGAAAATTGAAGACCTATTAGAAGGAAGAGCTCTCTGCGTAGTCAAAGATGGACTTTTAGTTTACAAAGATTTCCAGAAACAATCATATTCACATGATGAGTTTTTCTCAGAGATGCGCCAACAAAATGTTGAACATCTAGGCCAAGTGAGAACAGCCTTATTAGAGTCTGACGGTATCTTGAGTTTACTTTACTATGAAGATGAAGAGGTAAAATGGGGACTCCCCCTATTCCCAGATGCTTATTGCAAAGCTGACGTACTTAAAATTAATACTTTTTATTCATGTATGAAATGTGGTGAAACGAAAATTATAAATACACTCGATCAAGAATGTTCTCGTTGCAAACACCATAGTTGGGCTAAGTCGTTAAAAACTCGTCGTCTAGGATAATAAAAAAGGTGCTATTTTTTATTAAAAATAGCACCTTAAAATGTTAAAAACTAATTTTAACTTTTTATTTAAAGATTAGTTTAAACCTTTAAACTCAGCTTTACCGCGGTAAGCAGCTTTAGTCAATTCTTCAATACGAAGTAATTGGTTGTACTTAGAAACACGGTCAGAACGGCAAAGTGAACCAGTCTTAATTTGACCAGCTGCTGTACCTACTGCTAAGTCAGCAATAGTTGAATCTTCAGTTTCACCAGAACGATGAGAAATTACAGTTGTATAACCATTTTCTTTAGCAAGGTAAATTGCATCAAGAGTTTCAGTCAACGTACCAATTTGGTTGTATTTGATTAAGATAGAGTTACCTACTTTCTCATTAATACCACGTTGTAAAATCTTAGGGTTTGTAACGAACAAGTCATCACCAACTAATTGGATTTTGTCACCAAGGATAGATGTCAAGTAAGACCAACCTTCCCAATCTGATTCATCTAAACCATCTTCAATTGAGATAATTGGATATTGATTTACAAGGCCTGCTAAATAGTCAGAGAACTGGTTGCTTGTGAATGCTTTATTGCCTTCACCCGCAAGAACATATTGACCATTTTTGTAGAATTCTGAAGATGCACAGTCAAGCGCTAACATAATATCAGAACCAGCTTTGTAACCAGTTTGACCGATAGCTTCAAGAATAACAGTGATTGCTTCTTCATTTGAACGCAAGTTTGGTGCAAAACCACCTTCATCACCTACAGCAGTGTTTAAACCCTTTTTGTTTAAAACTGATTTTAGTGAATGGAAGATTTCAGCACCAGCACGTAATGCTTCAGCAAATGAAGTGAAGCCTACTGGCTCAATCATAAACTCTTGAATATCAACGTTGTTGTCTGCATGTGAACCACCATTGATGATGTTCATCATTGGTACAGGCATAGTCAAAATCGTTTGACCACGTAAGTCAGCGATGTATTGGAAAAGAGGAATTTTCTTTTCATCAGCAGCAGCGCGTGCAACAGCTAGTGACACAGCCAAAGTTGCATTTGCACCCAATTTTTCTTTATTTTCAGTACCATCAAGTTCGATCATCGCATTATCGATGTCTTTTTGTTCAAATACTGATTTGCCCACTAAAGCGTCACGGATAATCGTGTTTACGTTGTTAACCGCAGTTTTAACACCTTTACCTAAGTAACGTGATTTATCACCGTCACGTAGTTCTAAAGCTTCACGAGAACCAGTTGAAGCACCAGATGGTGCACATGCACGACCAACAACCCCAGATTCTAAAATTACGTCTGCTTCGATGGTTGGGTTACCACGAGAGTCCAAAATTTCACGTGCACGGATGTCAACGATTTGGCTCATGAACAATTCCTCTGTTGAATGAATATGAGCTGCGATTAAAGCAGCGTAAATGAGTAAAAACTCAATGGGTGTCTAACTTTTTGAATCCTTTAACCAAAGTATCCAATTCTTTTATTTGTGCCAAGAATGGCTCAAGCTGCGACATGCGTAATGCACAAGGTCCATCGCATTTTGCATGTTCTGGGTCTGGATGACCTTCCAAGAACAATCCAGCCAAGCCTGTTGCCATTCCAGCGCGTGCTAAAGTTGTAATTTGAGCACGACGACCACCTGCCGAGTCAGCACGACCACCAGGAGTTTGCAACGCATGTGTTACATCGAAGAAAACAGGAACATTCATTTCTTTCATGATGTCAAAGCCAAGCATGTCTACAACGAGGTTGTTATAGCCAAATGCTGAACCACGTTCACAAAGAATTAGTTTATCGTTTCCTGCTTCTAAACATTTATTCAGGATATGACGCATTTCATGAGGTGCCAAAAACTGAGCTTTCTTAATGTTAATAATAGCCTGTGTTTTTGCCATCGCTTCAACAAGATCAGTTTGGCGACTTAAGAAAGCCGGTAACTGAATAATATCAGCTACTTCTGCAACTGCTTCAGCTTGGTGTGGCTCATGAACATCGGTAATGATAGGAACATTAAAATGTTTTTTAATATCGCCTAACCATTCAATACCTTTTTCAAGTCCAGGACCACGGAACGAATGCAGACTAGAACGATTTGCTTTATCGAAACTCGCTTTAAATACATAAGGAATATCTAAGCGTTTGCAGATATCAACATAAGTTTCTGCAATTTCGAAAGCTAAGTCTTTTGATTCAAGTACGTTCATTCCGCCAAATAATACAAATGGCAAATGATTTGCCATTTGTATATCGCCTAAACGTACAACTTCTTGTGGTTTTAATTGTGACATTTAAACTTTCCCAGTTTATTTAAAATCGCATTATTTACTTTTTTGATGCTGTGTTTTCGCAGCGTCAATAAAACTAGCAAATAATGGATGTCCATCACGTGGTGAACTTGTAAATTCCGGGTGGAATTGTACAGCAATAAACCAAGGATGTTCAGGAATTTCTACAGTTTCAACCAAATGTTGGGCAGAAGAGTAACCAGAAATCTTCATACCAGCTTGTTCAATCGCCTCAATGAAACGGTTATTCATTTCATAACGGTGACGATGACGCTCAGTAATTTCTGCTTTACCATAAACTTCACGTGTTTTAGTGCCTTCAACCAATTCAGATTTTTGTGCACCCAAACGCATAGTTCCACCTAAATCAGACTCTACGCTGCGTTGTTGTAACTCGCCACGCTCATCTAACCATTCAGTAATTAAACCAATCAATGGATACTTGGTAGAACGGTTAAACTCTGTAGAAGATGCTTCTGGCATTGCAGCAACATGGCGTGCATATTCGATTACAGCCAATTGCATGCCTAAACAAATACCTAAGAATGGAACTTTGTTTTCACGTGCATATTGAATAGCTTTCATTTTGCCTTCAGTACCACGTTCACCAAAGCCACCTGGGACTAAGATTGCGTCAGCAGTTTGCAAAATAGAAACGTCTTGGCTTTCAAGCTCTTCAGCATTGACATAGTCAATCTGTACTTTCACACGGTTTTTGATGCCTGCATGCAATAATGCTTCATTAACAGATTTATAAGCATCTGGTAATTCAACATATTTACCAACCATAGCTACACGTAAAGTGTATTCAGGATTGAGTAATGCTTCGACTACATTGTCCCAATCTTCTAGGTTTGCTTCTGGAAGATCATTAAATCCAAAACGCTCACAGATCAAGTCATCAACGTTTTGTTCATAGAACGTACGTGGAATTTGATAAATCGTTTTCGCATCTTTACATACCACAACGGCACGCGCTTCCACGTTAGTGAACAATGCAATTTTGCGTTTAGTATCAACATCTACATCATATTCAGTACGGCAGATTAAGATATCTGGCTGAATACCAATTGAAAGTAATTCTTTTACAGAATGCTGAGTTGGTTTCGTCTTAAGCTCTGCTGCCGATTTAATATATGGCAACAAAGTTAAATGCATAAGCATGGTACGTTTATGACCAAGCTCAACCATTAACTGACGAACTGATTCCATAAATGGAAGTGATTCGATATCACCAACCGTACCGCCAATCTCAACGATTGCAACGTCGTAACCTTCACCTGCGCGAAGTACGCGTTCTTTAATATTGTCAGTAATATGTGGAATAACTTGAACCGTACCGCCTAAGTAGTCACCACGACGTTCTTTATTTAAAACATCTTGATAAACACGGCCACTAGTAAAGTTATTCAATTTGGTCATTTTCGCACGACGTAAGAAACGTTCGTAATAACCCAAGTCTAGATCAGTTTCGGCACCATCCTCTGTGACAAAAACTTCACCATGTTGGAAAGGACTCATTGTCCCCGGATCGACATTAATGTAAGGATCCATTTTAACCATTGTGACTTTTAAGCCACGGGCTTCCAAAAGTGCAGCAACTGAAGCAGCAGAAATACCTTTACCTAGCGATGAAACCACACCACCAGTAACAAAAATAAAATGGGTCATTAAGTTTCTCGTACAATCAAGCCGAAATCGGCCTACAATGTTGGGCAATTTTACTGTACTCTGCCCCTATAAAGCAAAGTCAAACCGCACCAATTCAAAGATCATTAAACAACTGGCTATTCTATCAGCATTTTTAATAAAAAATTAGGTCAATCTCACATGATTTTTTCATTCTCTTTTGCTGTTATAATGCGAGCTCCTCAATTAAATGTTGTTTAGGACAATGGCAAATAAAAAACTTTTAATCTGTGCTGCTATTGCGGCTGGACTATTGTTAACCGCATGCGTCAAAAAAGAAACACCAGAAGAAGAGCAAGAAAAGGTTGAAACAGCTGTTTCGGAACCTAAACCTGATGAACCTGCAAAATTTGAGTCTTTAGAAAGTGTTAAAACTGAAGAAGCTCAAACTCAGGAACCAACGCAAGTCGAAGTTCATCACGAAGAAACAGCGAATACTACAACTGAAATTCGCCGTGAAACTCGTCCTGCCCATTCTGAGCAAAATTCACAAACAACTGTTTCTGAACAACCTAAAGCAGAGCCGAAGCCTAAGCCAGAACCTAAACCTGAGCCAAAAGCAGAACCTAAGCCTGAGAAAGCTCAGTCTAAACCTGCTAAGCCAGCAGAACCATCTCAAACTGAAGATGATGCTGTTGCCGCTGCAATTGCTGCTGCTACACCAGCGCTTAAAAACTAAGTTCTCGTATGAATATGCCCAAATTAAACACTTGATTTGGGCTTTTTAATTATTATTAAAATTATCAACTCACTCATCAGTTTTACTTTTTTTATTCCAATTTGTCTTTAAAGTTTTTCTAGATATCAATTTAGGACAACCTACCCCTTTCACTTGAAAAAGCATTGACGTTCCCTATTCTGAGATGTAATTTTTAATCAAGTTCCTTTTTGGAACTCTAATTAAAAGAAGATTGGAGCTTAAAATGAATACCGTATCGAATCGCGTGCCTGCCTCATTTCCAGTCCGTCGTATGGACTATAATTTTGAAAATGTACCTCGCTATTGGTGTAATAACGAACCCACTTTTACACATTATTTTACGGGTTTATCTACATTGTTCCCCGAAGGTGAATCATATTTTGTTCGTTCAGTTAGAGCATTACGCGCAAAAGCAAAGTCGAATGAACTTTTAGATCGTGAAATTAGTGCTTTTATTGGTCAAGAAGCAATGCATTCTAAAGAACATCATGCTTTTCATGTGAGTGCACAACAACATGGTTTAGATCCAGAATCTTTAGAAAAAGTAACTGGTATTGTTTTAAAGAGTATTGAAAAAGTTTTTAGTAAAAAATGGAACCTGCTTGTAACAGTAGGCCTTGAACACTACACCGCTGTACTTGTAGTAAGCATGATGCAGTCTGTTAATGAACTGATGACAGACACAACTATTCGTAACTTATGGTTATGGCATAGTATTGAAGAAACTGAGCATAAAGCTGTGGCCTTTGATCTTTATGAACACTTGTATGGAAGTGGGCTAAGCGCATATCTGCCACGTATTACCGTCTTCACTTTAAGTTTATTTTTAATTACTGGCTTCTCAACAGTCTATCAATTCGTTCTTATGAACCGAGATCGCCAACTACTTAATTTTAAATCTTGGCGTAAGTTCTTTAGTTTTGCTAATAAGCAATATAGAACATTGATTCCTAAATTTTTTGACTATTATCGATTTGATTTTCATCCCAACCAAACTGACGAGAAAGACCTCGTTGCTAGTACCAAAATCAAAATTGAACTGAAAGATCCGAAATTGCTTTTATCCTGATCCAATAAAACCATAAAGCCCATCTATTGAATGGGCTTTATGTAATCAATTACGGCAATACCGTCACTTTTTATGATCAACCATAAAATAATTCGATATTAATTTGGCTGCCCATGAAGTACTTTTCCAACCTTCGTAAAAACCACAATGACTTCCCTTTTTAGTGGTTACCACTGCAATATTACTCATTTGCTGAATAGTTTCTTTATAAGGCTCTAAATTTTTAATAGAGCATACTGGATCATCTTCAGCATTAAGAATCATTAATGGAATTTTGACATTTTCAAATACATAAATTGGATTAATTGCCTGACAATAACTTTGATAGTCCTGAAAGCCTGCCATTTCAAAGTATTCTTTTTCAAACTCTTCGAGACTCGTCGTTGCAAGAACTTTTTCTAAAGAAGCAATCTGATTCCATGTACTTTGATAAGGATGAATAAAATATTTAAATAACTTTTTGGTCATCATTTTGCTATAAAACGGATGAACATTTTTAAAGCCAATCTCCGTGTTGTAGCCTGGACACATTGCAAAAGCCGCTTTAAATGGTGTGTCAGAGCCTTGCTCACCCAAATAACGAACTAACAATCCTGTGCCAGCAGAAGACCCGACTGCGTACAAATCCGATTCAGGAAACAAACTTTGAATATGTGTAAGCTGCTCTTTAAGATCACTGGTCGATCCGAAAAGAGAAATCTGTGGTACAGGCATAGGTAAACCCGCATGCCCACGGCGTAAGCATAGTGCTATTCTCCATCCTGTATATTGATGAATATCTCTCACCAATTCACGCATACTTTCAGGTGTTCCTGTAATGGTGTGCATGATAACCACTGTAGGAGTATCTTTCGGAAGATTATAGCCATACCATGCAATTGCAGTTACGCCCCCATCTTTCATACTGAGTTGCTCAATACGGTCATATTCAAGCTTGATGGTTTTTTTTCTAATAATATCGAAATATAAAAGATGGACATGATTGTTAGTTAACCATGGTGTAGGACGGTATTTCTGCTTAAGTTGGGGCAACTTATCCAAAACATCTTTAATTTTCCCTTGTGGGTCATAATAGATTTTTGGCTGTTCAGCACCGAGTACTGAGTCAAACAATTCTGAACCGAAAGCTTTAATTTTATTTAAAGTAGATATGCCCATATCCAATCACGACCTCTGATTATGAGTTAAATGATTGCCGCACTAATGCTGCAACCTGCTGTCCCCAAATTGCATAAATTTCTTTGCTTGGATGAAAGCCATCACTTGCCATAGGCAGATTCAAAGCTTGAAAACTTTTAATATCATATTGAATGAATCTAAATTGGTTTTGTGCTTCTACCCAGTTATATAACACTTGATTCATTTGTTCCGCGTATTTTCCAAACAACCAAGCCAATGGATTGGGTAAAGCTGGAAAATGTTGCATGGGCGGAACGCCTGAAACAATAATGAGTTTAGGCTGAAAACGTGCTTGTATATATTCAAATAATTGCTTTTGTTGTTTTATCCATGAATTTGCTGACGTTAATTTTGTCACATCATTAACGCCAATAGATGTAACAACAACATCATAATTTTGCGGCTCTAAATACTGTAAAGCTTGAAAAACCTGCTTAGTAGTATCACCTGTTTTTGCATGAAGTTTCCAATTTATCAAATATTGATCTTGTAACTCAGAAATAATTGCGCCTGATAAAGCGTCTTGTTGTGTTTCAACGCCAACTCCCGCTGCGGCAGAGTCTCCTAAAATAAGCAGAGACAATGGTCTGCCCTTGCCAACCATGCCTTCTCTTTCACCACTGGCTTCTAGCAAGCGTGGTGTATTCTTACGAACCTTTGTTCCCTGCACAAAAAGTACAGGCAACAATGCTAAAGTTGAAAGTTTTAACCACATTCTATTAGTCTCTATCTTACTTAGGCTATTTACTAAAATTATTGTGGTTGAAACTTGGCAATTCTTATACCCATTTGTTCAGCCAGCGCAGCTAAGCCACTCATTGGACGAATCATTACTTCAAAATCAACAATTTTTCCTTGTTCATTAAAACGAATCATATCAATACCTTTTAATGATTTACCACTGACATTAGCGCTGAACTCAAGCACTACATTCTCGCCATCTTCTGTATAAAACTCACGATGATATGTAAAGTTTTCGAACACTTGGATGACATTGGTAAGAATGAAGAAAACGACCTGCTTTCCTTCGTAAGGTTTATAGGCAACCGGTGAACGAAAAACTACGTCATCTGCCAGTAAATCATTTAGATCAGACAAGTTACCTGCCTGAATCATGTGATGCCATTTTTCTAAAGACTGTTTTGTAGTTTCAAGTGTCATTGTTATTTTATCCTGTAATTTAACCAATAAAGTTAGGGGCATTTCTGTATAAAAAATGCCCCCACAAAACTTATAGTACTGCTGCTAGTTCAGCACCTTGACGGATTGCACGTTTTGCATCTAATTCTCCAGCCTCTTTAGCACCACCAATTAAATGAACATTTTTACCTTCTGTTTTTAATTGGTCATACATTGCAGTGAAAGATTCTTGACCCGCACAAATCACAACATGATCAACTTCAAGCACACTCGGTTGCCCATCTATAGTGATATGTAAGCCCTGATCATCTACTTTGTTGTATTGAACGCCTGCAAGCATTTTAACTTGGCGATTTTTAAGGCCTGCACGATGAATCCATCCTGTAGTTTTACCTAAACCTGCACCGACAACAGCAGTCTTACGTTGCAGTAAATAGATTTCTCGTTCAGAAGTCTCAACTTTTGGCTGTTTTAAACCACCTACATGCTCATATTGAGTGTCAATTCCCCATTCTTCATAAAACTTTTCTGGGTTTAAACTGCCACTTTCACCTTCGTGAGTGAGATATTCAGCCGTATCAAAACCAATACCACCTGCCCCAATAATGGCTACACGTTGTCCCACTGGCACACGTTCTTTTAAAACTTGTAAATAGCTGAGAACTTTAGGATGATCAATACCTTCAAATTGTAATTGACGAGGCGTTACACCAGTTGCAACCACAATTTCATCAAAATTTGCTTGGCTCAACTCTTCATAAGTTGCTTTATGATTCAAAATTAATTCAATGTTTGGTCGTAACTCAATTTGGCGAGCAAAGTAGCGTAAGGTTTCATAAAACTCTTCTTTTCCAGGAACAGTCTTTGCAATATTAAATTGGCCACCAATTTGATGACTAGCCTCAAAAATTTTAACTTGATGTCCACGGTCAGCTGCATATACAGCAAAACTTAAGCCGGCAGGCCCTGCACCAATAACAGCAATATTCTTTTGAACTTGTGCATCTTTAAAAATAAGTTCAGTTTCATAACATGCACGCGGGTTCACTAAACAAGTTGCAATTTTCATTGAGAAAATGTGATCTAAACATGCTTGGTTACAGCCAATACATGTATTAATTTCATCACTACGGCCTTCACTTGCTTTTAAAACAAACTCAGCATCCGCTAGCATTGGGCGTGCCATAGACACCATATCAGCATGACCTGATGCCAATACATGTTCAGCCATTTCTGGAGTATTAATTCGGTTAGAAGTAACTAAAGGGATAGAGACTTCACCTTTAAGTTTTTCAGTAACCCACGTAAATGCAGCACGAGGAACTTTGGTCGCAATTGTTGGGATGCGAGCCTCATGCCAGCCAATCCCTGTATTAATAATAGTTGCACCTGCTTTTTCAATTTCTTTTGCAAGCTGAATCACTTCTTCAATGCTTGAACCACCTTCAACTAAATCAAGCATCGATAGACGATAAATAATGATAAAGTTTTCACCCACTAAAGCACGTGTACGTTTTACGATTTCAATAGGAAAACGAATGCGGTTTTCGTAACTACCGCCCCATTCATCATCACGATGATTCGTACGTGCGGCAATGAACTCATTAATTAAATAACCTTCAGAACCCATGATTTCCACACCATCATAACCCGCATACTGAGCAAGTTTGGCGCAGTTTGCAAAGTCATCAATGGTCTGCTGCACTTCGGCAGAACTTAAAGCTTTTGGCTTAATTGGGTTAATTGGTGCTTGAATTGCTGAAGGAGCAACGTTATTTGCCTGATAAGAATAACGCCCAGTATGTAAAATCTGCATAGCAATTTTACCCCCAGCTTCATGAACAGCTTGGGTAATCACTTTATGTTTTTCAGCTTCTTCAACTGTATCCAACTTCGTACCATGGCTAAATACAACACCATCATCATTCGGAGAAACACCGCCAGTTACAATCAGCCCCACATCACCTTTTGCACGCTCAGCATAAAACGCAGCCATGCGTTCATATCCCTGTGGTGCTTCTTCTAAACCAATATGCATAGACCCCATAAGCACACGGTTTTTTAAAGTAGTAAAGCCTAAATCAAGTGGCTTCAATAAATGCGGATAAGCTGACATATTTTCTCCTTTGGCTAGCAATAAGCTTGCTAATGCAACTTGTTGCATTAATTTATAATCAAATTTTGACTTTTATGCAACATGTTGCATAATCTCATCAGTCACACTTTACTTTTGCTTACAAACCGGATTGCCATGTCACTTCCTCATGTTTTATTAACCAGTTTGCTTGAACGACCAAGTACAGGGTTCGAACTTGCCCGCCGGTTTGATCGTTCAATTGGTTTTTTCTGGAATGCTACCCATCAGCAAATTTATCGTGAACTCAACCACATGCTAAAAAAAGGTTGGGTTTCAACGTTAGAAAATGAAATGGAAAATAGTCGAAAAAAAACCTATCAAGTTGAACAATTGGGGCGTATTGAACTAGCTTCATGGATGACACAACAAAGTGAACCCGCACAGCTTCGTGATGATTTAATGGTTAGATTGCGTGCTGAAGCACAATTGAGCAATAATCAGATATTACCTGAGCTGTTAAGACATCTTGGTTTACATCAAGAGAAACTGAAACTTTATCAAAGTATTTATGATAAGGATTTTAAAGACAACGATGATCTAGATAACCGTGTGTTATACATTCACAAAATGATCTTAGAACTTGGGATTACGATGGAAAGTGAATGGATTAAATGGTTGGAACAAGTCATCCCTCAATTAAAACGCTTTGCCCAAAATAGCGTAACCGGAGAATAGTCATGCCATATTACACCATGCCCGATCGGGAAAATTTATTTGTTCGTCGTGTTGGTCGTGGTGAACCAGTTTTGGTTTTATCTGGTCTTGGCATGCAAAGCTGGCAATGGCTTCCTTTTATTTATGCAAACCGTAAAGATTATGAGTTTATCATTCCAGATTGGCGTGGTTTTGGGGGGTCAAAGAACTGTGCAATCCCTGAACAAGATGCAATTTCTAGTCACTGGCAAGATGTCGCCCATTTAATAGAACAATTAAAACTCGATAACTTTATCTTGATGGGTTATTCAATGGGTGCTACAACGGCCATGCATGGTATGAAGCATGCTCATCTGGCGCAGCAATTAAAAGCCTATTTGCATATCGATCAAACACCAAAAATATCTGTGGATTCAACATGGGAATATGGCCTATTCGGCCCTCTACATCCCCAGTTCAAACAATTATTAAATGATATCTATCAATTATTATCAAAGCACAAAAATGCTAAATATCTTTATGAATTATCGCTTCCTGATCGACAAGAACTGGTTCGTCTTTGGGTAGATTTTATTGAGTTACAAAGTAGCAATCCATTTAGCCCTTTAGTTTTTAAAACAGCGCTCAAACAGCCTTTTTTACAAAAATATTTATTACCAATTCAACGTCTAGATTACTTGTTTTGGTATGTCGAAAATTATCTTTATCACAATGAAGATTATCGTGAAGCCATTCAACAGTTACAATGCCCAACCACCTTCTTTATTGGTCGCAACTCGACGCTTTATCCAGAAACCGGACAGACACTTATTGCCCATAGTGTTGAACACGCAAAAGCAATATATTTTGAGCGCTCAGGCCATACCCCCTTATTAACCGAGCCGAAAAAATTTGGGCATGAAATCACTACATTCTTATCAGAACTAAAACATGCTTCTTAAAAAATAAAGGGATCTATTCGTAGATCCCTTTATAGTCGAAAAATGATTAAGCAGAATGAGCTAACTCTTTCACTTTTAGTTGCTCAGAAACACTTAACAAAAGTTGCTCAGTTTTTTCCCAACCTAAACAACCATCAGTTACTGACTGCCCATAAGTCATATCACAAGAAATCTTTTGGCTACCATCAACCAAATGACTTTCAATCATGACACCCTTTACTTGGGTTTTTAAACGTTCAGCAACGATTTGCTGTAAAACTTCTGGCTGACGCAACGGATCTTTACTGCTGTTACCATGACTACAGTCAATGACTAATGCAGGAAGATTTTGTTTGTGTTTTTCTCGTATTGCCTGAATTGAAGCTAAATCGTAATTTGGTCCATGATTTGCTCCGCGCAAAATCAAGTGGGGTAATGGATTACCAGCGCTCTGAATCACTGAAGGTAAGCCTTGTTGATTCATTCCTAAAAATTGATGCTCATTTTGTGCTGACTGAATTGCATCTAATGCAATCTGAATTGAACCATCCGTACCATTCTTGAAACCAATGCTATATAGCATGTGGCTTGAGATTTCACGGTGAATCTGAGACTCGCTGGTACGAGCACCAATTGCGCCCCAAGCCAATAAATCATCAAAATAACCAGTTGCCATTGGGCTTAAAATTTCACTCGCAATGGGCAAACCCTTTTCAATAATTTGTAGGTAAAGTTCGCGAGACTTTTCTAAACCAAGTTGTAAATTTGATGAACCATCTAAATTTGGATCGTACATGAAACCTTTCCAACCCACAGTTGTACGAGGTTTTTCAATGTATGCACGCATCACGATAAAAATCTGATCTTTTACTTTTTCTTGTAATCTTTGCAATCTTTCAGCGTATTCAAGTACTGCAACCGGATCATGAATTGAACAAGGCCCTGTTATTACCATTAACCGAGGATCGTTGCCGTTAAGAATATTTTGAATAGTTTGGCGATGTTCGGCAATTTGACGCACGAAAGAGTGTGCAAGCGGATATTTTGCTTTTAACTGGACAGGTAAACTAACTGGTGTTTCTTTTGTATTGCTTTGTGTCAATAAAGTATTTAGGGCATTCATTGGTTTTTCCTTGGGACTGCAATCTATTCAGTCCGATCATTTATTTGAGCGTTTTGGATCTATTCGTTGGTAAAGGTAAGCAAAAGTAAAACCAATAAAAGTTGCTAAAGTACGAATAAGTCATGTTGTTCATTTTAAGTTCCTCAAATCAAAAAAGATAAAGCATAAAAAAACCTGATCGGGGTTGCCGATCAGGTATTAACTGTGATGGGCAACTTTCTCATGCCCGAATACGCTCAGGCAACTATCTAAATTGCCAAAAGTAATAATAAGCGTTAGTGTTCACAGATAGATTTAACATCTTTATCTCAAATATTAAAAAATGTTCCTTAAATCTAAAATACGCATTGTTGAGAGCTTTGACAAGTCTTTTTTTAGAAAAAACTTCTTATTTTCACGCTTAAGATTTGATTCACTCATTGTATTAACGAATCAGCCCTTGAGGTTGTAAAATAATTAAGCCAGCTCCACAAAGCACGATTAGACCACCCAATATATCCCATCTTGTTAATCCGACCTGATCCACAAAACGCAACCACATGAGAGCAGTAAAAATATAAATACCGCCATATGCAGCATAAATGCGCCCAGAAGCCGCTGGATGTAAAGTCAGCAGCCATACAAAGACAGCCAGACTTAAAGCTGTAGGTAGCCACAGCCAAGCAGACTTGCCTTCTCTTAAAATCAGATAAGGGAAATAACAACCAAGAATTTCAGCAATTGCTGTGACAATAAATAACCCGAATACGCTCAGTATTCGGGTTATAGCAAGACTATCAATTAACATAAGTTACGCTGGTTCTGCCGTATGATGATCTTCAAAAACTTCAAGTTTTAAGCCGACAGCTTTGCCATCTTCATTTTTCACTGATACAGCCACATTACCACCATGATCTGCAAGTTCGCCAAACAGAATCATTTCAGCTAGTGGTTTCTTCAAGTGTTCTTGAATGAGGCGTTGCATTGGACGTGCGCCCATCAAGCGGTCATAACCATTTGTTGCCAACCAATCACGAGCACTTTGATCCACATCAAGTACAACTTGTTTGTCATCTAGTTGTGCTTGTAATTCTGTTAAGAATTTATCAACCACAGACTCAATCACAGTTGTTGGTAATGACTTGAATTGGATAACACTATCTAGACGGTTACGGAACTCTGGTGAGAAAGCACGTTTCATTGCTTCTTGGTTATCAGAACTATGATCTTGTTCAGTAAAACCAATACTCGCACGAGAAATGCTTTCTGCTCCAATATTCGTAGTCAGGACAATAATAACGTTTCTAAAGTCTGACTTACGTCCGTTGTTATCCGTTAAAGCACCATGATCCATGATTTGTAGCAACAGATTAAACACATCTGGATGTGCTTTCTCAATTTCATCTAGCAATAAAACACAGTGTGGGTTCTTGTGAATCGCATCAGTTAATAGCCCACCTTGGTCATAACCCACATAACCCGGAGGTGCACCAATCAAACGTGAAACTGCATGACGTTCCATATATTCAGACATATCGAAACGCACAAGCTCAACACCTAACAGCTTCGCAAGTTGCTTAGTCACTTCGGTTTTACCGACACCTGTTGGTCCAGCAAAAACAAAACTACCCACAGGCTTATCTGGTGATTTCAACCCAGCACGAGACAACTTGATCGCTGAGCCTAAAGCGGTAATCGCCTCGTCTTGACCAAACACAACGCGTTTTAAATCACGCTCAAGATTTTCAAGCACTGACTTATCGTCTTTAGAAACAGTTTTAGGCGGAATACGAGCAATCTTAGAAACGATATCTTCGATATTCTCTACCGTAATCAAACTATCATCGCTTTCAGCTTTCAAACGACGCTGAGCACCAGCTTCGTCAATCACATCAATTGCCTTATCTGGCAAGAAACGATCATTAATGAATTTAGCAGAAAGCTCTACAGCTGATACCAATGCCTTATCGTCATATTGTACGTGGTGGAAATCTTCAAATTTAGATTTTAAACCACGCAAAATATCAATTGTTTCAGCAATACTTGGCTCATTGACGTCAATTTTCTGGAAACGACGTGATAACGCATGATCTTTTTCAAAAACCTGACGATATTCTTGGAACGTCGTTGAACCGATACAACGTAAAGTACCATTAGCCAAAGCCGGTTTGATCAAATTCGAAGCATCCATTGTGCTGCCCATACTTGAGCCTGCGCCAATGATCATATGAATTTCATCAATGAATAAAATCGCATTTGGATTTTTCTTCAAAGCATTAAGCAATTGTTTTAAACGTTTTTCAAAGTCACCGCGATATTTGGTCCCAGCAACTAATGCACCAATATCTAAGCTATAGACTTCAGCCTGACTTAAAGGTTTAGGTGCCTTACCATTCACAATTAACCATGCTAAACCTTCAGCAATCGAGGTTTTACCAACGCCCGGATCACCGACAAGCAATGGGTTATTTTTGCGACGGCGGCACAGAATTTGAGCTGTACGTTCAATTTCTTTTTCACGGCCAATAAGTGGATCAGTTTTGCCTTTTTGCGCTTCAACATTTAAGTTCAGCGTATAAAGCTCTAATGGTCCTGCATTGCCCGCGCTAGTTTCACCCTCAATATCTTCAACTTCTTCTTCAACTTGCACTTCATCTTTACGTGTCCCATGAGACAAGTATTGAGTCAATGTTAATCGATTGATTTGATGACGTTTAAGCAAATACACAGCAAAAGAATCACGCTCTGAATACATTGCGACCAAAACATCTGCACCTTCAACAGTACGATCGCCGCCACTTGATTGCACGTGGAAAATAGCACGTTGCAAAATGCGGTCGAAACTTTCTGTTGGATGAGGCGCTTGCTCGCTATTTTCGCCAAGCTTAGGAGTATGTTGTTCTACATATTCTTCTAATTCTTTACGTAAAGAAACTATATCAGCCCCACATGCTTTTAAAGCATTCACGGCCGAATCGTTGTCGAGTAGTGCTAATAATAAATGTTCAACTGTAAGAAACTCATGTCTCTTTTGACGAGCCATGCTAACAGCCAAACGTAATGATACTTCTAATTGACGACTGAGCATGTAACCCCCTTATGCTTTAGGCTCAATCTGGCAAAGTAATGGATGACCTTGCGATCGAGCGTAATTATTAACAAGGTTTGCTTTGGTCTCCGCGATGTCTCTTGGATATACCCCAGCAATACCTTTACCTTCATAGTGTACTGTTAGCATTACTTGAGTTGCTTGGTCAAGATTCATTGCAAAGTATTGTTGTAAAATTTCAATTACAAAGTCCATCGGCGTGTAATCGTCATTCATTAATACGACTGCATACAATGGCGGACGCTTGAGTTCAGGAGGTGCTGTTTGTACAACAACCTCTCCGTCATGATCTTCGTTTTGCGAATCACTTAAGCGTGGATGGAAGTGCCAATCGACATAACCAGACTGCTGAAAAGAAGCCTTAATATCTTTTAAGTTTGTTTGACGCTTATTTGTTCGCATAGGATGTTACTATTGTGAATTTGCTTCAGCTTGAGGAATTTCTGCCACGAAAGCAGAAGATGTTTCGACAGGTTTACCGCGCTGCCAACTAAAACGTTTAATAACTGGTGTATCAGAGCCGCCTGTTAAACGTACCTCAATAAATTGAGGTGTAAAACCTTTAGGCATCGTCCAACGACCTGTTAAGCGCTCGAAGTCAGTAAAATTAAAGCTTTTAGCTTCAAGTGGTACAACTAAAACTTCTGTATCTTTAATGAGTCTTATCTCAATTGATCCTGAAGCACGGCGCTTACTTGGGCTTACCTGTACTAGATCCAACTGATATTCATAAGCATTTTCAGGCAAAGGTTTGATTGCCAAATTTTGAATGGTCAAACTTAAACCACCTCGCTGCCTCAAGATATCTCGGTAGATATTACTCATACCTTCTTGCTGCGTTTTATCAGCGTTGGCCTGATTAAGAGCTTCAAACAGATCATTTGCATTTGTTACAGCAACATCACGCTCTTGTACCGCAGCGTTCAGGCTTTTATTAACCGCATCTAAAGCTGTTTTCTGCTTTTGCACCACTTCAACCAATTGCTCTGCATCTGCATCGTAACCTACAACAGTTAAACCTTGACGGTGTCCAATTGTATAGCCGAGCGCAAGACAACCACTCATTAAAATAGCCGCACCAATAAACAAAGGTTTATTAGTATTTAAAAAATTTTTCTTTTGCAACGAACTTTCTGCTGAAGTCGTCTGTCCAGAGTTTTGCATCGTCATCTCAGTGTTTAAGATCAGAGTCAAGACACACATTTAAATCGAAATTTAAATGTGTGTGAAGCAAAAAAGAGTTTTTTATGGTAATAAACCAATCCCTTGTAAGCCTTCATCTTCATCAAAGCCGAACATAAGGTTCATATTTTGTACAGCTTGACCAGATGCACCCTTCACAAGGTTATCTTGTACCGCAAGAATAATAAGTTTATTCGGCTGCGGCTTATATAAAGCAATACGAAGCTCATTCGCACCGCGCACACTACGTGTTTCAGGCGAACTGTTAGCAGGCATCACATCAACAAATTTTTCATTTGCGTAAAATTGTTCATACAATGCCTGAATATCAGTTTGTTTTCCAGTTTCTGTCAAATCGACATAAATTGTGCTGAGCATACCGCGAATCATTGGAACTAAATGAGGAACAAATAAGAGCCCTTCAAAGCCACCTTTTTGCCCAGAAATATTTTCTAATGCTTCAACAATTTCTGGATGATGACGGTGACCCGCAACGCCATAAGCCTTGAAGTTATCAGCATTTTCACTATAGATCATGCCTAAGCTTGCTTTACGACCAGCACCAGAAACACCTGACTTCGCATCAATAATAATATTTTTTGTTTCAATCAATGCTTGCGCTGATTTCAAAAGTGGCGCCAAACCTAATTGAACGGTAGTCGGGTAGCAACCAGGGTTACCAATAACTTGCGCCTGTTTAATTTTTTCGCGGTTTAATTCAGCCAAACCATATACTGAGTTTTCTAGAACGTCTGGGCAAGCATGCTCCATGCCATACCATTTTTCAAACTGTTCAAGATTTTGCAAACGAAAATCAGCAGCCAAATCAATAACTTTAGTACCAGCCGCAATCAATTCTTTTGCATGCTGCATCGCAACACCATGAGGTGTAGCAAAAAATACAACATCACATTTTTTTAAATCATCAACATTTAAATCAGAAAATTGAAGATCAGTATGTCCACGTAAATTAGGGAACATATCTGCAACTGGTTTGCCCGCTTCTGTACGCGAAGTAAGAACTCGAACCTGCGCTTTAGGATGTCGTAATAAAATACGTAATAGTTCAACGCCTGTATAACCCGTTCCACCAACAATTCCGACAGAAATCACGTGCATTACCTCAATTTTTGAATCTATACTTGTGTTGTAGTATGACAGGATGTCCAAGCTTACAAAACCATTTCATGCTTGGTAATTTTAATTTTTTTAATTTTAGCGACAATTAGACAGCACTTATTCAACTGTCAGAACTAAACAAATATCAGCAAATAAATATCAGATTTAATTTTGGAGAGCTAGGATGCTTCATCAATCAAAAGAAACAAAATTACGCACTTACCTTGGTTTAAGCACATTAATTTTAAGTGCTGCACTTGTAGGTTGCGGAGGTGGCGGCAGCAGTAGTGGTAATTCTCCGAGTACTCCAACACCTGTTGATCCTACTCCTGAAGCAACAACGGATGTTACTGTTAAATCCCCTGTAGAAATTCGTAATATCCAATTCAAAGTATATGACAACACCACCAATTCTGTTTTAGTAGATACTTCAATTGCGAGTTTAAACAGCTTTAATGTCAAAATTCCTACTGCTAAGTTAAATCACTTATATCTTGTAGAAATTACGACTCAAAATTCATCTCAAGTATTTGATCCGATTACTTCAACATACCAAAATTTCTCTGGCGTTTATCATTCGTTTATTACACCAAACAGTGTAAGTAACAGAACCCTATTCATCAGCCCAAGCAGTGAAGCGATTTACCAACGAGCTGCTATACGCTCAGGACAACTTCCTCAAGATACGATTGACCCAACCCGCATTGAGCAATTGCATGTGGATTTAGCTTCTCAAGATGTTTATAGATCGCTTCTTAACGCGTTCAAAGATGCTGACATCCCAATTTTAAGTCCAGCCAACTCCCTCGTCACTGCTTTAACCTCATTACAGTACTCAACCAGAAAACCTACTACATATGTGGATAGTTATCTTAGCTTTGGCTACTTACAATATTGGTCAACAATTCACAGCGGACCAACTACATATCAAGAGTTGATTAAAAGTTTGGCAACCGATTTAAAAGATGGCTTCTTAGATGGGAAAAAACTTCAAGGTGATCAAACAACATTTACCCCTATTTTCAATTCTGCTCCAGATAATATTGATCCAGTCAAAAATACACTGTTAGATATCGCAGCCAATCAAAAAGCTATACGCGATAATTTTGCAGCCAATTTAAAAGCCGCTACTTTAAAATTGGCAAATAGCCAGAGTTTAGATCAGACGAGTTATAATCTACTGGATAAAAAACAATATTCAGGGATCGTGCCTATCGGGAATACGGCTGACTTTTTCCGCATAGATGGTGCTGGTGATTATCGTCGTGCTGTAGGTTTTAGCGGCATTACAGCCACCTGCAACGGTTCTGTATATCCTTGCAAACAAGGCTTGACCAGCATTAATCTTTCCGACCCAAAACTACCTGCTACAGATTATTTAGTGGGTCATTACGAAGACACCGCAACAGGTTGCCAGCTTAATTTTCGTGCGAATGGTCAAATCGACCTTATTAAAGGATCACAGACTTATCGCTCTGCGTTAAGTGCGGATAGTACAGATAATTTATTGCAAACAGATGCTGCAAGCTCAAGTTATTTACTCAACTCAAGTTCCGCCGAACCAAATAACTCAACGCAGCAATACAACTTTATACAATTATCAATTAAAGCAAATAAAATCGTGAGTGCTAAAGCAGGTTTAGACAGCCGAAAAGCACCAGATAACTTACAAACACCACAACTAGAATGTCATTTTAGTTAATCCGAAATATGCCACCATGCAGGCAACGGATTTGATTTAAGTTGTCTGCGGTGTTTTTGAAAATATGGATCGTATTTTTCAACTTCAGCCCAAAAAGCTGGGCTATGGTCAAAATGTTTAGTATGAGCTAATTCATGAATAGCCACATAACGAGCAATCTCGTGTGGCATCAATACTAATCCTGCATGTAGCATAATATTATGCTGACTACTACAACTTCCCCAACGAGTTTTCGGACGGCGAATTGTACATTCTCTATAAGCCAAATGAGTGTGTTCACTTAACTCTTTTAAAAGTTTTGGCAATTCTTGTTTTGCAAAGGCAATCACTGCACTTTGTAATGCCAAATATGGCTGCGTGTCTTTAAGAAATAAACAACTTCTTTCCCAATCGAATTGAAAAACTCGATGCTGCTTTTGAACAATGACCTGAAACGGTTGGTCTTTATTAAAAAAATAAATCTCGGAAGGAATTTCAATCGATGCCGATTGAACATTTTGTTGCTTATTCCACGTCTCAGTCAACCATTGTTCAGATTGAGCCAAAAACTGCTGAATTTGTTTTTTACTACAAAATAAAGGAACCGTGAGACGGATTGAAGTAGGCTCAACACGTAAGCGCAATTTTCTTGCTCTTACGTGTCGAACGATTTTAATTTCTGGCATTTCCACAGACATTACTGTGCAGTACGCTCTTCAATACCATTATTTGTTGCAACAATTGCAATTGTTGCTGGGTTTAAAGCGAAAATACCATTAGTCACAACACCCGGAATATTGTTAATGGTTTTTTCTAAATCAAGTGCATTTAAAATATTAAGATTAAATACATCTAAAATCACATTCCCGTTATCTGTTACTACACCTTCACGATAAACTGGGTCACCACCTAAACTCACCAACTTACGCGCCACAGCAGAACGAGCCATTGGAATAACTTCTACTGGAAGTGGAAAATCACGTCCGAGTTGATCAACCCATTTTGAATCATCAACAATACAAACAAATTTCTTAGCAATTGAAGCTACAATTTTTTCACGTGTTAATGCAGCACCGCCACCTTTAATCATATGCATATGACGGTCAATTTCATCTGCACCATCAACATAGGCATCTAAACCACCCACATGGTTCATATCTACAACTTCAATGCCTAATTTTTTAAGACGATCAGCAGTTGCTTGAGAACTTGCCACAGCTGCTTCTAATTGTAATTCAGGCAATAAATCAATTAGAAAATTTACGGTACTTCCAGTCCCAACCCCCAAAATGCCGCCTTTGGGCAAGTGTTTTAAAGCAGCTTTCGCAGCAGCTTGTTTCTTTTCATCTTGGGTTGCATATAGACTCATGACATCACTCAACTATTTTTTGACATTTATGCACCAATAATCGGCGCAAATGCACAAGGGTTTGCTACAATAATTTCCTATTTTAAACTGTTATAGGGAAGATGAACATGCTGTCTCGTGTGGTACGACAAATTTTACAAGCAACGGTTTATGATGTTGCAATTGAAACGCCTCTCGAAGCAGCTCCACGAATTAGTCAAAAATTAAATAATACAATTCGTTTTAAGCGCGAAGATTTACAGCCTGTTTTTTCTTTTAAATTACGTGGTGCCTATAACCGTATTAGCCAGTTACCTAAAGAACAACTCGAACGTGGGGTAATTTGTGCCTCTGCTGGCAACCATGCTCAAGGTGTAGCATTGTCTGGTCAACGCTTAGGAATTCCAGCAATTATTGTTATGCCAAGTACAACTCCTGACATTAAAGTTCAAGCCGTTAAACGCTTGGGTGGTCAAGTTGTATTACATGGTGATAGTTTTGATGTAGCAAATAAATATGCACAACAACGTGCCGAAGTTGAAGGCCTTGTATTCATTCCACCCTACGACGATGAACTTGTTATTGCTGGTCAAGGCACAATTGCAAATGAAATCTTACGTCAATGGCGTGATGTAGAATATGTGTTTGTTGCTGTTGGTGGCGGTGGCCTAATTTCAGGCGTAGCAGCTTACCTTGGTGAAGTTGCACCCCATGTTAAAATTATTGGCGTTGAATATGAAGAGTCTGCATGTTTAAAAGCAGCCTTAGAAGCCAATGAGCGCGTAATCTTGCCACATGTAGGATTGTTTGCAGATGGTACAGCTGTTGCACAAATTGGCGCTTTACCATTTGATATTATTCGTCTGCGCAAATCTGATAACTCAGGCCCAATTGTTGATCCAGATATTGTGACGGTAAATACAGATGAAATCTGTGCTGCCATTAAAGATACATTTGACGAAAACCGCAGCATTGTTGAACCATCTGGTGCAATGGCTCTTGCTGGGATCAAGAAATACATTACTGAACATAAAATCAGCAATAAAAATATGGTATCGATTGTATGCGGTGCCAATATGAACTTTGACCGCCTACGTTATATTGCTGAACGTACTGAGTTAGGTGAGCAACGCGAAGCGATCTATGCTGTGACCTTATCTGAAGAAAAAGGCGCATTCCTAGGCTTCTGCCGTGCTTTACAAGGTCGTAATATTACCGAGTTTAACTACCGAGCAAACAATACAGATGAAGCGCAAGTATTTGTCGGTATTAGCTTAAAAGGTGGTGATGCAGAGCGTCATGAAATTTTAGAGCAATTAAAGCAACAAAATTATGTAGTAGATGACCTCTCTGATGATGAGGTTGCCAAACTGCATATTCGTTATTTAATTGGTGGTCATGCAAATATAGATGATGAAAGATTATTCCGTGTTGAGTTCCCAGAACGTCCGGGCGCCCTCTTAACCTTCTTAACTCGTTTAGGCCCAACCCATAATATTACGTTGTTCCATTACCGCAATCATGGCGCAGCAGAAGGACGTGTTTTAGTCGGTTTACAAGCAACCGATGCGAAACAGAACCCTGATGGTCTAATTGAAACTCTTGAGCAGATTAGTTATCCGTATGCAGAAATTACGAATAATGTTGGCTACAAACGTTTCTTGAAATAATTTTCAATTTTGATGAATAAGCCGACAAATTTGTCGGCTTATTCATATAATTCTTTTAATATTCCCATCATATTTACATTGCCTCTCTTTATCTCAAAGAAAATATCCTTAAAAATAAACGTCTAATCAGGAAACAAGGATCAATATGGCACAGTTTGCAGTCATTGGCTTAGGAAGTTTTGGAGCAACTGTTGCTCAAGAACTCACAAAATTAAATCATGATGTTATTGGCATTGATACGGTAAAAAAGAATGTTGAAAATCTTGCCGACATTTTAACTCATGCCGTCATTGCCGATGCGACTGACGAACACGTACTTGATGAACTTAACATTCAAAATTGTGATGCAGTTGTAGTCGCAATTGGTGAAGATATTGAAGCAAGTATCTTATGTGTACTCAATTTAAAAAATTTAGGTATAGATAAGATTTGGGTAAAGGCAAAAACCAAAGCACATCACACCATTTTGTCGCACCTCAATATCAATAAAATTATTCATCCAGAAGAAGATATGGGGGTACGAGTTGCCCAAGCACTGAACTATCCAATGGTTAGTCGCTATATGTCTTTAGAAGACGATCACTACATTATAAAAATTGAAATTCCTGACAAGCTTAATGGCATTAACTTATATGGGATTATGCAGCAAGCACCACAGGTTAAAACATTGCTCGTAAAAAGACAGCAGCAAATTTTATTTGAGACCGAAGAAAATTTCACCTTGCAAACACATGACATTCTTATTTTAGAAGGTCATTTACCGCAGTTAAAGAAACTTTCTCATTGCTTCACATAAGAGGCGAAATCTAGAATATGTCTATATATCCCAAGCCTAATAAAACATTAAATTTAAGCCCGCCTTCACTCTTGGCACTGGGTTTTTTGGGCTTTATTATTTTTGGCACTTTATTATTAAAACTGCCATTTGCCAATACAGGTCATGTGAGCTGGATGGATGCACTCTTTACAGCCACCTCAGCGGTCACAATTACTGGTTTATCTGTTTTAAATATTCATGAGTCTTTCACCCTGTTCGGACAGACCATTATTCTATTGCTGATTCAATCGGGTGGTTTGGGTTTCATGACTTTTGCCATATTGGCTGCATTAAGTTTGTCACCCAAAGTTGGCCTTAAACAGCAAATGATGGCACAAGATAGTTTAGGTCAAACCAGCCTATCAAAAGTTACGTTTGTTGCTAAAGGAGTTGTTACTTACACTCTTATTTTTGAGCTTATTGGTACAATTATTCTCACTACTGCTTTTACACCGACTTACGGCTTTGCACGTGGATTGTACTATGCAGTTTTTTACAGCATTTCGTCATTCAACAATGCTGGTTTTTCATTATTTTCTAACAGCTTAATCAGTTTTCAAAGCAATTATATGATTTGTATAACTGTTAGCATACTTTACACCTTGGGTGGCCTTGGCTTTTTAGTTCTCATGGACATTAAGCAAAATAAAAAATGGAAAAAACTCACCCCGAATAGCAAGCTGATTCTTACAACTATTACAGTGATTAACCTGATTGCCTTTATTTTAATTTGGGCTTTAGAAGCTCAAAATCCTCATACCCTAGGAATGCTCAGTGTAGGTGATCAAGCATTAAATGCTTGGTTTCAAGCCACTGTTCCGCGCTCGTCAGGGTTTAATACTATTGATACAGGCGCAATGACCAACAGCAGCTCGTTACTCATGATGTTGCTTATGTTTATTGGTGGTGGTTCGCTTAGTACAGCGGGTGGAATTAAAGTTGGGACCTTTGTCATTTTAGTGCTCAGTGTAATTTCTTTTTTACGTCGCACAGATGAAATCCGAATATTTAATCATTCAGTCGCACACGAAACGACGTATAAAGCATTAGCTGTAACTGCAATTACAAGCATACTCATTTTCATGGGATTCTTTATTATTTTGCTTTTAGAGCCTAAAGCAGACTTTATGAACTTGCTTTTTGAGGTTGTTTCCGCAGCTTGTACAGTGGGGCTTTCTCGTGGAATCACGCCAGAGCTGCATAATGGTAGTTTATTCATTTTAAGCCTGCTCATGTTTGCTGGGCGACTCGGTCCATTAACACTGGCTTATTTAATTGCTACACCGAAAAAAAGTCGGCTCAAGCATCCCCAAGCCAACATTCAAATTGGATAATAAAAAAGCCGCTTTTAAAGCGGCTTTTTTACAAGTAAAAACTTAGTACCAGTTCATGAGTGAAACACCCAAGCCCGCGTAGGTTGCTCGGTGGTTATAGTCAATTAAGCTTTCACCGTAACCATTAAACAACTGGAAGTGTCCACGCAGTTTGCCACTGATTGGAAAAGCCCAATCAAATTGAACTGCGCCATGAGAATCATCACCGCCCTTCAATGAATGACGCAGCATTAAAGAGAAATCATTCTGCTTCCACTTATAAAATGCTGTTAAATCACCACGTCCAACGTAATCTTCAATATCCGGGTTATTATCATCTTTGCTGTCTTCTTCCAGACGAATCCATGGACGAAGCATTACAGCAAAGTTACCGCGCTCTAATCCAACGTTAAAAATCACACGGTTCCAGCTACGAGATAATGGATCTGAACGACCATTTGATTGGTGGTTTAAAGTAACCCCAAGCAGACGACCATCTAAACCAAGCAATTCATAGTTTGTTCTAAACATTAAACTTGCTTCAGGCTCATAATTCGTTTCACGGAAAGGACGAGACTCTTCAGCATTAAATGTCTGCCAACGTGAAGATTGGGTATAACCTACCCACAAATCACCATTATTGCCAAAAATATTTTCCCAAGCTTTGGTCTTTAAAGAAATCTGAAATTTACTTTCTGTTGATTTCAGATTTTGGGCTGTATGTTCTACATTGTTTGGATTTGGGCTAGTAGGTAATTCATTTTTATCACTGGTCCAGAATACAGGTAGTAAATAGACAGGCTGATAAGCACGAATATTCCAAACCCCTAATTTACTCTCTTCAGATAGCTCCCAACGTTGATCGAGCAAAGAGGTAGTAGGTTGAAGTTTTGGGGCTTTGCCAATTATTTTGATATTACTCACTGTATCTACCACCTTCTCTTTAAAAGTTTCAGGTGGAACAGCAGGTGCATCAATTTTTTGAACAGGCTCTGGTACAGCCGCCGCTTGAACAACTGGTAAAGCTGATGGCTTAAATACAGAGTCATAACAAGCCAGACGATCGGCATTCGAAGCAAGAGCAACACATGCATCTACTGTCGCGGGGGTTACAGGTGCCAAGGTGTCAGCATATGTCACAGACGCACACAAACAGCTAAGCACAATTCCCATGCTTAGCTGTAAAGATGTGCGTTCAAATTGTCTGAACGCCATGTTCATCTCCAATTTTTATTTTAATTAACTTGTTGAATGGTAAAACCTAACTGCTGCAATTCATCACGTTTGGCAAATGGTGCAACTACAGCTTTTACAGGAGTTTGCTCAACCAAATATTGAAGAGCAACACGTTGTAAATCATCTAAAGTTACATGCAACAATCTCTCACGCAAGAGACGGCGGAAAGCTGGTGTTCTTGCATGCAATAATGCATAACATGCAGTAATCGCCTCACCCGCTGGTGAACCTGGCTTATCCATACTTGCAACTAACCCAAGAATCGCTTCTTCAAGCTGATGAGGCTGTTGTTCCGTATTTAATAACCATTGCACACTTGCTTCAAAGTCTTTAAAAGTTTCTGCTAAACGTGGGTCACGGTAACTATAGAAACGGAATGAACATGCATTCCCATCATAACTTGCTCCACCACCGTACGCACCGCCTTTCTCACGAATGGCACTGTGTAAGAACCCATTACGTAAATAAGCTGCCAATACCATTAACGGAGCTGCATCTGGATGCGACACGTCCACCGCCTGATAAGCTGAAGCACAGAACTGAACATTTGCCTGAATTAACCATGCTTCATGATTATTGTCATTTGCCTGTTCTACGTGAGTTAATTCTGTTGCAGTTACATCAACGTTTAGTTTATCCCAAACATTTTGGATTTCTTCAACCAAACGTTCAGACTGATGTTCTTCACATACAAGCAAGAACTGTTTAGGTGCTTGCAATAATTTACGATGAATACGCTTTAATTCTGCAATCAGATCATCATATGCAGCAGAGTCTTGAGTAATCTTAGTAACAAGCTCGCCTAACCAGTTTAATGCACCTAAACCAGTGTTTTGATAGTCGCGTTGAGCCAATGCACTCATATTACGTGACGCGATTTGCATTGCGTAGCTATGGCCTGCTCCAGATAAGCGAGATTGCCAACGTGTTTTACGTTGTTGCAATAACTCAATAATTCGCTCTTTCTCATCAAATCGAAGCTGTTCAAATGCTAATTTTAATAAATGAATTGCATCAAACTTCTGAGTCAACGATTTAGTCGTTAACGTTAGCCACGCACTAATTTTATCTTTGTCATCAACTTTACTACGTAATGAAGCGCCCATTCCTAAACCACCACTTACAGCTGTTTGTAAGTTTTGTAGTTCAAGATAGTCATATTCACCTGCACCTACTTCCCCCATTAAGATAGAAAGCAAATTGAAGTAAGGTGACTTCACAATATCATCAGGAATCTGAATGAGTACTTGTTGATAGTAAATACCGTTCGTACCAGCATGGTACAAATTCAACGGCGTATCCATACGATTACAAAGAATTTCGCGTAACTGCCCCTGCACAATATGCAAGTCAGCAGGTACATCTTCCAAACCTACTTTTGGTAATAGTTCAAGGTTGTCTGGAGTATCCTGACGTTCCTCTAGCGCCTTGGTATTAGCGATAATTTCAGCCTTATCAGTATCTGTTAACTTTTCACCAATAGCAGCTAAACGTGCTTTTTCTGCTTCTTGCTCTTTTACAGACTTAGTTGGGTCTGGAACTAGAGTCATTTGCACACGATGTGGGTTGTCGAGCAAATGTGTTTGAATCAGATTTGATAACCACATTGGGTCTTTCAATTCTTCTTTAACTTGTGCAATTGCGCTGTCAACATCCCAAATTTGAATTGGGTCATTATGGTGAATCGCACCACTTAAGCCATTTAAAATTAAACTTAAGCCATAAGGTGTACCGTCACCATTAATTTCACGCTGATGCAACTCAATCTGATGCAAGATTGCATCGACTAAATTACTATCAATTGGTTTTGCAGCAACATCACGCAGAATATTTAAAACACCCTCTCTAAAGCTTTGTGCATGTTCAGGATTTGAACCTTGAACACCGCAGTAGAAAGTCATTTCAAAATTGCTATCGTCTACGCCCATTAATGGACCTGTTGATTGAGCATAACCACAAGTTTCTAGGTAATGACGCAATGGTGAAGCTGAATTTTCTAACAAAATTCCTTCAACCAAACGCATTCCCAAACGCAATTTCACATCATTTGCTTCTGGTAACAACCAAGATAGAACATGATAAGTTTTATCTTTTAAATCATCACTATCAACACCATAGTTTTCTGTTACTTCAATTGGCGCTGCTAAACGTTTTTCGGGCTTAGAATAAAGAGTTGTTCCAGCAGAAAACTTATGTAGAGCTAGTTTTTCAAATTGCTCTTGCAGCTCATATGCTGTTTGATTACCAAAGGTCATGAATACAGCATTACTTGGATGGTAATGTACTTTATAAAAATCGACTAATTGCTCATACGTTAAATCAGGAATATCTTTCGGGTCACCGCCTGAGTTGTAATGATAGGTCGTTTCAGGAAATAAATGATGAGCCAACTGATGATAAAGTTGGTCAGACGGTGCACTCATCGCACCTTTCATTTCATTAAAAACAACACCCTTATAAACAGGTTGCCCATTTTCTAGTTCAATACGAATACCTTCTTGAGCAAAATCAAGCGGATTCAAATTAGCAGCAAATGCCGCATCAAGATAAACAGAGAGTAAGTTTTGGAAATCTTTTTTGTTTTGAGTAGCAAATGGATACGCAGTCCAATCTGCTGCTGTAAATGCGTTCATGAACGTATTTAAAGAACGGCGAATCATTAAAAAGAACGGATCACGTACCGGAAACTTTTCAGATCCACACAAAGCGGTATGTTCTAAAATATGTGCCGTGCCTTTAGAGTCCATAGGCTGGGTTCTAAAAGCAACAAGAAATACATTTTCATCATAGTCAGTTGCCAAGTGATAATGCACCGCACCTGTGACTTTATGCTTATATTCAGACACTAAAATATCTAATGCTTCTACATGGTGCTGACGTAGCAACTGAAACGCAGGGTGAACAGTTTGAGAAATGGTTTCAGTGACATCTACAGTCATGTGATCTCCTAACATATCGGATAAGTGAATAAGTCTCATTATAGCCTGAGTCAGCTTGAGATTGGCGAACAAAAGCCAAGTAAAATACTATGTTTTTGTTGAGTATTAGTTTTCATTGGCAAGGCTTTGATATCAAGCACATAGCCATGAGTGTTTTATCCTACCAGAACAAAAGCTTTTAATTCTATTTATATATTAACCAATAAATAAAAAAGCCCATCAAGTCGATGAGCTTTTAGAAAAACTTTTACTTAAAATCGATAACGAAGTGCAATTTGGGCATTCAGTGGATCACCCATCATGTTTGAATCATTGGCTCCGCTATGCCCCGAAACAAAGTAATCGCGATCAAACAGGTTATTTAAGTTGAAGTTCACATCGTAACGTTCACTTTGATAACCTAATGCTGCATTTACAACAGCATAACCTGGTAAAACATTCTTGTTATCTGGCGCACTAAAACGTGATGATTCACCGCGTCCGCCTACAGCCGCATACCAATGATCATTAATTTGATATTTTAACCATAGGTTAGCAGTATTGTTTGGCGTAAGCGCAGAACGATTGCCTGTCAGTCCAATAGCGGATTTTTCAATCTTACCATCCATATAAGAATAGCCAGCTAATACTGATAATTGATCAGTTAATTGTCCTGTTAATGAAAGCTCAACACCCTTGGTTTTTTGCTCACCTGCTAATACTGCTAGTGTTGAATCTGTAGGGTCTTGATTTTGAATATTTGTTTGGCTCATTTCAAACAAAGCCAAAGTTACATTCAATTGATCATTTACATCCCACTTTGCACCAACCTCAATATTTTCGGTTTTTGTTGGACTCAAATCATCACTGTTTTTATATAAAACAAATGAATCAGCCAAAGGCTGGAAAGACCGATTATAAGAAGTATAGAGTGAAATATTGCTTACTGGCTGATAAACCACCCCGATTCTTGGAGAATAGGTGTTGTCAGTTCTATTTAATATTTGAGACTTCACTTTATCATTGCGATCTTGTGACAAATTATCATAGCGCAGACCAACTAAAACTTTCAGCTGATCTGTAACTGTCATTAAGTCTTGTAAATAGATACCGTAGTTTTCAAAGGTATTACTATTATTATTACTTGCAACTGTTGTCCCTGTATTAATAGGCGCCCAATATTCTAATTTAGGGTTATACAAATCAGTGATTGTTTTAGCACCTTGCCAAAGTATTTCATCTTTGTGCTGCTTACTATACTCCGCACCAATTAAGGTATTGTGCTTTAAGAAACCAGTATTAAATAAGCTACTTAATTCTTGCTGAACATATACGCCATCTTCATTACGCAAACGTTTATTTTGAGTCAATTGGATTTTATCAGCTGGTAATTTTTGATGTGAATCAACACTATATTGGCGGTCTAATGAATAGTTATAGTGACGAACTGCGCCATGATATTTTAGATTATCGTTAAACTCATGATCTAAACTTATGGTTTGGCTTGAAATTTCAGTATCAACATCACCAACCTCTTTACCGTTTAACGCACCATAAAAAGTTTTTGGGTTTGTTTTAACTGGTTTACCTGTAATTGGATCTGTCGGAAAACCTTGATCTGCTAAACGGTCATCATGCAAATAATCAGCCTGAATTAAAAGCTTCGTCTTGTCTGAAATATCCCATTGTAAAGATGGAGCAACCGCTTGGCGTTTTAAAAAGGCCTGATCACGATAACCATCTGAATCTTCAACTGCTCCAGTTAAACGAACCTTAACATTCTCTGCTACTTTTTCATTCACATCGACTTCTGCACGACGTTGCCCTGTTGTACCACCAATAAGACTGACTTCGCGCAAAGATTCGTCCATTGGTTTCTTATTAATTTTATTAACTAATCCACCCGCAGAACCACGTCCATATAATACAGAAGCAGGCCCTTTTAATACTTCAATACGTTCAACATTCGACATGTCGCGAAAATACAATGCATCGTCACGAATACCATCTACATAGTTATCTGTGATTGCAGAGAAACCACGAATCATGACCTGATCACGTTGTCCATCACCCACACTAAAGCTTAGACCAGCAACGTTTTGCAAAGCACCTTGCATTGAAGTTACAGTTTGTTCTCTTAAAACTTGTTTAGGCACCACATTTACGATCTGAGGAACATCTTTTAATTGCATAAGTCCTTTAGTTGCAGTTGATGCTTGTCCCACTTCTTGTTTTAAGCTTTGTTCCTTTTCAGCTTTTACTGAAATTGTTGGAAGATTGGTTACAGCCTGTTGCTCTGCCTCGACGGCATATACATGGCTCGTCATAACCCCAACTGATGAAATAAATAAAATAGAACGCTTCATGTAAGTTCGCTACGAAAAATTTCATGCGAAGTTTCAATGAAATACACTATATTTGTAAATATTAGCAAGAATCATTATTAATTGATAATATTTATTAAAAGTAGCATTTCAATAGCTTAGTTAAACAATAATTTTCCATTAATCTCTGAATTAACTGAATTTTATTCAACAAACTACAGCAAATCCAAGCAATGGTGTAAACTTAGCAACCTGATTTTTTTATTTGTGACAACACATATGGCAACTGTAGATCTTTTTGCAATTGGTAATGCATTAATCGACCAAGAATTTAAAGTGTCTGATGATTTTCTGAATCAACAAGGCTTGCAAAAAGGCACAATGCAGTTGTCCGATGGTGACACTCAATCTGCTCTTTATGCAGAGTTAAGACAGCACCAAGACTACAAAGGTCAAGCGAGTGGTGGTTCAGCAGCAAATACGACCGTGGCTTTCAGTGCATTAGGTGGAACTGCTTTCTATGGTTGCCGTGTTGGTAACGATGATTTAGGTTCAATTTATCTGCAAGGTCTAAATGAAGCTGGCATTAAGACTACTCCAAAATCGATCAGTGAAGGTGTGACAGGTACTTGCATGGTACTCATTAGCCCGGACTCTGAACGTACGATGCACACCTATTTAGGTATCACTGCTGAACTCTCTCAAGATCAAATTGATTTTGAACCATTAAAAACAGCAAAATGGCTTTATATTGAAGGTTATCTTTCTACAAGTGAAACAGCGCGTAAAGCTGTAAAACAAGCAAGAGAAATTGCAAAAGCAAATGGTGTTAAAATTGCCCTGTCTCTTTCAGATCCTGCGATGGTGCAATACGCTCGCGAAGGCTTGGAAGAACTTATGGATGATGGCGTAGATTTACTATTTTGTAATGAACAAGAAGCCTTAATGTATACAAATACAACATCTGTAGAAGAGGCTCTTGCTCAATTACGTTTTAAAAATCATACAGTAGTCATTACACAAAGTGCTAAAGGTGCTTTAGTTTCTAACCCTACCCAACATTTCCACGTTGCAGGACGACATGTAGAAGCAGTTGATACAAATGGTGCAGGTGATGCATTTGCAGGCGCATTCCTTTATGCCCTCAACCATCATCAAGATTTAAATGCTGCTGCACAGTTAGCTGTCTTAATTTCGAGTGAGGTTGTTTCTCAATTTGGTCCACGTTTAGCAATTAATGATTATGCTAAACTTCTTGAAAATTTTCAGAAGGAATGTGCTTGAAATGGAAAGGATCTGTATGACGGAAGAAGTTCCTGAGCGTGAAGCTAGAGCTTTTGACACTTTACAAGGAACGACTATTTTCGTTACGCAACGTGACGGCGCATTCTATGCTTATCAGAATTTATGCCCTCATTTGCAAACTGAGCTTGAGTATTTAGAAAATCAATTTCTTGACCAAGATCAAGAGTACATCCAATGCTCTACTCATGGTGCTTTATTTACCGTGGAAACAGGTGAATGTATTTCTGGACCATGTTTAGGCGATTTTTTGAATAAAGTTGAGCTTAAAGTTCATTCAGATGGCGGTATCTATATCGTAGACTGAAGCTATAAACATTAGAGTTTCTGCCATGGCTGATTTCTTTTTCAATTATTATCTTATGCCATTTCACTTAAGTGTAGTGGCTTTGATATTGCTCAGCGTGGTAGAAACCATTGGTATGTATATTGGACTCCGTCCAAGCCAATTACTCAAAAAAATTGCACCCGATTGGCTTTCTAATTCACCGCTACTTAATGTTAAATTTTCTAAAGCTCTAATTTTCGTTTTTTTACTCATCAATTTCAGTTATGCAGGCTACTTTTTACAACTCTCTTTCTTCGCAATACAACATTATTTTATTTCCCCATTTTATTTAATCGTCCCTGCACTTGTGATCGCAATCTTTTTTACTGTGTTCATGATTCACTGCCTTGACCAAGTGATTAAACCAAAGCTCACTCATACTAACTATAACCTTTTAGGCCGATTAGCAACCATTTCTAGTGGTAATGCCAGACCTGGATTTTCTGCCCAAGCTCGCGTGCGTGATGAATTTGGTCAGCTACACTACGTTCAAGTAGAACCAGAGTACGGCGAACTCGAATTATACTCTCAAGTTATTCTTGTCAGAGTGCATAAAAGCCATTATGTAGCTAAGAAAATTTCTGTATCCAACGATCTTTTTGCACCCGATTAACTCTTAATTATTCGTGTAGTTTCTTATCACTTTTTGCAGGCTTCATTACGCCTGCATTTTGTTATTTTCTTTCTTAATTAATATTTATTATCCCGAGCACTTTAGTTGGAAATAAATTTAATAAATATTATATACAACCATTTTAGTTGGTATTAAATTAAAACAAACTATTTTAATAAACTTTATATTTTTATTTACAAGTGTTTTAGTAGGAATTAATAATTAATTCAAACTATTTTAGTATGATATTTATTTTAAAACAATAAATCATTGTTTTATATAAAAAAATTATTTAAATATTCATTTTAAATATATTTAATGTTTATTTTTATTATGTTTTGATTAATAATAAAATTATTATCAAATGAGGTTTAATATATGAGCCTTTATTTTAAAAATCTTAATAGTCGTTTAATTAAAGAAATCACTATTATTCTAATAATAAAAATAGTGCTTCTTTTAACGATTAAACATATTTGGTTTGATGCTCCCACCATCCCCAAAAATTTCGACAATCAGGTCGCTGAGCATATTGCTGGCGATAACATTTCCAACATTAAGGAGACACGTTGATGATTTCTGAAAGCGTGGTTGATCTTTCGCGGTTTCAATTTGCAATGACCGCAATGTATCACTTTCTTTTCGTCCCTTTAACTTTAGGTTTGGCATTTATTCTTGCCATCATGGAAACCACTTATGTCATTTCTGGTAAAGAAATTTACAAAGATATGACTAAATTTTGGGGAAAATTATTTGGTATTAACTTTGCTTTAGGGGTTACGACTGGCTTAACAATGGAGTTCCAGTTTGGAACAAACTGGGCTTATTACTCACACTATGTAGGTGATATTTTCGGTGCACCATTAGCAATTGAAGGCCTTATGGCATTCTTTCTTGAATCGACATTTATAGGTCTATTTTTCTTTGGATGGGACCGGTTAACTAAGGTTCAACATCTAGGCGTAACGTGGTTAGTCGCTCTAGGTTCTAACATGTCAGCGCTCTGGATTTTAGTGGCGAATGGTTGGATGCAAAACCCAGTAGGTGCTGCATTTAACTTTGAAACGATGCGTATGGAATTAGTTGATTTCGGCGCGCTTATCTTTAACCCTGTAGCTCAGGTTAAATTCGTCCACACTGTATCTGCGGGTTATGTAACTGGTGCAATTTTTGTTCTTGCTATCTCAAGCTACTACTTGCTTAAAAAACGTGATCTACCTTTCGCACGTCGTTCATTTGCAATTGCTGCAATTTTCGGTCTTGCATCTACACTTTCAGTGATTTTGTTAGGCGATGAATCTGGCTATGAGCTAGGTGATGTTCAAAAAACTAAACTCGCTGCGATTGAAGCCGAATGGGATACTCACCCTGCTCCTGCTCCGTTTACCTTGTTTGGCGTACCAAATCATGAAGAAATGCGGACAGATTATGCAGTTAAAATTCCATATGCATTAGGTTTAATTGCAACTCGCTCAACAACCAAAGAAGTTACTGGTCTTAAAGACCTCATGCAACAACATGAAGTTCGTATTCGTAACGGTATGCTTGCCTATGCTGAACTTGAAAAATTACGTGCAGGAGATCGCTCACCAGAGTTATTGGCTTCTTTTGAGAAAAATCAAAAAGATCTAGGTTATGGCCTACTTCTTAAGAAATATGCACCAAATGTAGTTGATGCAAGCGAGCAAAATATTAAAGCTGCTGTAAAAGATACTGTTCCAAATGTTACAGCGCTATTTTTCTCTTTCCGCGCCATGGTTGCCTCTGGCTTCTTAATGCTATTACTTTTCATTTTAGCGACTTGGGCGGTAGCAAAAAGAAATGCTGAAAACAAACCTTGGTTACTTAAATATGCATTGTTTGCTCTGCCGCTTCCTTGGATTGCTGCACAAACTGGTTGGTATGTAGCTGAAGGCGGTCGTCAACCATGGTCAATTGGTGAAATCTTACCAACCCACCTATCTACTTCTAGTTTAAGTACTGGTGACGTATGGGGTTCGATTCTTGCCTTAGCAGCGTTCTATACAGCTCTTTTAATTATTGAAATGTATTTAATGATCAAGTTTGCTCGTTTAGGGCCAAGTTCTCTGCACACTGGCAAATATCATTTTGAAAAGCAAGAACCGAAAACAGCTGTTAATGGGGAGGCCTTATCATGATTGAATATGAATTATTAAAAATCATTTGGTGGGTGTTAGTTGGCGTACTTCTGATCGGCTTCGCTCTGACTGATGGCTTCGATATGGGTTCTATGGCTCTCATGCCTTTCGTTGGAAAAACCGATAGCGAACGCCGTGCTGCAATCAACACGATTGCACCACACTGGGATGGGAATCAGGTCTGGTTTATTACGGCGGGCGGTGCACTATTTGCTGCTTGGCCAATGGTCTATTCAGTTGCCTTCTCTGGAATGTACTGGGCACTGTTATTAGTTTTATTCGCACTTTTCCTAAGACCAGTCGGCTTCGATTATCGTTCTAAACTAGATAATACAAAGTGGCGTAATTCTTGGGATTGGGGCCTGTGCATTGGTGGTGCCGTTCCAGCGCTTGTGTTTGGTGTAGCGTTCGGCAACTTATTTCTAGGACTACCATTCGGGTTAGACGATACTTTACGCTCTGAATATACTGGTAGCTTTTTTGCTCTTCTGAACCCATTTGCCCTAGTTTGTGGTGTTGTGAGTTTATCTATGCTTTGTGCACATGGTGGTGCATGGCTCATGTTGCGCACAGATGAAGCTTTAAAACAACGCTCTGCCAAAGCTACTCAAATTATGGCAATTATATTTTTAATTTGTTTCCTTGTGATTGGAGCGTGGCTCTATTTCGGGCAAGTTCCTGGTTATAGCTATGCTGTTGCCATAGATCCAAATGCTGCACTCAACCCTTTAGCTAAAGAAGTGGTGACTAATAGCAATCTTGGTTGGATGAATAATTACAGCACCTATCCAGTGACTAAAGTTGCTCCAGTTCTTGCAATATTAGGCGCCATCATTGCAATTTTTGCATCTTCAAAAGCAAAAGCGGGCTTAAGTTTTACTGGCACAAGTTTAATGATTGTTGGAGCAATTTTAACTGCTGGCTTTGCCTTATTTCCGTTCCTGCTTCCATCTAGTATTAATCCCAACTCGAGCTTGACGATGTGGGATGCTGTCTCAAGTCACCTTACTTTAGGCGTTATGACGGTTGCTGCCTGCATTTTTGTTCCTCTTATTTTGATCTATACCAGTTGGTCTTATTACAAAATGTGGGGAGTCATTACCAACAAACACATCGAGTCAAACTCGCATAGCTTGTATTAAGGAGAACACAATGTGGTATTTCGCATGGATCCTAGGCATTTTGATGGCATGTTTTGCGGGTGTACTCAGTGCACTTTATATCGAACATCATCAAAACTTAGATGAGGAATAAATGATGGCAAAAGCAATGACAGCATCAAATCATCGAAAAGCTCAAGCATTTGCAATGGCCCTTTCTTTTCTGTTGGCATTGCCTCTTGCTGCAATTTTGTTGGTTTATCCTTCACTCATGCTAGATGCTAATGGACACTACAATCATAGCCAGCTTATGCTGGTGATGATTGGTATTTCTGGTGGCTTTATTTATGGAGTGGGTTTCGTACCCAACTTCTGGCTATGGAAATGGCTATTTAGCCCATGGGTGGCTTGGCCTCTCATGCTTTTAGGCTATTACATCTGGTTTCTAACCTAAATCAAAAAGACCTCAAATGAGGTCTTTTTTCATTTCAACCAACTTAATAGGCACCCTTGGCACACCTACATTTGCATCAACTGGATATGACTGTTCATTTCCCGTTTTCACATATCCACGTCTTTCATAATAAGCTATCAACTCAGAACGGACATCAAGTACATACATTACAGCGTTGGTCAGATGTGGATCTTCTTTCAATGCATATTGCTCTGCATATTCTAAAACAGACCGACCTACTCTCATATTTTGAACTTGGGGATCCGTACAGAATGTTCCAATCTCAACCTGACTATTTTCAAATGTGAGCCCAATACACGCAACAATTTTAGAAAATTCAGTTTCCGCTATCAATAATGTTGAATTCCTAAGTTGTAGTTGTTCTTCTAATTGATGCTCTGTAATACGTAGTCCTTTTACCCACTCTAGCTCTGTTGTCCAACTTCGACCCTGCTGTTCCCGATAAGACTTATTAATTAAATCTACAAGCTGTGGAATATCGGCAAATGAAAATAAACGAAATTTTAAATTATTCATAAAGTATACTTAGGCTATTTATAAAAATTATAAAAATAAAGCCGATATTAAATCGGCTTTATTTTAAATAGCAATTAATTAATTTGATTGTTCAGCTAACCACGCCATGAATTTTTGACGCTCGACTTTAGAAGCCTTCTGCCAAGTTTCAACTAAACGTTGATCATTCGTTTGTGCTCCACCTGTTACTGCCATAGACGTTACAGTTGGGACAACAACTTGAGCAGAAGCAGGTTTAGCCGATGCATACACTGCTTCAGGCTGTGGCTTAGATGATTTAGTTGTAAAGTCAGTTACTTTACCCAACAAGCTGGTTGCAAACCATGGCTTTGCTTCATTGTTTGCGCCCGTTTGTTTCACAATTAATTCATTATTTGCACTGTATAAAGCAACTGTTGGTTGTTCAGCATATTTTTTCGCATTTTCATAATCTTTAGGTACATCTACCATCGAAAGCTTATAAGTTTTCCCATCTTGCAATGCAGGCGTTTGAATTGTGACTACACCCGATTTAACAATGTCATGCTCACCATTTAAATGTTCAAAATATTCTTGATAGCGCACGCTTAAGCTAGTTTCACCCGCATCAACTTTATAATTATTTTTAGATGAACGAAATAACCCAGAATTGACTTCTTGACCATTCACAGCAAGGATTACAATTTCCTCTGGCGCTGTAATTGTAACTGCTGAAAATACCGAACTACTGAGTAATAAACCAATTGCAGCAACACCTAATCTTAAAGTCATCTGTCTCTTTCTCTATATTTGATAAGCTATGAAATCATGAGCAATATGCAATATGATTGTGACTATTTTATGACAGTGCAGTGACCCATTAATTTTTCGATTTATTATTATTAAATATACATTTGAATTTTATCAATTTGTGTTGATTTAACCTTTTTATTAATTCAAAAAACACATAAAAAAAGAGTACCTAAATAGGTACTCTTTTTTAACTTTCAATTAGTTGAAAGTTTTGAAACGATCAGCATCATTAATAAATGCTTTTTCGCCTGCTGGTGCTTCAACTGAACCAAATACTAATTGAGCACGTAGTTTCCAAGTTGCAGGAACATCAAAAGCTTCAGCAGCTTCAGCATCAACAATCGGGTTATAGTGCTGTAAAGATGCACCTAAACCAAGCTCTGAAAGCGCAGTCCAAGTTGCGAATTGAGCAATCGCACTTGAATGTTCAGACCATACTGGGAAGTTATCTGCATATAATTCGAATTGCTCTTGTAAGCTTTTAACAACAGCTTGGTCTTCATAAAATAAAACCGTACCAACGCCAGCTACAAAGCTATCAATTTTTGTGTTTGTACCAGCAAAAGCTTCAGCAGGAACAATTTTACGTAATGCTTCACGAACCAAATTCCAGAATTTAGCATGTGATTCACCGTATAGTGTCACCACACGTGAAGATTGCGAGTTAAAAGCTGAAGGACTATGTTTAACCGCTTCACGAATAGTTTCTTCGATTTTTGTGCGATCTAATGCAACATTTTTACCAATTGCATAAATAGTACGACGATTTTTAATTTTATCTAAGAAAGTAGACATTTTGTTATTTCCTACCTATTGATTGACCAAGGGCCGTTGTTTGGGAATGAATACAGTGTATTAAAGTCATTTTTCATAATCAGCATTAAAAATATGACAGTTCGTTTTATTTTCGCAACAATAAAAAAAGATATACATATAAAAAAAGCTTCACGTTTTAGTGAAGCTTTTGAATGCTAACAACCGTTTTACTTATCAGTTTCAAACAGTGCAGCAACAAATGATTTCGCCGAGAATGGTCTTAAATCATCAATTTTTTCACCAACACCAATAAAACGAATTGGCACATGGGTACGACTTGCAATATTAAAGAGCACGCCACCTTTCGCAGTCCCATCCAGTTTGGTAATAGTAATACCAGTTAAACCCACAGCTTGGTCAAACTCTTGCACTTGGTTAATCGCGTTTTGCCCTGTACCCGCATCTACTACCAACATAATTTCATGAGGTGCAGTTGCATCAATTTTTTGCATCACACGTTTAACTTTTTTGAGTTCTTCCATCAAGTTACTCTTATTATGTAAACGACCTGCCGTATCTGCGATTAATACGTCAATTCCTTTAGCACGAGCACTTTCAAAAGCATCAAAAATAACAGAAGCACTATCAGCTCCGTGACCTTGAGCTACCACAGAGATATCATTACGTTCACCCCAGATCTGTAATTGTTCTGTCGCTGCAGCACGGAACGTATCCCCAGCAGCCAACATCACTTTTTTACCTTCACCTTGCAAACGTTTCGCTAATTTACCAATAGTTGTGGTTTTACCAACACCATTTACCCCAACCATTAAAATTACATAAGGCGATTTGTTAGGGTCAATATGTAAAGGTTTAACACGTGGGGCCAACAAAGCAACCAACTCTTCTTGCAACGCTTTATATAAAGAGTGGGAATAGATCAAATCACCACGAGCTGTACGCTCTGTTAAATTGGTAATGATCGTTTTAGTAGCTTCAACACCAATATCTGCAACCAATAATTGCTCTTCTACTTCTTCGAGTAACTCATCGTCAATTTCTTTTCCGCCAATCAAGATATTGACCATACCATCAGCGAAATTACGACGAGTTTTGGTTAACCCTTCTTTCATCCGGCCAAAAAAACCAGTTTTTGGTTGTTCAACCGCAGTTTCTGTAGAAGCTAATTCAACTTTGGCTGCTTCCATATTTTCTTGCGATTTAACAGGAGATTCAACGATGGGAACATCGATAGCAGGTAAATTAGGTAATGTGACATCGTCATCACCGATCTCAGCATCTATCAAGAATTTATTTTGCATATTCGATTGTTGCTCCATGCGGATTCCTTGAAAAGCAGCGCGTTTAAAAAGATAAAGTTTAGCATAAATTCAAAATTTTGCCTGCCACAATAGTGCTCAAAAAGCTTTGGAAACCAAGATTTAGCCTGATTAACCCATTTACTGCGTATCTTCCTGAGCGAGTGCTGGATATTGCTTAATATGAGCACCCTCAAATTGGTAAGCATGCATTAACTTTAAATAATCTGCCCGATGAATTTCTGACTGAGCTATAAGCAACTCAGCCATGTCTTGAGTTCTTGGATAAGTAGCCTGATGAGAAAGTTGTATAATTCGTTGATATTGATCCGGACTAATAGGCCGAAGTAATGCTAAATATGACAGCACAAAAATACAGCCAATGACAATAACCACAAACAGGTTAAAACATTGATCAACTTTTAACTCAGACTTTAATTTAAGAAAATTTTGTTTGAATATGAGCATGACCTACCTCGAATTAGTGTAGTGTAGGGTTCAATACTCATAAGTACAAGATCAAACATCCAGTAAGGTTAATAATCATACCTTACTGGATAGTATGAGTTTGCTTAACCTATTAGTGAACGAATGACGGAAAAGTATAAAATTGCCGCAATAATCACCAAGACTAAAAACATAGCAAAAATACTTAACCCTTCTTCTGCATCTGCTGGATGCAATTCATCTTCATCAGCAATTTTTCGAAGCTCCCCATCATAAACTTGATAAAACCAGTTTTTTTGGGCGGGTTCCAAATGACCAGCAAAATCAAACACCCTTTTACGCTGTGCTAGACAGTAATCCCCTAAATGGATTTCCTCATGAAAGATAGCTTCATCTAATAATTTACGGTGATAATGGGCCAGTTCTATGATTTGTTCCTCTTTAGGAGGCGTATCAAAAACAAAGCCGTCGATTGTATTTGTCATATTTTATTCTCCTTGTCTTTTATTCTCATATTGATTTTAATCAAAATTATTTGTGAATAATGTTTAATCATGTATCCTAATAGTGAACTAAGTGAAATGCGCAAATAGTTGACAAATCCATCAATTTGTAATATTAGTTTAATAATTCTAAGTTAAATTAATTTAAAGGCAGTGGCCTTTAGAAAAAAGTAATCATAATTACAATAAGGAGTTTTATATGATTCAACGTATCTCTCATCATGATTTAGAACATGTATATGCAACTGCAGTAAACACAATTCACTCTCAAATGAATTTCCAAGATGCGGTGGCACAGTTAGAAGAAGTTGCTCGCGCTGGGCATGGTAAAGCCGCTCTATTCTTAGCAGAATTGTATTATCAAGGTTTCCGTGTTGAACGTGACTCACTTAAAGCACAATATTGGCAAAAGTTAGCCACAATGCAAGCATAAAGAGACGTCACTTAGGTGGCGTTTTTTGTACCCGTAAAGACCCAAAGTTATCAATTTATCTAAAGCCTTACTTCGCCACTTCAGTCATGGCTCAGGTGGCATTTTTTTATGTCTGTAAAAATTTGATATAAACCAATTCATCCCTTATCTTTTCTTGCGCTTCACCAAAGCTTTAGTCGCTTTGTCTTGCTCAGGTGGCGTTTTTTTATATCCGTAAAAACATTCTATAAATATAATTTACTACGCACTTCTTTTCTTTTGTCTAACGCTAATGTCAAAGTCCTAATCTTTTTGACGTTTTTAAGTGGTATTTTTATAGCTGGGAATATTTGTTTACGATTTGATACCTGTTTAAACTGAAATGTCATCTGATTTTTCTATAATAAGCAAGATAAGTTAAGAACCATTAAATTTACAATGAATAGTTTAAGCAATCTGCAACCGGTTTCAAAAGACTTGATGATTAAAATTTATATTTTAAGAACGATGATGTATTGCGGAGTTCTCTGGGGATTATTTCATCAGGGCTGGGCAATTAAATCAGATCAAGAAGACTTTATTTTTCCTTTTTGGCTCAATGGATTGCAAGCTCACCGCTACGCTAAAGAACATTGGCCACATTACAAACCGAGAAGAATTACTCCTAAAGATTTTCACGAGTCTTTATTACCAACCTTAACTCGACTCAACGTTACACCAGCTTTGTTTAATTCTTCTCATCGCAAATTGAAATTATCTACACAACAAATGCAACATTTCTTTTTTAAACATCCGCACTGGCAAGGAGTCTAAAGTTTTCTTTAGGTTCTTAATCTCTATTAGAATGCTTTTTGAACGCTTGAGTGTAAAACTTGTATTTGAATGACTATCAAGTCTTTGCATTTTTATAAAATCAAGCTAATTTAAAACAAAATGATAAAACACAGGACAGAAGAAATGACAATCGTTGCACAAGTAATCAAAAACAAATCAGAGCAAGATATTTTTACAATTTCTCCTGAAGCCACTGTCCTTGAAGCGATTAAGATCATGGCTGATAAAGGAATTGGTGCGTTAGTGGTAGCTGAAGGTGAAAAAGTTGTCGGAATTTTATCTGAACGTGACTACACGCGAAAAGTGACACTGATGGAACGTTCTTCATACAGCACTACAGTTGCTGAAATTATGACATCTAAGGTGCTTACAGTAAGTCTAAACAACACAGTTGAAGAGTGCTTACAGCTTATGACAGATCGCCACTTACGTCACTTACCTGTATTAGACAATGAAAAATTAGTTGGTTTTATCTCTATTGGCGACTTGGTAAAAGCAGCAATGGAAGACCAGAAAAATTTAATTGAACAGTTAAAGCAGTATATTTCTGGTTAATCATTCGAAATAAAAAATGGGCATATAGATGCCCATTTTTAATACTGAAACTTAAAGATAATTATTAATCAAAGCGACTAAACGTTCTAATAAGTCATCAGCCTGTGCTTGAGTCATATTAATAGGTGGTAAAAGACGAACTACAGAACCTGCTGTAACGTTGATAATAAGCTTGTGTTGATCACGAGCAATAGCAACGAGTTCAGCACAGTCTTTAGGTAATTGAATACCAATCATCATACCAAAACCACGCACCTGAACATTCTTGTCAGCTAACTGTGTGCGAAGTTGATCAACAATATAGCGCCCTACTATTGCCGCATTTTCTACAGCATTTTCTTTTTGAATTGTATCGATTACCGTATAAACCACACGAGAACCTAATACAGTACCGCCATAGGTAGAACCATGACTACCAGGTCCTAATAAGCCAACAGCTTTACCTTGTGTCATTACTGCTCCTACTGGAAAGCCATTTCCAAGTCCTTTCGCAGTCGTCAAAACATCAGGCACAATGTTGGTATGCTGATATGCAAAATATTTACCTGTACGACCATTACCTGTTTGAATTTCATCCAACATCATTAGCCAGTTGTGCTGATTACAAATATTACGAACTTCTTCAAGATAGCTAAAGCCTTGAGGAGCAGTATTGATACCACCCTCACCTTGAATTGGTTCAATCAAAATTGCAACAATATCTGGATGCTGCAATGCAGCTTCTTGAATTGCTTCTACATCACCAAATGGCACACGAATAAAATCATTGGTTAAAGGAGCAAAACCATCTTGTACTTTCTTATTACCAGTTGCTGAAAGTGTTGCTAAAGTACGACCATGAAAAGATTGTTCTGCCACAATAATCTTTGGTAAACGTACGCCTTGTTGAGTACCAAATTTACGAGCAATTTTAATCGCACCTTCATTTGACTCAGCACCACTATTTGAAAAGAAGATTTCTTCCATACCAGAAACCTCTGCAAGCTTCTGAGCAGCAGCAGTTTGCCAAGGAATTTCAAATAGATTACTTGTATGCACAAGGGTTGCAGCTTGTTCAGCAATTGCTTCTGCAATAACTGGGTGTGCATGACCTAAACCACATACAGCAATACCCGTTAAAGCATCTAGATATTCTGTACCATCCTCAGTATATAGATATGCCCCTCGGCCTCGTACAAAACTGATCGCTTGGCGACCATAAGTAGCCATTAAGTGTGATGGTTGATCAGGTTGTATTGGAGCTAGGGTAATATCAGTCATAACGAACTCTGTCTGTATGAGGTTTTTAGAAGGGTTTATATAAACAAAAACTGGCTCTGATGAAAAGTCTCATCAATCATTTATCTAAAATTTCGTCCGCTTTTCGCTATCACTTCGGTTTATACAATAAAATATTGAATATTCAATGCAACTTTAAGCATTAAGGTGGTTTGCAAAGCAACATAAACACCCCCTATAATGCTGCTAGATTAGTTGAGGATCTATTTATGACTGAACAAGCACGTGATACTGAAGCGTTAATCCGCGATCAAATTGCGAAGCATCCCGTTTTACTTTACATGAAAGGCACTCCACAGTTTCCACAATGTGGTTTCTCTGCACGTGCTGTAGAGGCGCTCAGTCAAATTGGTCGTCCATTTGCATATGTAAATATTCTGGAAAATCCTGATATTCGTGCAATCTTACCAGCAATTGCGAATTGGCCTACATTCCCGCAACTTTGGGTAAATGGCGAACTTATTGGCGGTAGCGATATTATGCTAGAAATGTTCCAAAATGGTGAATTAAAACCATTAGTTGAACAATATAGCGCTGCACCAGAAGCGTAAATAATAAAAAAGCCAATCAATAGATTGGCTTTTTTATGCTCTTAATTTTAAAGATCGCTTACCCCAACATAGCGAAATAAACCTTCCACACCTAAATCAGATTTTAGAACAATCAAATTTTCATAACCTGTTGTAGTCAAAGCTTCAAAAATATTCATGTTTGGATCTTCGTGTAACTCATCCGCACTCTGGTTCATGCACTCTTCAAATCGATCTGCAACAAATTCGAACCCCAAATCCATCGCAATAAATAAAGTATGTTCACATGGTTGAACATATTGCTCTTGTGCCCAGTCAATTATCGCTTGTTTGCAAAATGGACACTCAATATTTGCAGAGGCATCGTTAAGTTCTATCAGTTGATAAGGCATTAGATTTGAAAAGTAGAGAAAGATATAGTGTAGAAGAAAATGATGAACACTTCTATAGACAATATCTAAAGCTACTTGAAATGCATACATTAAAATTACAACGTAATTACAATACAATTTCAAAAGCCATTTCTAGCAATGAGTAATGAATTTACCCCCCACTTACAAAAAATTTAGTATAAGAATTATCGTTGCAAAAATAATAATGTAAAATCATGGTTGTTGCAGAAATAGGATATTTTAATGCTCACCGATCTTGATGATTTTTATTGTTTTGCTCTTGTTGTTGAGCATGGTGGCTTTAGTGCTGCTGAGCGTGTCACGGATATACCAAAATCAAAATTAAGTCGCCGCGTTTACAGCTTAGAGGAAAACTTGGGGGTCCGCTTAATCCAACGTAGTTCTCGTCATTTTGCTGTTACAGATATTGGGATGGATATTTACAGACATGCTCAAGTCATGATGAATGCTGCTCAAGCTGCCCATGATTTGGTTGATCACTTAAGTATTCAACCTAGAGGTGTAGTGAAGGTTAGCGTTCCTGTTGATATTGCTCAAAATCAACTTCCAAAAATCCTACCTGCTTTCTTAAAAAAATATCCAGAAATTCGTTTGCAACTGATGGTCAGTAACCGTCGAGTAGATGTAATTAATGAAGGGATTGATATCGCGTTACGAGTTCGCTCAAAACTGGATGACGATCCAAGTTTAGTTCTTAGACAGTTTGCGCTTATAGAACAAAGCCTATTCGCAAGTCAGGCCTATTTAAATGAGTTTGGGGATATAAAAAATCCTGAGCAACTCAGTGAACACCGTATTTTAAGTTTGTCTGAAGAGCATCTCGATCAACAATTCATCCTGCATGGACCTGACAATCAACAGAAAAAAGTGAAAGTTAGCCCAACAGTAATGGGAACAAATATCTATATGCTCGCCCAACTTGCGAGTCAAAATTGTGGTATTGCATTGTTACCTGACACAGCGGCTGAAGATTTTGTGAAATCGGGGCAGCTTGTACAAATCTTGCCAGATTGGAAAGCAGCTCACGGTATATTCCATGCCGTATATCCATCACGCCGAGGATTACTACCTGCTGTTCGAGTATTTATTGATTATTTAGTAGAAAATCTTTCTGAGCGTTAAAATAAAAAAGTTCGATAATTTATCGAACTTTTTTTATATTTTTCAAATTGCAGGATAGCTTCCCACACCTTCAGGCCATGGGGTCAATAGTTCAAAACCAGTTTCTGTTACTGCAACCATATGTTCCCATTGAGCAGATAATGAATGATCTTGAGTAATGACAGTCCATCCATCATTTAACTCTTTCACTTGCGGTCGACCTGCATTTACCATTGGCTCAATGGTAAAAACCATTCCTTTCTTTAAGACCAAACCTTGCCCACGCTGCCCATAATGCAAAACATTAGGTTGTTCATGATAGACCTTACCAATCCCATGTCCACAATATTCTCGAACAATACTATAGCCTTCTCGATGAGCAACCGACTGAATAGCATAACCAATATCACCTAATGTAGCTCCTGGCTTAACAGTGTGAATACCTGCAACCATCGCTTCATAAGTTGTATCAACTAATTTTTTTGCTTGTGGATTTACATTACCCACAAAATACATGCGACTCGTATCACCAAAATAACCATCTTTAATAATTGCGACATCAATATTAATAATATCGCCATCTTTTAAAATTTTATTCGGCGATGGTATGCCATGGCAAACAACTTCATTGACTGAAGTACATATCGTTTTTGTAAAACCGTGATATCCCACATTAGCAGGAATAACTTTTAAATTATTTACAATATAGTCATTACAGAGGTTATCTAAATACTCAGTAGATACGCCCGGTTTTATATAGGCCTCTATCATTTCTAAAACTTGTGCAGCCAAGCGTCCAGAAACTCTTAACTTTTCCAGATCTTGTTCAGTTTTAATGGTAACAGTAGAAGCTCTCATTCAATTCTATCCTCGCAGACAAGAAACATGCCCTTCCCTACAAAAACCTAAGGTAATTCAAAATATTTTAGGATGAATATAAGTCAGACCAAAAGCCTAAAATGCTTAAAATGCTTAAATATTCGGCATTCACAATAAAAATTTATGTTTTTATTCTTACATATTTTTTATAAAAAGTCAGAACTTAAAAAGAAGTTCTTTTCTCCTTTTTATGGCTTTTCAAGTACATACTTTAACCAAACAAACGCTTATAACACTATATATGGTTTTAACCACCTGAAAAAAAGCTTTTTCACTTAAATTAGCCCTTGATCATGATTACTTTTGCTCTAAAATTCCTTCTTTTTTTATTAACTTTAATTTATGCAACATCTTCGTACTGGAGATATTATTGCCTTAGGTTTTATGACCTTTGCCCTTTTTATTGGGGCTGGCAATATTATCTTTCCTCCCATCGTTGCTCAACAAGCTGGTGAGCATGTATGGTTAGCTGCAATAGGCTTCTTAATTACGGCCGTCGGCTTACCTGTAATTACCATCATGGCACTCTCTCGTATGCAGGGTTCCATTGAAATTATTAGCTCTCCCTTAGGTCGAGTAGCAAGTCTGATTTTAACTGTTGTTTGTTATTTATCAGTCGGCCCTCTATTTGCTACCCCCCGTACAGCTACTGTTTCTTATGAAATTGGTTTTTCTTCTTATTTTGGAACCTCAAGTAGCAGTCTTTTAATCTATAGCGCAATTTATTTTTCATTTGTAACTGTAGTTTCACTTTATCCAAACAAGTTATTGGATACTGTAGGACATGTACTTGCTCCACTAAAAATTATTGCTTTAGCAATTTTAGGTATTGCAGCAGTGATGATTCCAGCAGGTTACGTACCAGCTCCGATCAACCATTACGTCACATCTCCGGTTTCAGAGGGCTTCGTAAACGGTTATCTCACTATGGATACGTTAGGTGCACTAGTATTTGGTATCGTTATTATTCAAGCGATTTACTCTCGCGGCGTTACTGATAAAAAGTTAGTCACCAAATATGCAATTATTGCCAGTCTCATTTCAGGTGTTGGCCTTACTTTAGTTTATTTAAGCTTATTCAAATTAGGTTTAGGTAGCCATGAAGTAGCACCAAATGCAGCAAATGGCGCAGTAATTTTACATGCATATGTACAACATGCTTTTGGAAATATGGGTTCATTATTCTTAACTGGACTAATCTTTTTAGCATGTATGGTTACAGCAATTGGCTTAACTTGTGCGTGTGGTGAGTACTTTGCTCAGTTAACGAAATTGCCATATAAGCTTTTAGTATTTATTTTAGTTGGTTTCTCTTTCATTATTTCGAATCTTGGCCTAACTAAACTGATTGCTATTTCAGTACCTGTCTTAAGTGCAATCTATCCACCAGCAATTGTGGTGATTATGCTGAGCTTCTTCTGGAAATTTTGGCATAAGCCTTCTTTCATTGTCGGCTCAGTAACAAGTATTGCTTTAATTTTTGGTATTATCGATGGTCTTAAAGTTGCAGGCTTCAGCAATTATTTACCTGAATTCCTTCAGCATTTACCATTAAATGAACAAAACTTAGCTTGGTTGATCCCATCTTTAGTTGTTCTTGCAGTTACCGTAATTATCGACAAAGTTAAATTCAAAAGCATTTAATCTAGTGACTTTTTTGAAATCGAGTTTTATCCAAACATGATTTTATATATTGAATAGAATGCTGTGTTTACCCAACCAGCATTTTATTTCCCCGCTAGTTTTTAATGACAAATCAACTATAGATATAATTAATTTTTACTGTAAAATTACACTAAAATAATTTTTAGCTACTCAGGAAAGAAGAGCAACAATGAAAACTAAATATTACCTAACATTAGCAGATGCAGAGTTTTTAATGGAAGAAGCTCAAAAATATGCAATTGAACACAACTTTAAAGTCAGCATTGCGATTGTTGATGAAACAAGCTCTCTATTATTCATGAAACGATTAGATGGTGCTTCTCCTCTCACTACACATCTATGCCTAGAAAAAGCAAAATGCGCTTCAATATCAGGTAGACCGTCAAAATTTTACGAAGAACTTCTAAAAAGTGGGCGTCTTGGTTTCTTAAGTATGCCTAGTGCTCAAGGGATGTTAGAAGGTGGAATACCGATTATTTATGAAGGTGAAATTTTAGGTGCTATTGGTGTATCTGGTGTTCAATCTTTTGAAGATGCAGAAATTGCTCAACATGCGATCGATAGTTTTTTAAAAAAAATATAATAGCTAAAGCAAAACCACAGGAAAGAGAAATTAATACACTTTTCATTTAAATAATTTCTCTTTTCTAAAAAAATAAGTATTTCATACAAAAATATTAAACATTTACTTTTTTAATACCTTAAACCTTTATAAATATAGAGGTTTTTATAAAACTGCTCAAAAAATTTTCTATTTGCTATTGAACTGAATCAAAAATAGCAGTACAACATTAAACTTAAAACTTATTCTTGACTAAAACATTAGGTTTTAGCGCAACCACAAGGAGGGATGGAGATGTTATCATTACATTTCAACAAACAAGTCTTCATTAACACTCTGAACAGCAAAGATTCAGTTGTTTATGGAGTAACACCGCTTGCTCTTATGCTGACTTTACTGTTTCAAGGTATGATTAAAGGAAATCTGAAGCCCGAATACTTTATGTATGCGATGGTCGTTTCTTTCATATTTTGTGTGTGGGCCTTTGTCGATCATAAGATGCGAAAACTAGCTAAAAGACGTCTTAGTCAACAAAATTTGAATTCTTAAAAAATGGATGAGTAATCATCCATTTTTATACACCTACAAATAAAAAAATTGTTCCAATAACTAAAATAGCTGTAGCCAATAATTCAGTCACAATTAATCCCACCATCATTAAAGACATCATCCACGTTGGTAAATTAAATCTACCCAATCGATGGGGAGTTTTGAATTGATTTGTCGTGTCCTGTAAACATCCATGTATGATATAAACCAATATTGAAAAGCTAAAAAAGAAAATATTCGCTAACACACACCACAAAGCAACATTTTCATTTAAAACAGTAAAATAGCTCAATACAGCAAGAATGAGACTAGCAGCCGCATATAGCAAGCTACTGCGATGAGCAATGTCAACATAATAGTGGGCACGATGTAACTCTGAACGGCGTATTTGCCAATACTTCCACACACCTGTGAACATTCCTACCCATAAAAATATGCCACTAAACACAATTGCTAACTGTACAGCTTTCGGTAAATCCATCTTTTTTCCAATTATTCGTTTTATTAAAATTTAATGAGCTGTATAGCATAAATCTTGACTTTATAGTCACATTTTAATCAAGTATCGTTTTGGAACTCATGTAAATTAAAGTCATTAAAAGCTAATCATTACGTAATATCATGGATAACACTTTTGAATCATTTTGGATGACCTGCGAAGATGGTTATCAACTTGCTGCACAATTTTATCCAACTCAATCAAAGAAATCGGTACATCCTGTTTTGATTTGTCCAGCAACAGGTATCACCAAAAACTTTTATCATTCTTTTGCTACATGGTTAAGTCAGCAAGGCTATGATGTATTAAGCTTTGATTTCCGTGGAATTGGAGATTCATTGCATGGGCCGTTAAAGCAAAGTACAGCGAGTATTAATGATTGGGGAACGCTTGATATCCCTTGCGCAATTGAAACTTTATTAGAAAAAGCCGAAGCAGAAAAAGTTACTCTTCTTGGCCATAGTGCGGGTGGGCAACTGCTAGGGATTGTGCCAAATTTTCATAAAGTCGCAAAAGTTGTTGCAGTAGCAGGTTCTACAGGCCATGTAAAAGGACTTAAAGGTAAAACAAAATTTCTAGCCCCCGTCATGTTTAACGTTATCTTTCCAATTTCGAGTACTTTAAAAGGCTATGGTGCTACTCAATTTATTGGAATGGGTGAAAATTTGCCTAAGAAAGTCGCACAACAGTGGAGAGAGTTTTGTAGTCACCCAGGCTATGTGAAAAATGCTATTGGTAAAACTATTTTTCATGACTTTCACACTGAAATTATTTGCCCTATTACTTCTATTTGGGCAAGTGATGATGAAATTGCCACTCAACACAACGTTGCAGATTTATTAAGTTTATATCCGAATGCATCTACTAAAATGCTAGAATTGAATCCAACAAAACTCGGCTATAAATCAATTGGGCATATGTTAATGTTTAAAAAATCACATCAAAAGCTGTGGTCAGTCTTAGAGCAAGAAATTCAATAGTAATTTAAATTCTATCATTTAGTTTTTGCCTCTATGCCCGTAATCCGGTGTAGAGGTTTTTTTATTATTAGCAGTCCCCTTTTTATAAAATAACTTTATTAAATTTATAGTTACCATAAGAAACTAAAATATATTAAGTCGTGATTCCTTTGTATTTTTAATAAGCATTATTTACGTAAATACGTCGATATAAACTTAAAGTTCTGCTATGGTAATTTGTCTGAAGCTGTTGTTTAAAAACAGGTAAACCAACCTATTTTAATACAAACAGCTTCTTTTTTTCTGTTTTAGTTAAAACCTAAGAAATTGTTCAAGGATAAGTATGCTAGCACTCGAGCCTCGACATATTCATATGAATCAACATGCTGTTGATAAAAAGCATGCATTACAGTGTCTAGTAGATATATTAGTAAAAGATGGGTTAGTTACGCCTGAATATATAACAGGACTCATCAATCGTGAACAACAAAGCGCTACCTATTTAGGCCAAGGTATTGCTATTCCGCATGGTACGCCACAATCTCGTGAATTTATTTTAGAAACAGGTATTCGGTTAGCTCACTTTCCTGAAGGAATAGTCTGGGATGAGGAAAACACGATTTATTTAGCTGTTGTTATTGCAGCAAAATCTGATGAGCATTTACAAGTACTACAAATATTAACTAGAGCGTTAATGCAGGATGTAAGTGAACAAGTAAAAAATGCGACACAACCTGAGCAAATTATTGAACTATTACAAGCTCAACCCCTATCCTTAACACTGCATGAAAATTTAATTCAAACTGAAATTGAATCTCAAGATATCGAAGACTTATTGTGGTCAGCCTCTCAAATTCTCAAAAAACATAATTTCGTAAAATGTGGTTTTTTAAGCTCACTTGAGCCAGATCAAGTTATCCAGTTACAAGACCAGATCTGGTCTATTTCTAGCAGTAAGTTTGTTCAACAGCCAGCAATCAGTATTGTAAAACCACGCCATGCTTTAGATGTAAATGGACAAAAACTAAATACTCTCGTCTGTATTGCTGCTAATGAGCAGTTAGATAGTCAAAGATTTAACCGACTTATTGATATTTTATTTAACCCAGAACAAGTCGCACAGCTAGATCAAACACAAGCACCAAATGAAATTGCTAAAATTATTGGTGCAGATGTTATTCCAGATTGGCCTCATCGTTCGGTTGTATTAGCCAATGCCCATGGATTACATGCTCGACCAGCGACTCATTTGGTGAACTTAACTAAAAGTTTTCAAGGTGATATTCAGGTCGCGGTGGACGATGGTAATTTTGTTTCGGCCAAAAGTTTGACGCGCCTCTTGGCTTTAGGATGTAAACGTGGTCAAACTTTACGTTTTATTGCCGAGCCAGAAACAGATGCTGTTGAAGCTTTAGATAAAGTTATTCAGGCCGTGCAACAAGGCTTAGGAGAAGAAGTTGAACCTATTCAATCTTCAGATACCCAAGCTCAATCGCCTCAAACAGTCAAGTCATTGCCGAAAACATTGAGTACAAATACAGGTATTCCAGCTTCTAGTGGTCTAGCTTTTGGCCCCGTACATGTCATCAAACCTAAGGTTTACCAATATGAACGTATGGGTTTAAGCGTTAAAGCAGAAAAAGAGAAACTTGATATTGCTCTTCACGCAGTTAAAAACAATATTCACCAAGTTATTGCAAAATCTGAAGTAGCTGAAATTAAGCAAATTTTCCAAGCACATTTGGAAATGCTAGACGACCCAGATCTTATCAATGGTGTTTATCAAAAGATCAACTTAAACCTTTCTGCTCCTGCTGCTTGGCATGAACATATTGAAGCAGCAGCTAAAGAGCAAGCAGCTTTACCAGACCGCTTATTGGCTGAGCGTGCTACAGACTTACGTGATATTGGCGATCGGGTTTTAGCACAGCTCTGTGGTGAAGTTATTATCGAAGAGCCTAAAGAACCTTATATTTTGATCATGTATGATGTGGGCCCTAGTGATGTGGCTCGCCTCAATAAAGATCGAGTAGCAGGTATTTTGACAGCTGTAGGCGGCGCAAGTGCACATAGCGCTATTGTTGCTCGTGCTTTAGGTATTCCTGCAATTGTTGGTGCTGGTAATCAAGTACTAGAGATTGAACAAAAGAGTTCTCTTTTAATTAATGGAGATACAGGAACTTTTGTATTAAACCCGAACACTCAGCAAATCGAACAAGCAAAACAAGAACGAGAGCTTCAACAAAAAATTCGTGAAGAGGCTGAACATCACAGCCAAGAACCTGCGATTACCCTAGATCAACATCAAATTGAAGTTGCTGCAAATTTAGGAAAAGTTCAAGCTACAGCCCACGCGGTAGAATGTGGCGCAGAAGCAATTGGCTTACTTAGAACAGAGCTTGTTTTTATGGCTCATAGCAGTGCTCCAAGTGAAGCTACCCAAGAAGCAGATTATCGTGTTGTGCTAGATGCCCTCGCTGGTCGCCCACTTGTAGTACGTACTCTTGATGTAGGTGGTGACAAACCACTTCCTTACTTACCAATTGCTGAAGAAGAAAATCCATTTTTAGGCTTAAGAGGTATTCGTTTGACACTAAGACAGCCAGAGCTGTTACGTCAACAACTTATCGCTTTGCTTAAAGCTGCAGATGATCGTCCTTTAAGAATCATGTTTCCAATGATTGGCCGTGTGGAAGAATGGCGTGCTGCCAAAGCTATTCTTGATGAAGTTAAAGCTGCACATCCATGCGCTGACTTACAAGTTGGTATTATGATAGAAGTTCCTTCTGCTGCTTTACTTGCGCCTATTCTTGCTCAAGAAGTGGACTTTTTTAGCATAGGAACAAATGACTTAACCCAATATACTTTAGCTATTGACCGTGGTCACCCTATCCTCTCGGCTGAAGCAGACGGCCTCCACCCAAGTATTTTGCAATTGATTGATCACACTGTAAAAGCTGCACACAAACATGGCAAATGGGTGGGTATATGCGGAGAACTCGCAGCTGATCCAAAAGCTGTACCGATTATTATGGGATTAGGCGTAGATGAGCTCAGCATGTCTCCAAATAGTATTCCTTTAGTAAAAGCCCAAATTCGTACACTTAACTACAGCCAAGCTCAAGCGCTTGCAAAACGCGCACTAGAATGTGAAAGCGCCACTGCTGTACGTCAGTTATCCGAACAAGAAATCTAAAGATTAGGAACAGTAATGGCTAAAGTTTTAACAATTACTTTAAATCCTGCAATTGATGTAACGATACAACTCAATGAGTTACAGGTTGGCGAGGTAAATCGCCAAGAATCTGTAGAAATACATGCAGCAGGCAAAGGATTAAATATTGCACAAGTTTTAAAAGATTTGGGGCATGAAGTTATCGTTTCTGGCTTTCTAGGAACAACGAACAAACAAATTTTTGATGATCATTTTAAAGAAGCTCAATTCCAACCTGAGTTTATTTATATTGAGGGCGAGACTCGTCAAAATATAAAAATTGCTGAACATTCTGGGCGTATGACTGATTTAAATGGAAAAGGTTTCCTAGTTTCTGAACTAGATAAAAAGAACCTCTTTCAAAAAATCGAAATGATTTTGCCACAAGTAGATGTAGTTGCCATTGCCGGGAGCCTTCCACAAGGTTTTAGTATTGATGAATTACAGCAACTTATTAAGCTCATTCAACAGCAAGGGAAAAAAGTTGCACTTGATACAAGTGGTAAAGCATTGGTCGCTGCAATTGAATGTCAACCATGGATGATTAAACCAAATACAGATGAGTTAGTAGAAAGTTATCAGCTTCCTGCCGCGACTTATGCTGAACAAAAAAAGCTTTTTGAAAACTTAGCTAAAATTGAGCATGTCGTTATTTCAATGGGCGAAGACGGTGTAAACTGGCTACACAACACTCACCCACTTCATGCCAAAGCCCCTAAAGTAGTAGTTAAAAGTACTGTTGGTGCAGGTGACTCTCTTTTAGCAGGCATGATTCATGGCTTAATAAATGACTTCTCTGATGAAGAAACATTAAAAACTGCTACCGCAATCGCAAGCCATGCTGTCACACAAATTGGCTTTCGTATTCCTAATGCTGAAACGCTAAACCAATTAAAAGCCCAAACCACAATCAATTCATTGAGTGAATCTGATGCTAACTGCTAAACATTTATTATTTGTCATTAATAGTCCGCAACAGCAAGTCAATGCTTTGATTTTAGCTCGGAAACTTGCACAAGTCGCATCTCAACAGGGTTATCCAAACAACATTATCTCGCTTGATGAATTTGAAATAAGTGAAAACTTTGATCAAGTCATTGTTGTTGGACAACGCCCGAAAGATCTTAATAGTTTTGGTACATATCCATTATCTTTCATTAGCATTGAAGAGATAAAAAATGATGTTCACACAGCTTTCCAAACTGCCTTAGACCATTTTAAGCCAGCTCAAGATTGGATAAGTGATAATAGCTTGGCAGTAACTACTACTAAAAAGTTTGTAGCAATCACTGCGTGTCCTACGGGTGTTGCCCATACTTTTATGGCTGCCGAAGCTTTACAACAAGGTGCAGAAAAGCTTGGGTATGAGATTGAAGTAGAAACACAAGGTTCTGTTGGTGCAAAAAATATTTTATCAGCTCAAGCTATTGCTAAAGCAGACATTGTGATTCTTGCCACTGACATTGAAGTTAACACAGACCGTTTTGTAGGTAAGCGTGTTTATCGGTGTGGTACAGGTTTTGCTCTAAAGCAAACAAATAAAGCCTTTGCTGAAGCAATCAGCAATGCGCAAGTTTTAGAACAAGGTAAGCAACAAGCATCGACAGAAAATAAAGATAAAACCGAAAAAGTTGGCGTATATAAACATCTCTTAACTGGTGTTTCTTTTATGCTGCCTATGGTGGTGGCTGGAGGTCTGTTAATTGCTCTCTCCTTATGCTTTGGCTTAAATGCTGCTGAGCAAGCTGGAAGTTTACCAGCCATATTAAAACAAATTGGTGCTGCGGCATTTATGCTCATGGTCCCGATGTTATCGGGCTATATTGCCTACTCAATTGCTGATCGCCCTGGTCTTGCACCTGGTTTAATTGGGGGCTTACTCGCCTCTCAGCTACAAGCAGGTTTTTTAGGCGGTATTGTTTCAGGTTTTCTTGCGGGTTATATCGCACTATTTATTGCTAAAAAACTTAAACTCCCTACAAGTTTAGAAGCACTTAAACCAATTTTAATTATTCCATTATTAGGTACATTATTTGTTGGTCTCATTATGTTCTACGTGGTTGGACAACCTGTAGCACATATTTTCGAGCTAATGAAAGACTTCTTAAATAACATGGGTACAACAAATGCTGTGTTAATGGGAATTATATTAGCCAGCATGATGTGTATAGATTTAGGCGGTCCAATCAATAAGGCAGCCTACGCTTTTACTGTCGGATTGTTGACAACAAATACCTATATGCCAATGGCAGCAACAATGGCCGGCGGTATGGTCCCTGCAATTGGTATGGCTATCGCGACTTTCATTGCTAAAAATAAATTTAGTACAGGAGAGAAAGATGCTGGAAAAGCTGCTTTCGTATTAGGTTTATGTTTTATTTCCGAGGGTGCTATTCCCTTTGCAGCTAAAGACCCAATGCGTGTTATTCCAACCTGCATTTTAGGTGGAGCTGTGACTGGAGCACTTGTTGCATTATTCCATTGTGAATTAGTTACTCCTCACGGCGGCGTATTTGTTCTTTTAATTCCAAATGCAATTAACCATGCTTGGTTATATCTCGCTGCCATAGCAGCAGGTAGTATCGTTACAGGCATAAGCTATGCGATTGTTAAGAAAAAGATAGAAGAAAAAATTGTGACCACTGCATAATTAAAAAAGGGAGAATATAAATTCTCCCTTTTTTTTAGATTTCATATGTTTCAACAAATAAAACTCTTCAATTACCCGCTTTACGCCTCGCATAATTTAATCTAAATAACTGTTGCTATAAGCTGCGCTAGCACTCCCTTCTCCAACTTTATTGTTAAAGTGAACCTATCTGAGATTTAGAAGATGAGTAGCATGCAACATGAGCAAAAACTCTTAAAAATATAATTTATAGACAAAAATACCTCTATTTCAAATAGCTTATTATCTAAAATAATTTTTTAATTTATTAATAAAAATCAGTTATTTAATATAGAAATCGAATTTTATTTTACTAAATAATAGATGTTTCATGTTAAATGTATGGTAAATTTCGCCAACACCAAAACAATACAAGTAATTGATATTTATAAATATTTTTTATTTAAATATCTTAATTTTTCATAGTTATGACTTTAGAGACAAAAACTTTCTCGTTCAATGCCACGTTCAAATCATAATTTTTTTTCTACGATGCGCTTATAAGCCAATATCGTTCAATTAACGATCAATCAAGCCTAGATGCAATCTTGTATATCTGTTCAAAGATTTTAAGGAATTAATGGCTATGACTTATCAAGTCACATTAACTTTCAACAAACTTTGACCATAGTAGAAGAGTATTTTTAGTTTGTGCAAAGTATAGGAAAACTTATCAAGACAAGGTCCTTTAAACCATGTCATTGTTAAATTTAGCTATATAAATTTTGCTCACCAAGTAAAGTCCTGATATAACTTGCTTGATGAAACTATATTTTTCAACTATTAAAGATAGTTCACCAGAAATGCGATTCACCAAGGTATGGGGAAAAGTCAATGACAAAGAAGTATGCGCGTTTTTTACCTACAACAGAATCTTTTACTCTTGAAGATTTTCCATATTATTGGATTACTCAAGTACATGCTCAGTATGTACAAAACATTGATAATGCTTTAAAAAAATATGGTTTAGATAACTCACGTCGACGCATTATGTTGGCTTTAAGTAGTAAGCCTCATGCGAGTGTTTCTGAACTTTCAGATATGATTATTTCAAAAATGTCGACGACTACCAAGATTGTTTACCGTTTAAAAGATGAAGGTTTGGTTGAGACTTATTCTTGTCAGACCGATGGTCGAATCACCCGCGTAGTACTTACAGACAAAGGTACTGAAATGATCAATAAGATTAATGACCTAACCAGCGTAGTACTCGAACAATCATTCGAAGGTATCACCCCTTTGCAATTAGAAAAAATGATGGAAAGTTTGAAATTACTTTTAAAGAATCTTTCTCGTTAAAAATAGGATAGACATATTATTAAGCTCTCTTAGGAGAGCTTTTCTATTTTAAGCTCTCGTCTGGGTATTGATAGAAACAACACTTCACATAAAATAAGCAATTAACTTCTCATCTGTTGACTTGAGTCCTTAACTCCAGTAGAAATTCTCTTTCAACAACTGCATAGCAAATTTTTGAAAATGGCTAAAAGAAAATACAAAAGTGACAAGTTTCAAGTGCGTCGTATTAACCGTCAATGGTGGGTACTTGAAAAAGACCTTGAATCAAACTGCTATTTAAAACATGAACAAGTGGCAACAAAGACCTTAGCAAACAACTATGCTGATGATTATATTGAACAATATTATATGAATCTTTATATTCAACAAGAGTTGAAAAAACCTGAAACTGTATAAAAAAGCCATTTGGCTTTTTTTTATTTTTAATATTTAAAGATTATATGGACAAAAATTAAGAATAAAAAAAACCTACATCTTGGGGAAAATGTAGGCTATAAAATGCACAAAAAGGAAATATATATCCTTCTTGATGGAAAGAATTTTACGATAATATAAGCCTTTATTTTATATTACTTTTGTAAACTTAGTAGTGGTTATTGTATTTGTTTAGACTTTTAAAAACCTCTCCGTCTTTATATATCATGGTTAAATTTTGGCTTATTAAGATTTTAATTCTCGCAATTTAATCCTTCTCATTTTTATAATTTATTTTGATGGCTTTTATTAAAATAGTTCTTCAGAGACAAATATAAGCTTCTGTTTTAATAAGTTTTTTACAAAAATAAGCATAAATCTTTTTTTAACTTAAGACAGATAAAAATTAATAAATAACAAAAACATAAATTAAATATTAAGTATATAATTTATTTAAGATCTCAATTTTAGTTCAAAAAAAAGTCAATTGAAATTTATTTATTACTGTTTTGATTACTACAGAAAGATTACAATAACGACTAATAATTAGATTACCCGCCCATACAATCTTTCTAGGCATGTTATGACTTCAATGTCGAACAACACCCAAAAGCATTTTATTGTTGAGCAGATTCCACTACCGACTTGGGTCAGTGATGAAAATGGCTTGATATTATATTGCAATGCAGAGTGTACAGAATATTGGCAGGATACTTTTTCTCCATTACCTCAGCAATGGTTAGATTTTATATCTCCTGTCGATTTAGACGAAGTCAAAAATAGATGGCTCGAAGCAATTCGCCTGCAAAAAAGAATAGAATTAAAATGCCGACTTTTACAAAGTGGCAATCAATATAGATGGTGCAAACTTTCCATTCAAGCATCCAAATATCGCGGCTCGTCTCTAGCCAGCGAATGGTATGTCAGCTTTTTAGATATTGATCACGATATTCAAGAGCAACAAAACTTGCAAAAGAATATTGAAATACAAAATCAAATGTTAGACATCAGTGTAGATTGCATTAAAGTGTTGAATGTAGACGGCACAGTTTCTCATATGAATAAATCAGGATGCCTCGCTTTAGGTGTTCCTGTTGATGAAACAAAATTTGGAATGAAATGGCTTGAGCTATTGCCACCTCATATTCGTAAACGTGGACGTGTCGCTTTAAAAAAAGCCCTTCAAGGCAAAATTGCAAGATTCGCTGGAATGAGCTGTTTACCAGATCAGGACCCCGAATATTGGGATAATATGTTGACCCCGATTCATCGGGAAAATGGTGAAATCATACAAATACTGTGTGTATCTCGTAACGTGACTCAACAGCATCTGACAGAAAATCAACTTAGAAATATGAGTGAAAGAGATGAGCTGACCGGATTATGTAATCGGCGTTCATTTAAATTTCAGCTTAAACGGACTCTTGCATATTCAAAAGATAGCCAAACAAGTGTGGGGTTGCTATTAATTGACCTTGATCATTTTAAGCATATTAATGACACATTAGGGCATAGCGCAGGCGACCATCTTTTAAAAGTTTTATCCAAACGTTTTAGTCATTGTGTTGATGATGAAAGATGCTTTGTCGCACGACTGGGTGGAGATGAATTTGCGGTTATTATTAATAACCTTAAATCTGAAAGCGATGTGCGTGACCTAGCCGCAATTTTACTTCAGCAGCTAAATCAACCTATTACCTATTTAGGCAATGTTCTAAATGGTGGTATGAGTATTGGTTGTGCGATTTATCCTCAAGATGCCGTCGACCAATCAGGTTTACTCAGTTGTGCAGATATGGCATTGCATGATTTAAAAGCACGTGGTCGTGGTGGTATTCGCATGTATGATCCATGCATGATGCAAATGACCGAAACAGTCGCTTCTCAGCTTAATTTAGCACGTCAGCTTATTCGTCATCATACTATTCAGCCCTACTATCAACCTAAAGTAGATTTAAAAACTCATCGTGTTGTAGGTTTTGAAGCTTTATTGCGATGGCATACAACTTCCGCTCAAAGAGGCTATCCTTCTCAAATTGCAGAAGCTTTTAAAGATTATAATTTAGCGAGTAAAATCGGTGAAACGATGCAACATCAAGTTTTACGTGATATTGCAAAATGGATAGATCTTGGTATTAAACCCCTTCCTGTTTCACTCAATGCTGCTCCAGTTGAGTTTTTAAGAGACAACTATGCTGAACGGCTTTTGAAAAAGATCAATCAATTTCAAATTCCAACACATTATATTGAAGTAGAAGTCACTGAACATATGTTGGGCGATCGAGGTTCAGAGTATGTGATCCGTGCACTTAATAAATTAAAACAACATGGCGTACATATTGCTCTAGATGATTTTGGTACAGGTTTTTCATCACTTACCCATATTCGTGACTATCCAATTGACAGTTTAAAAGTAGACTGTAGTTTTATTCAAAAGATGCAGCATGACCCATCAATTTATGCGATTGTTCAAGCAATTGGGTTACTCGCTCCAAATTTATCACTGGGGCTTATTGCAGAAGGTATTGAAACCCCTGAACAAGAAGAACTACTTCGACAATTTGGATATAGTATAGGCCAAGGATTCTTGTTTGAATCTGCTATAGATGCCAATCAAGTCATTTCAATACTTAAGCAGAATCAACCCTACTTAGAAAGTCATTATCATGCTTTAAGATAAAATTTATAATAAAATCTCTCATCTTTCTCCATACTAAAAATAAACAATAATCTTTCAAAAATTGTTCATAATATAAGCATAAAGATAATAAATCGGTGTTTTGGCACCATACATTGTCACAGGACAATAAGGAGCAATATATGAGTTATCACCATATCTTGGTTCCAGTCGATGGTTCTCCTACCTCACTCATTGCTGTCAATCATGCAGCAGCACTTGCTAAGGCCTTTGGTAGTAAAGTGACTCTAGTATATGCGCTTACTATAGATCCTTTTATTTCTGTAGAATTCATTGATAGTACAGAATTAGCACAGGATTACTTTAATAAAGCTAGAGCATCTATTCAGGGTATTTTAGACCAAGCGAAAGAACAATTTAGCCAACATGGAATTTCTGTTGAAACAAAAATTGTTGAAGGTCAAACAATTCACACAGAAATTATTAAAGCCGCTACTGAACTCAAAGCAGACCTATTGGTGATTGGTTCTCATGGTCGAAAAGGGTTTAAAAAGTTCTTCTTAGGAAGTGTGACTCAAGCTCTTTTAGGAGAAATTCATTTACCGGTATTAGTCGTAACTGAATAATTTTTATTAAGCTAAAAAAACCGATCTTATGTAGATCGGTTTTTTAATGGCCTGGGTTACTGAGCTTTATATGTAAATTTAATCAGAGACCCAGGGTTTTCTAATGTGTTCGTTACAGAGCCATCATCTTTTTGGACATTTCCGGCTGTATCAGTCAACACGTACAAAACATTTCCATCTGGACTTGCAATCACGTCACGATAACGGTTGTTGCTTTTAAACATTGGTACCGCATCATCATAAGTCGCACTATACGTTGGATCTAACTTAATACGGAAAATAACACCACGTTTTAAAGATGGAACCAACAATGTATTTTCCCAACCAGCAATTGCTTTTTTGCCGCCCTTATAGACATAAGCAGATGACGGCGCAACGGTTGGCCAGCAAATGTAGGTCATATCCCCACAAGTTGGGTCATTATAGTTATAGGTATCCTGCACGGTATATAAAGTTTTTAACGGCGGTACAAAGTTTTTACCAGTCCATTCAGACTCTTTCGTCACAGGTACACCTGCCGCTACTTTTACTCCGTTTTGCCCTAAATCTTTAATTTGTGACTTATTGGTTGCTGCTGAATAATTTGCATAGGCATAGCCACTATCATCTTTGTAACCCGCTACATTTGGCCAACCATAGTTACCACCTTTAACTATGAGGTTAATTTCATCGTCAGAGTTTGGACCTTGTTCAGATTGCAACAATTTACCATTTGGAGTAAATGCTAAGCCCTGTGGATTACGGTGTCCGAGCGTATAAATATGGCTAACCACCCCGTTAAAACTTGGATTATCTTTTGGAATACTTCCATCAAGATTTAAGCGTAGTACTTTACCCATATAGGTATGATAGTCTTTGCTACTCACTTCTTGTTGAGTCGGCGTATGTTGTGCCTGATTTGGCAAGAATAAATAAGCAAGCTGGTTACGACCTTGGTCACCAATCGTATAGTAAATCTTTTGGTCTGGACCAATGACAAGACGACCGGATTGATGGTCTTTCGATGAAGGTAATCCTGCTAATAAATCGACAGGCTTCTCAAGTGTATCAGTTGACTTGTTATAGGTATATCGACGAATAATCGTTTGGTTCGGGAGTTCTCTATCTGTAGATTTCGGATTTTTAAATGTACCTGAAATATAGATATAAGGATTATTTTTAAAATCAGGATGGAAAGCAAAGCCTAATAAACCATTTTGTCCATCAGCATCATTTACAATCTCAGGCACCTGAAAAACTTTTTTTACACTGCCCGATTCCGGATTCACTCTTAGAATCTTACCTGTTGCGCGCTCTGTTAACCAAATTTGATTATCAGGTCCCCACAACAAAGCATGTGGTTTATTTAAATTAGATAGAATAACTTTCTTGTCAAAGTTTTCTGATTTCGCTTTAGCAAATTGAGATGGAGTTAGAGGAACATCAGCAAATGCTGAGAGTGTAACTAGCTGAGCAGCGCCAAATAAAGCAATTTTAGCCAATAAATGTTTATTCATGTGTCCACCTTATAAATTGTCAAAATTTTCCGAGAATTTTTAAACCTCTAATAAAGGGTTTGTACGAGTTCTCTATATGATTTGTATTATGATGAATAACGAATCTATTAAAATCTAAATTTCTGAAAGGCTCTGTTGCATAAAAGTAGCTATCAAAAATGAACAAACTCTCTTTAAGATGAGCAGCTTAACTATACGATTTATCTATTCTATTCATTTTATATCTGAAACTTTTTTGAAATGGCCATTATTTAAATAAATATTTATTAACGAAGTAATTGATAGTTAAAAATTAATACTCAAAGAGACAATTCTAATTATAAAAATATACATCACTAAAGACTAAAAGTTAGAAGCTGTAATTGAGAGCTATTTCTACAACGAAGGTGCCTTATGTGTGCAAACTTTAAACCTATTAAGAAAACACATGCCAATCAATTAGAGTTATTTGAACCCACTTTTGAATATAAGATGGATATTTTTCCAAGTGATGATTGCCCACTCATTTTATCGAATGAAAATGAGCTTGAGTGGCGAAAAGCTAAATTTGGAATGCTTCCCCCTTATGCCAAAGAAATTGCATTCAAATATGCAACGTATAATGCCAGAACAGAGACAGTACAACAAAAGCGCTCTTTTAAACATGCTTGGTTAAATGACCAATTTGCGCTTATTCCTGTTGAAGCCATTTATGAACCTAAATATATCAATGGAAAAGCACATTGGTATGGTATTTTCCGGAAAGATGGGCAACCTTTTACACTGGCTGCGATCTTTGAGGAAACACTTATTGAAGAACAGAAAGTGAGATCAATGTCGCTATTAACAATCAATGCTGATCATCACCCTTTTATGAAACAATTTCATAAACCGGATGATGAAAAACGCTCAGTTATTGTGATACCGGATGATCTTAGAAATAATTGGCTCAACTGCACTCATTCTGAAGCAAAAGACTTTTTCTTAGATATGCCTGCGAATGAATTTGCCTCAATGCCAAAAGCTGAAATGAAAAATTATGATTAAATCGGTTTAGTCGACTTAGGTTAGTCAGCCTTAAAAACTTATGCTATTCTTCGGGCACTTTTAAATGCCTCAAACTCTCTATACCTATGACACTTACGCCACCTTAAGTTTATTTACCCGTATCTATTGTAAATAACTCATCACTGTTTAGTGATGTGGTGTAGTCGCTTGTGTTGGTATATCACATCACTAGCCTTTCAAAATTTAGAACTTAGGCTATTTCTCATGTTATCGAATGTCCGAGAACAATGGTTCTCTAATATCCACGCAGATATTCTTTCCGGTCTTGTTGTGGGTCTTGCTTTAATTCCAGAAGCAATTGCATTTTCAATTATTGCAGGCGTAGATCCAAAAATTGGTTTATATGCATCCTTTTGTATTGCCGTTATTATTTCTTTCGTAGGTGGTCGTCCTGCTATGATTTCGGCGGCTACAGGCGCAATGGCTTTGGTTATGACAACGCTCGTAAAGGACCATGGGCTTCAATACCTATTTGCAGCAACAGTATTAACTGGCGTCTTACAGATTTTGGCAGGATATTTCAAACTCGCCAAACTCATGCGTTTTGTTTCTAAATCGGTGGTTATTGGATTCGTTAATGCCCTCGCCATACTCATCTTTATGGCTCAATTACCAGAATTGGTAAATGTGACGTGGCATGTCTACTTATTAGTAGCAATCGGCTTAGGAATTATTTATCTATTCCCCTATATTCCAAAAATTGGAAAGTTCTTTCCCTCACCTCTTATTTGTATTGTAGTAGTCACATTACTCACTATTTTTTTAGGATTTGACGTTCGAACAGTGGGTGATATGGGATCATTACCAGATACCTTACCTATATTTCTAATTCCCGATATTCCTTTTAATTTAGAAACCCTTCTTATTATTCTTCCATATTCTTTAGCCCTTGCCGCGGTTGGCTTACTTGAATCAATGATGACTGCAACAATCGTTGATGAAATGACAGATACATCTAGTGATAAATTTCAAGAATGTAAAGGTCAAGGTATAGCAAATATTGCTTCAGGTTTTATGGGCGGCATGGCTGGTTGCGCCATGATTGGTCAATCAATGATTAATGTAAAATCGGGTGGTCGTACACGTTTATCCACCTTCTGTGCAGGTATATTCTTACTTATTTTAGTTGTATTTTTAAGTGATTGGTTAAAAGTGATTCCTATGGCTGCTCTAGTTGCAGTCATGATTATGGTATCGATCAGTACTTTTGAGTGGAACTCTCTAACTCAATTTAAAAATAATCCTAAAAGTAGTAATGTCGTTATGATCGCTACCGTTATTGTAGTGGTTGCTACCCATAACTTAGCGCTAGGTGTGTTAACGGGTGTATTACTTTCGGCACTTTTCTTAGCAAATAAACTTGAAAATGATATTCGTATAAAAACTTCATTCGAGAATCAAGCTCGTCTATATGAATTAAGAGGTCAAATATTTTTCAGTTCATCTGAAAAATTTATGCAAAGTTTTAACTTTAAAGAAGAAATTAAAGAGGTCATTATTGATCTTACGCACTCTCATATTTGGGATGTGACTTCAGTTGCCATGCTAGATTCAGTAGTAAATAAATTTCAAAAGAACGGTATTAAGGTAACGGTTCGAGGTTTAAATGAAGCCAGTTCAATCATGATTGATAAATATGGTACTCATGCAAAAATCTAAAAAAGGGTCCTTCGGGACCTTTTCCAATTTCAAGACATACTTCTTATTAAGGTGATTTATATAACAATCGATTTGGGCTACCAGAAGGATTTTTTACCACATTACTACTTGCTTTATTTAAAAGATTAATTGAGATTGTCTCAGGTGTGGCTGTAGGTGTACTCAACATTTCATAAAAAATCTCCATATTTTTACTTCAGACATCGTTGTTATGATCAGTACAGTCTTTATATTTAGAGGTTAAAATTTTTTAGAAAGGAATTTTTATTATATTCTCCATGTATTATAACCAAGTCATATTTTCATAAAACTTGGATCTATACAATACTCTTATCTTTTTCTATTAAAAGTGAGAACCAATTCAAATAAATTAAAAAATGGAAGATTATTTTACTCTATTGATAATTTAGATTAGCTAGGATGTATAATGTAAAAATATATAATCATTAAAAACAATATAAATGTAGAAATAATGAGATATGTTCCAATGGTGTTAAAACTTCTTAAAAATTTCCAGATATCAATAAATAAAATATAAAACGTTGAGTTATATAAATTTTTGCAAATTTCAATCCTAGCTTCAACCAAAATAAATTTACAATTTCTTTAACTATACATATTCAGTATTAAATATGTAAAGATATATTTCTAGAGTCTCTATTACTTACCGATTCTATAAATTTTTAAATGATCTTAAATATATATGACAAAAACTAAAATTAATAAAACCTATAATTTTTTAATTTTAGTTCTGGCAACTCAACCGTACATCCGGCTAAATGATGTCTACAGTTAACGCTATATTCAATAAATCCACCTTTAATAAAGTAATTACAATGCCCATACATAATTATGAGCTGATCAAAAGTTGGTTTTTCCAAATTATTATTAAAAGTCCATTGGTTACCATTAGAAAAAGGATAAAGTACAGGAATATAGTGAAGATACCCGCAACCTGGGCACATATGTTTATACATACCACCTTCAAAATATTGTACTTTCATAAAGGCTCCTTTATAAATAAAAAAATCAACTCATGAGAGCCGACTAAATTAATTACTTTCAAATGCTATATATATTATTTAATTATTATTTATAGCTTTTTATTTTCTTATAATTTATCAAGCCTATATGACAAATTCATGAATGATAAGTCAGCTTATATTTTAATTAATCTACTTATTAAATGATAATTCGAGTTAAATCATTAAAAAAATCCTAGTTTATTTCTTATTTATGACAGGTCTATCTTATTCATTCATATTAATCTTTGGATAGATATTATAGCTATATCACCCTTTATCTTATTGTTTTTAAAAGTCAAATAAAAAAGTCCGCATCTTGGGAAGCTACGGACTTAAAAACTCAACTAAACAACAGCTAAACAATTTATTGTCTAGTGAGAAAGCACTATCTTTTTAATCTAATTAAGTTCCACTGTTAGGTCAACAACAATAAATAATTTCTATAAAAAAACAGGTTAAGATGTGATTCACCTCACACTTTATCTTTTTATAAAATTAACTACTCATACAATCACATTGCATATATTGTAATTCGACTGTTTAAACTAATATCGACTTAAAATAGTGTTCTAAAATAGAATAATGATTAATTTTAGGAATAAGCTTAAAAGAAACAAAATCCTGATCTTGCTCTTTTTTATTATCAAAATAATTTTGGCTTTGCCATTTCAATTCTTCGAGCTCAAGTTCACCGCAGAAAATTGAACATGGAATAGTGACTCGATTTAACTGATGAACAGGACTATATTTTAAGATATCTTCGCTTGAAAGATAGAGAGCATGGTTTAAATGAGTGCTTTGTATAGGCCTTAAGTCATAAATTCCACTTAGCAACGCCATCTCAGATATGAATGGATGGCCTAATGACAAAGCAGCCAGATGCGCCCCTGCTGAATGCCCAACCAAAACCACCTCATCGGTTCTCCAGTCTTGCTCTCGAATAAAATCGAGAGCTTGATTAATTTGAGAAGCAATATCTGAAATTTTGCTTTGTGGGGCTAGATCATATTCTAAAAGAACACACTGGGCTCCTTTTGCTAGAACATACGGTACGATGAATCCAAAATCTGATTTATCACACCATTGCCAATAGCCGCCATGAATAAAAATAACAGTCTTTTTAGCTTGCTCTAATGGGAATAAATCTAAAGTTGACCTTGGGTGCGGACCATATTGAATATCTGCAATATGAGTGCATTGTTGATAGGCCGCCAAGCTGCTTCTTTGAAATTCTGCCAATAGCTCATGTTCATTAGCCACAGTTCTAGCATTGTCATAGAGTCTCATAGGTCTCTCACTTCAACGATTCTTCATGAGCATTTAAAGCAAGCTTGCTTGATGATCGCTTTAAATAGTAGAAAACCGTAAGAACAACAACTAATGGAACTCCAAATTGTAAAGTTGACTTGAATTCATTGGTAAACCATGTGGTGACTGTGATACTTAAAATTGCGATTAACCCCAACAGTGAAATTAACTGGCTCGCTGGAACCTTAAACTTTAACTGCTGACCTTGTTGTGCCATTTTCCGTCTAAAAAACATATGCGTAACAAAAATACTGCCCCAAGTGAACAACGCACCAAACATAGATAAAGCAATCATGATCGGAAAAGCAGAAGCTGGGTTAATCGTATAAACAATACTTGCTATACCAATACCGACCGCTGACAATAGCAACGCGTTAATTGGTACGCCATTATGACTAATACGACCAAATAGTTTCGGTGCATCACCTGCGCGTGACAAGCTAAATAGCATACGTGTTGAGATATACAACATACTATTCATGGCTGATAAAGCCGCGACAATTACAATAAAATTTAAAATGCTGTCTGCATATGGAATACCTACAATTTTCATTACCATCACAAATGGGCTGGTCGCCTCGGCCCCAATTAAAGTTGTCCATGGAACAAGCGCCACAATGAGAAATAAAGACAGTAAATAAAATAGGATTAAGCGAATTGCAGTACTTTTAAACGCTTTCTTAACGGCTCTTTCCGGATCTTTAGCCTCACCAGCTGCAACAGCGATCATTTCAATACTTAAATAACTAAATATTGAAATGATTACCCCGATCCAGACCCCACTAAAACCATGAGGAAAAAAGCCACCATGCTCGGTTAAATTAGAGAGAACCTGTTCTGTTCCTCCATGACTTTGAGTCAGAATGCCAATTGCTAAAAGAATAAATACAATAATTGCAAAGACTTTTATTGTCGAAAACCAATATTCAACAAATCCAAAAGCTTTAACGCTATATGCATTAACCACAAGCAAAGTCAGCGAGAAAAAAGCGATCCAGACCCAAGAGCCTACATCTGGAAACCATAATTTCATATAGTCAGCAACTGCTGTAATTTCTGTACCGACCGCTAATACAATACATGCCCAATAACAATAACGGACTAAAAACCCAGCAAGAGGACTTACATAATGCTCAGCATATGCTCCAAATGAGCCTGACGTAGGATGTTGAACTGTCATCTCAGCCAAACAAGCCATAATAGCAAATGCAATTAAGCCGCCAATGGCATAGCTCACGATGACAGCGGGGCCAGCAAAGCTAATTGCAAACTTGCTTCCCATGAACAGTCCTGTACCAATCGCACCACCAATTGCAATCATTCCCATCTGTTTTGCGGATAATTTCTTATGTAAACCCGCTTCTCGATTTTGTATTTCATCAAAACTGCTCATAGGCCCTCCTAGCCATTATTCTGATATTAACCTTTAACGATCAGGTCACTTCGCTACGTACCAGATAACGCTCATTTTTCCATTCACTATTCAGCATAATTTGCTTAAGTTGCTGTACAGCATTCCAGATATCTTCAAAACCTAGATATAAAGGTGTAATTCCAAAACGTAATACTTCCGGCTCTCGATAATCCCCAATCACACCACGAGCAATAAGCGCCTGAATAATTTCATAACCAAACTCATGTCTATAACTGACATGACTGCCACGATATTTATGGTTTAAAGGTGTAATCAGCTCAAAACCAAACTGAGGACATTCTTGTTGAACAAGTTGAATAAACAAATCAGTTAATTTGAGGGATTTCTCGCGTATTTGTTGCATATCAGCTTGTAAGAAAATATCGATACCACATTCGATTAGACTCATCGAAATGATAGGTTGAGTTCCACATAAATAACGACGAATACTGTTAGCAGGTTCATAGTGCTGAGCCATATCAAATGGTTTTTTGTGCCCCCACCAGCCTGATAAAGGTTGCCAGAACTGATCACGATGCTTTCGATTTACCCATAACAATGCTGGAGAACCTGGGCCGCCATTTAAATATTTATAAGTACAGCCAATCGCAAAATCACTATTGCTCTGATTAAGATCCATAGGCACCGCACCAACCGAGTGACATAAATCCCAAATAATCAAAGCATCTTTAGAGTGAATTTGTTGATTAATAGATTCCATATCATAGAAATATCCAGTCCGATAATTCACATGAGAAAGAACAACTACAGCCACATCTTTTGCCAAAACACGATGCAAATCATCGGCCCCATCAATCAACTCAACTTGATAACCTTGATTAATCAAGTCTATAAAGCCTTCAATAATATAAATATCGGTTGGGAAAGCATCTTTTTCTGCAACAATAATTTTACGTTCCGGAAATTTTTCGGCTTGAATTTTTACCGCTGCCGATAAAACTTTGAATAAATTTAAGGTCGTTGAATCTGAAATAATGACTTCCCCTTTTTCGGCACTGATAAGCTGCGCGACTTTATCTCCGAGTCTAGTTGGTAGCCCCCACCAATCTGCTTTATTCCAACTATTAATGAGGTCCTCACCCCACTCTTTTGAAATAATATGCTGAGCAACCTCTAATGATTTCTTTGGTCTTGCACCTAAAGAATTACCATCTAAATAAATGACATTTTTTGGCAGTGCAAATTCATCTTTAAACTTTTTGAGTTCATCTTCCTGATCCCAATAGAGGCATTGTTCGCGAGTAATCATTTGTTATTTCACCTATTTTCAACATTTCCTTTGTATTTGAATTTTATCACGCCAATTCTTTCGATTTATTCGATAATATTTGATTAAAACTTGCTATTTTCGTATAAAATTCGAATTAAAATTAAAAAACATGGATGAAATTCGAAAATGAATGTGGATGCAATCGACCTAAAAATTCTGAAGTATTTACAAGATAATGCTCGGTTAAGTAACCAAGAACTGGCCGATCTCGTTAACCTTTCGGCTTCAGCTTGTCATCGGCGTGTTAAAATTTTAGAAAGCAATGGTGTAATTGAAAAATATCAAGCGAAAGTTAATTATGAAAAATTAGGCATAAAAATTGAGGCAATCGTCGAAATAAAACTTGCCCAGCTAACAGAAAATGATCACAACTTCTTTTTAAGTCAGATCAAAAATTTTGATGAAGTCATTAATGCATATATTATTACTGGTGAATCTAATTATGTTTTACACGTTGCGACCAAAGATTTGAGTTCTTTTTCTCATTTCGTCATTAACACCTTAAATAAAATAAAAGGTGTAGTGAGCATCAATTCCAAGATCATTTTACAGAAGATTGTGCAAAAACCACTTTGACACCTCATTTTTAATTAAAGAGTCATCTCATGATCGAAACAAAGCGTTTAATTTTAAGACAGTGGAAAGAAAGTGATTTTGAGTCATTTATAACAATGGGCTTAGATCAAGATGTTATGCAATTTTTCCCAAATCTCTTAACCCCTCAAGAAAGCCTTAATTTAATCCAAAAAATTTCATCTCTCATCCAAGAAAAAGGTTGGGGCTTTTGGGCAGTAGAATTAAAAGAAACCCATCAATTTATCGGGTTTATTGGTCTACACAGCCAACCTGAACAATTTGACTTTTCTCCATGTGTGGAAATTGGGTGGCGACTTGCAAAAGAATTTTGGAAACAAGGTTATGCAACAGAAGGTGCAAAAGCAGTTTTAGATTATGGTTTTAATATATTGAATTTAGATAAAATCGTTTCATTTACCGCTACGATTAATACACCCTCTCAAGCTGTCATGAAAAAACTTGGAATGCAAAAAGTTAAAAACTTCGAACATCCTAAAGTTCCTCTTCATCACGAATTAAGAGAACATGTGCTATATGAAATCACGAATGTTTACTCATCAAAATCATAGCCGACAGAGGTTGAACATTCCCAATATTCATTAAGTTTATCTGCTATTTCTTCTTTTTCCATAGTGGTAAGCACATAAAAAAGTTTAGCCTCTTTATTTTTTCTTAGAATTAATAAATTGTAATAATCATACTCTGGTCCATTCAGCCCTAAGTTAAGTTGTGACTCACAATGTTTTTCTGCTTTGTAGTGCCACTCAAGTTTATAAGTATCAAGGCCATCAGCAGCATTGATTACGATACCGTCATTGGTTCCACCAATAAATCCAATTTTCATTGCTTTCTCTAGGTTCTTATAGGAATAATTTTAAATATAACTTTAAATAAGTATCCTTCAATTTATAAAATGTTTGTCAATACGTATCCTATGTAAGCAAACTTAATCCTAGCGGCTAAAAACCTTAAATAAATTTTAAATATTTTTAATTTAAGAGAGAAATTTTCTACTAAAACTATCTCATTACTATTTTTTGTTTTACCAAATTCCACGTTATAATTTCAAACCATTGATCTCTCCTATCCATCCTATGAAGCTATGTAAATTTTAGAAAATTATTGGATGGAGCTTTAAATTAGTTTGAGTATTTATAAGTTTATTTAATTTATGATTTTAAAAGGTTATATGGTAGATGTGTTTTAAAAATTTTGATTTAAATGATTTTGGAGATCTTAAAAAAAATGTCTAAAACCATAATGTTTGACATGGACGGAACACTCTTAGATCTCGCTTTTGATGATTTCATATGGAATGAATGTCTTCCTGAACGACATGCAAAAATACATCAACTTCCCCTCTCCAAGAGCAAAGAAAAGCTATATCAATTTTATCAATCACATCGCCATACGCTTGTTTGGTATTCATCAACCTATTGGACTAAAACTGTAGGCCTTGATGTACTCAAATTACAACAAGAATTTCAATCTAAGATTCAAGCTCGTTCTGGCTGTATTGAGATTTTGCAACAACTTAAAGAGCAAGGATACACGTGTTGGTTAGTTACAAATGCTGACCGCGCGAGCTTACGTTTAAAACTAGATAATATTGCAATTGAACATTTCTTCGATGTCATCATATCAAGTGAACAAGTAGGTTATGCCAAAGAAGATATTAATTTTTGGCAAGAACTCCAAAGATTACATCCATTCAATCCAGATGAAACGATTTTTATTGATGATACGGCTCCCGTATTAAAGACAGCAGAAAAATTTGGTATTCAACACTTGTTTACTATCTCGCAGCCCTCAAGTCTAAAGGATATAAAGCAGCATCAAGATTTAGAATTTAAAGCACTAGATCGGCTTACTGAATTGCTGTCTATATTGAATGAAATTGATAGAAAGGATAATGATGTCAAAATTGCCTGAAAACGATGCTGTAGAGACCATGCGTGTCGACAAATGGTTATGGGTTGCTCGTTTTTTTAAAACTCGTTCAATTGCTAAAGGAGCGATTGAAGGAGGTAAAGTACATCACAATAATGAGCGGGTAAAAGTTTCCAAAGAAATTCGAGTTGGAATGGAACTTGTTATTCAGCAAGGGTTTGATAAAAAAACTGTTGTGATAAAAGCTCTTTCGAACACACGTGGTCCAGCTCCAATCGCACAGCAACTTTATGAAGAAACCGAAGTAAGTATTGCTAGACGGGAGTTGATTGCATCCCAACGAAAATTGCATAATCTAGCTCGACCTGACCATAGACCAGGTAAAAAGGATCGTCGTCAAATTATTCGGTTTAAACAGGAGAATGATCAAAATTGGTCATACGGTGATGAATAAAAACGTCGAGTTGTGTCGCACACACACATACAACACATAGAAGCTATAGAAAAAATCTGTCACTATTACCCTAGTGAAACAAGTTGAGATTCAATGCATCCACTTGGGTTAAACGTGATGAACATAGAGTATTGAGGTTTTTGAGATGGATGAGAATAAAAGCAAAGCATTACAAGCCGCGCTAAGTCAAATTGAGAAACAATTTGGCAAAAATACGGTGATGCGTCTCGGTGACAACACTGTTCAAGCTGTTGAAGCTGTATCTACAGGCTCTTTGACTTTAGATATTGCATTAGGGATTGGCGGTTTACCAAAAGGTCGTATTGTCGAGATTTATGGTCCAGAATCTTCTGGTAAAACCACAATGACTCTACAAGCAATTGCACAATGTCAAAAAACTGGTGGTACTTGCGCATTTATCGATGCAGAGCACGCATTAGATCCACAATATGCACGTAAGCTTGGTGTGGACATTGATAATCTGCTTGTATCGCAACCTGATAACGGTGAACAAGCACTCGAAATTGCAGATATGCTCGTTCGTTCTGGTGCAATTGACTTAATCGTTGTCGACTCAGTCGCTGCACTTACTCCTAAAGCAGAAATTGAAGGTGAGATGGGTGACTCTCATATGGGCTTGCAAGCTCGTTTAATGAGTCAGGCACTTCGTAAAATTACGGGTAATGCTAAACGTTCAAACTGTATGGTTATCTTCATTAACCAGATCCGTATGAAGATTGGGGTAATGTTTGGTAGTCCGGAAACTACAACTGGTGGTAACGCATTGAAGTTCTACGCTTCTGTACGTTTAGATATCCGCCGTATTGGCCAAGTAAAAGAAGGTGATGAAATCGTCGGCTCTGAAACCCGAGTTAAAGTGGTTAAAAACAAAATGGCCCCTCCTTTCAGAGAGGCTATTTTCCAAATCCTATATGGTAAAGGCACAAACCAGCTAGGCGAACTTGTAGATTTAGCTGTACAACAAGATATCGTACAAAAAGCAGGTGCTTGGTATTCATATCAAGGTAATAAAATTGGTCAAGGTAAGAACAATGTTATTCGCCACTTTGAAGAAAATCCTCAAATGGCTGGAGAGATTGAACGTAATATCCGTGAACAGTTGTTAACAACAGGTACTAATACTGCTCAAGTTGAAGATGAAGAAGAAGCTGATCTTCTACTAGAATCTTAATTATTCATGAGCCTTAAAACGCCCTTCGGGGCGTTTTTTTACAAGGGAACCCTAATACTATGTTCAAAAGAACTGAAGAACAGTCTCAACAAAGAGCTTTGCTTACAGGTCAACGTTTACGCTCTTATGCTTTTGCTTTATTGACTCGTCGAGATTACTCCAAAGCAGAGCTTACCGAAAAACTAACTCGTTATGCACAAAACCTCGAAGAGGTTAAGCGACTTGTTGAAGAACTATCTGAACAAAACTATCAAAGTGATCAACGTGTTGCAGAATTAACATTAGCTAGCCAAATTCGTAAAGGAAAAGGTCCAAAACGTATTAAGCAAGTTTTAAAAACAAAACAAATTGAAAATGATTTAATTGCAGACGAAATTCATAATATTGATTGGGCAGAACAGGCTTATCAACTGAAAGTGAAGAAATTCGGTGAAGAAGTAGAAAAAGATCCTAAACTAAAAGCAAAACAGATGAGGTTCTTACAATATAGAGGATTTGATTTAGATGTAATTATGAAAGCAATCCAACGGAGAGTGGATTAAAAGAATGGTGGCAGCCCCACTAGCAAAACTTCGGCACATCATAGATCTGCTACCGTTGCTACCTTCCGGTCCTGGCGGGGTTCACAGAGTACAATTGCGAAGCCACCAGCGGGGCTACCATTGCAAAACAGAGTATAGAGATTTTTAAAATAGTTGCAAGCCTTCTTCACGGTTTTAAGCAAGTTTATGTTTCAATTGATTAATTCATCAGCAAAAAGCCTTAAACTCCTATACTTCTCTCCCCTATATTTTTTCTTGTATCTAATTTTGGATAAAATATGCTTGAAGATTGTAAACTATTCTTGCATTTATATTGTTAGCTGTTTTAATTGCATTGACCAATTAAAATCTTAGTTAGATAGTTAAGTGAATAGTTTATATATTCCTTTTTTAAGTTGGCTTTTACATAAAATTATGGACCTATACTCATGCGATTGATGAAGCATTCTTTCTTATTTATTGCCTTAATGAGCACTACCTCTCTCTATGCCAACATTCCAATTGAGTCTCGCGGTTTAAGCCAAAGCGGTGGTAGCGCAACTAATTCTTCTTCTAATAATGTTTCAGTACCTAGTAATTTAAACTGGGAATTAATGCAAAAAAATCAACAATTAGAAAATGATATACGTACCCTACGTGGGCAATTAGAAGAACAATCAAATGATATTGAACAATTAAAAAAAGATCTATCTAATCGCTACACAGACCTAGATCAACGCCTAGAACTCCTTAATCAGAAAGTTGATCCTGAAAGTGCACAATCAGATAATCCAACAAACAGTGATACTCCTGCTACGGCAAGCACAGAAACTCCTGCAGTTGAAAACAAAGTAGTGAATACTGCTCCAACAAGCACCCCACCCACTACTCCTCCACCTCAACCGGAAGCCTCACAACCACCTTCACAAAACCAATCAAATCCTATAGAGCTTGAAAAGGCAGCTTACACTGTTGCTTTAGATGCCTATAAACAAGGTGGCGCAAAAAAAGCTATTGCTCCAATGCAGAACTTTATCAAAAATCATCCTAATAGCGTCTATACAGGGAATGCATATTTTTGGTTAGCTGAGTTTAATTTAGCAACTGATCCGGTGAATTATAATGAAGCTAAAAAGAACTACAATGTAGTAGCAACTCGATATCCAAATTCGAGTAAAGCTCCTCGCGCCCTTTATCAGCTCTATAGCATTGCTAAAGATGTCGATAAAAATACAGCTTTAGCAAACCAATATAAAACTAAAATTTTAAGTCAGTATCCAAAATCTGAAGAAGCCAAATTTTTTAATAAATAATAATTTTAAGAAAAAAAAGACACTGCAAATGCAGTGTCTTTTTTTAATATATTTTCTTAACGCACAATACCACGTTCTGACTGTTCAACAGAGTCAATTAGTAATTGAGCTTCAGGAACATTCGGAAGAATATCATTTTTAATCTGCTCAACAGCTTGAACAGAAGTAAGACCTGATTTAAAAATTAATTTATAAGCCTCTCTGAGACCTTGAATTGTATTCTTAGACCAACCCTTTCTACGCATTCCTTCGATATTAATACCGAATGCATGAGCTGGATTACCAGAAGCCATAACGTAAGCTGGCACATCTTTTAAAATTAGTGATGCTCCACCCACCATACTGTAAGAATCAATTTTACAGAATTGATGAATGCCAGAATTACCACCAATAATGATGTGATCACCTATGTGTACGTGCCCAGCAACACCAACGTTATTCGCGAAGATATTGTGATCACCAACAATACAATCATGTGCAATATGTGTATTAACCATCAATAGGTTATGACTTCCTATTTTAGTTAAAGCATTATCTTGCACAGTTCCTCTATGTAAACTGCAATGTTCACGAATTAAATTATGATCACCAATCTCTAACCAAGTTTCTTCACCTTGATATTTCAAATCTTGGCAAACCTCACCAACACTTGCGAACTGGAAAATCTCATTATTTTGACCAATTTTGGTAAAACCACCCACTACTACATGAGAATGAAGTTTAGTACCCGCACCAATCGTCACATTTGGACCGATAACGCAATAAGGTCCTATCTGGACATCTGGAGCAATCACTGCAGATGGATCAATAATGGCCGTAGAATGAATTAAGTCGTGATTGCTCATGCCTGCTCTGTTTTTTGGTGTGAAATCATAATTTCAGCGGTTGTTGCTACAATACCATCCACGGTAGCCGTACAGTTATATTTGTAGATACCGCGTTTTTGCATTACTAATTCAGATTTTAATACAAGTTGGTCACCAGCAACTACTTGTTTTTTAAATCTAACTCTTTCCGCACCAGCAAAAAGGAATAAAGAACCAGGTTTTGGCGTTTCATTGTTCATAATAAACCCTAGAACACCTGAAACTTGAGCTAATGCTTCTACAATTAGAACACCAGGCATAATTGGATATTCTGGGAAATGTCCCTGTAAGAACTCTTCATTGATAGAAACATTTTTATAACCAACAATACTATTGTCAGTAACTTCAGTCACACGATCAACCAATAAGAAAGGATAACGATGCGGCAAATATTGACGAATCGTTTGAATCTGCATTGGTAATTCAGGGATGGCAAATTTAGGTGTAGTTGACTCGGTCATAATATTCTATTTACGCAAATTAAAGGTTGATTCAAGAGACTCTATTTGAGCTTGTATATGATCAAGTCGTTTAGTGATTTGGGTCAATGGCACATCTGCTAATTGTCGCAAGCGTACAATTGTCTTTTTCCAATGGCTATTTTCAAATAATCCAATTCCCGAAGAGTAAGTACCAGGTTCAGAAATATTTTTTGTGACCATTGACATTCCGGTCAAAGTCACGTTATCGGTAATAGAAAGGTGGCCTGATACACCGCAAGCCCCAGCTAGAATACAGTTTTTGCCAATTTTAACACTACCAGCAATTCCGCATTTAGCAGCGATAGCTGTATTTGAACCAATATGAACGTTATGCGCGATTTGCACAAGGTTATCAATAATTACTCCATCTTCCAAAATGGTGTTGTCGAGTGCACCTCGATCAATACTACAATTTGAACCAATGCGAACATCATTACCAATAACAACTGAACCCAATTGAGCAATACGATGCCACTTTCCTTGATATGGCGCAAAGCCAAAACCTTCACTACCAATTACAGTGCTTGCATGAACTCGCACACGATCAAATAATTTAGATCCACCAGTAATAGTGACATGAGCATCAATAAAACAATCTTTTCCAACTTCCACATTATCATCCAGTCGAGTATGAGACTGAATAATTGTGTTATCACCAACTACACAATTTTCGCCAATGACGACGTAATGACCAATATATGCTGTTTCAGAAATGATCGCAGAAGGATGAATTTGAGCAGTACTTTCTATACCTACCGATGTGATTTTTTTATCGAAAACATGCGTAAGTATGGCAAATGCTAAATATGGATTATCAACAATAATAAAATTTTGTTTGTCAGGAAGCTGTTCTTTAATAAGGCTTGTAACAATGTACGCACCCGCACGGCTAGCCTTTGCTTGATCAATATACTTTTCGCCATTCACGAAAGCAATTTGATGAGTTTCAGCATTTTCTAAACTTGCTAAGTTTATAAATTGAAGACTACCCGTACCTACTAGCTCACCATTTACTAGGTGAGCTAGTTCATCTAAACGATAATGTTGCACTTTCATTAATTTATTTCATTGAATTAACCTTTTGTATCATTTTATCAGTTAAATCATATTTAGCGTCATAGGCAACAGTTGAATTTTTATTCAAAATGAAGTCAAGATTATTTTCTTTTCGTAATTGTTCAGCTGCTTGCTTCACACGAGTCTCAAAATTTGAGTTCATTCCTTGCAAACTAGTTTGAACTTTAGACTGCAAACCTTGTTGAGTAGAATTAAATTCATTGAGTTTTGTTTGATATTGCGCCTGAAGCTTTTTGATATCATCTTCTTTCATTTTTTGCCCTTGAGTTTGGGCTTGACGTTGAAGACCTTCTAATTCTTTACCTAACTGCTCAAGACGAGTTGTGGTTGGCTTAACTGATTGATTTAAACTTGCGTTTTGTTGTTTCAAATAAGTACTGCTTTCAACAACTTTAGCAAGATCAATGACACCATAACCGGCAGCATTAGTCATTGCAGAAACTGTCAGACCTAGTCCTAACATTAATATATTTAATTTTTTCATTTAAATTTGTGTCCTTATTTCATGTTTAGTCAAGTCGTACTTAGAAAGTACGACCGATTTCAAACTGGATCTCTTTAGTTTCATCACCAGGCTTATCATTTAGAGGGAATGCATAGCTAAGAGATAATGGTCCAATCATAGTGATCCATGTGAAGCCAACCCCTACGCTATAACGTATGTTCCCTAAATCAAAACCATAGTTATCTTCACAGTATTTTCTAACATCATCAATTTGCTGACCATTAATCATCATGCCTTTCTTACCGTAGGCAGTGTTATTAATGTCACACTTAGTATCAAAAACTTGACCACCCTCAGCAAATAAAACTGGACGTACTTGGCGAGTCCAATCTCCTTTGAATGGCAATGGTAAAGCGAGTTCTGTACCAAACTGAACTAAAGCATTACCACCAACGTCTTCTGGTGAAGGATCATTAGATTGAGTTTCTTGTAAATTTACGCTTGCATATTTAGGCCCCAAGGTACTGTTATCGTATCCTCGAACTGAACCATAACCACCCGCATAAAAGTTTTTATAGAATGGTAAATCATTACCATAACCCAACTTACCATAACCACGAAGTACAAAACCTGTGTCTTTAATAGGCCAGAACGCTTGAGCATCATAAGTTACTTTTTGATAATCAACATCACTACCTGGCAAGCCAATTTCTAGGCCTACACGATGTGACATACCTGAAGTTGGGAAAATTGGTCTATTTAACGTGTTATATGACCAACCTAAATTCAGATTATAGGTAAAGAATTCACCTTCAAACGCATTATCATATGTTTCTGGGGTTACCGAACATTCCCCAGTTGTACTATCAATTTGAGATTTACCATCTAGTAATGGGCAATATGAACCCTTACTTGTTGCTTTACCACCATTTGCCTTCAAGTAGTCACGTACATAAGTAGATACATATGCACCTGTCGTTACTTTAGTATTATCAATACCGACAGACGCACTTAAACTTTGATTTTCATCAATTGGATAACCAAAACTTAAACTACCACCGAAACTATCGGTAACGTAGTTATTAACGTTATAGTCCTCATTGAGTTTGGTTTTACGGTAGTAAACGTTATAACCTCGGCTTACCCCATCAATTGTAAAGTAAGGGTCGGTAACACTTAAGTTATAGTAATCTTGAGTTTCAGAACGAGATAAATCGATCGCAACACGATTACCCGTTCCCATAAAGTTAGTTTGACTCAAACCTGCCTGGAACGTGATACCACCACTTTGTGAGTAACCTACAGCTAATGTAGTAGTTCCCGAGTGTTGCTCCTCAACATTTACGTTTAAATCAACCTGATCTGGTGAGTTTGGAATACGAGCTGGCTTAATATCAACTGTTTTGAAGAATCCTGTACGCTCTAAACGAACCTTAGACAAATCAATTTTTTCATTACTCGCTAAAGCGCCTTCCATTTGACGCATTTCACGACGTAATACTTCATCGGCAGTTTTACTGTTACCAGTAAAATTAATACGACGCACAGTAACTTGCTGACCTGGGTTTATATAGTAATTTAAGTCAACAATACCTGTTTCATTATTAATTTGCGGAACAATATTTACATCTGCAAAGTAATAACCAGCATTACCATATTTACGCAATAATAATTGCTTAACGGCATTTACTTTTTCTTGCGAATAAGTGTCACCATCTTTATAGATTTTTAAAGCTTGTAACTCTTCTGGTTTATAAAGTGCATCACCTAAAAATTTGGTTTGTCCAAATTTAAATTGACTACCTTCCTCTACAGCAACTTCAATAAAGATGTTCTTCTTATCTTCACTAATATTAAGCTGTGAATTATTGATATGAAAGTTAATATAACCCTTATTCAGATACATCGCACGCAAAGCTTCAAGGCTTGCTGCCATTTTCTCTCTAGCATAACGGTCATTACGAGTTACAACTGAAGCCCAACCGCTTTCTTTAACTGCGAAAGCTTGTTTAATTTCGCTGTCTTTAAAAACAGTATTACCAATAATATTGATATTAAAAACTTTAGCCGCCGTACCTTCATTAAAATTTAATTTAAGTTCAACACGGTTATTTGGGCGAGCTATCGTATCAACAGTTACATCAGCATCATAACGGCCTTGCTGAGTATATTGCTGCTCTAATTCAGTTTCAATTGTTTGTAAAGCTGACTTCTTAAAAACTTCGCCTTCAGCAATGCCCATTTTTTTGAGGCCTTGCTCTAAAGCCTCTTTAGGAATAAGTTTGTTACCCTTAAATTCAAGTTTTGAAATAATTGGGCGCTCTACGACATTAAAAACTAAAGTATCGTTGTCTCTTGATGCTTTAATATCGTCAAAAAGTCCAGTGGCATACAATGTTCGAATTGCTTCTGCGATCATCGGTTCATTAACGCGATCGCCACTGTTGATTGGCAACATGGTAGAAACATTTGCAGGAGTAAGACGGACTAAACCATCTACACGAATATCTCGAACGACGAAATCATCAGCTGCATATGCTTGTTGTACCGCTGCCATAGCGCTAACAAGTGCCAAAGGCATTAAAAAATGTGTGTGCCGCATGCCAGTTTTTCCAGTAAGTTATAAATCCATATACGTTTACAAACGCATAAAATCGTTAAATAAAGCTAAAAGCATCATACTACCGAGCAGTACCATACCAATTTTTAGACCAAACATTTGTATTTGTTCAGAAACAGGCTTACCACGAATAGCTTCAATAATGTAATAAACGAGATGTCCACCATCTAGCATTGGAATTGGCAATAAATTTAAAATTCCAAGACTTACACTCATTAAAGCCATAAATGAGATAAAAGTCTTCCATCCCATTTCTGCACTTTGTCCCGCTACTTTCGCGATTGTAATTGGTCCAGAAAGATTCTCTAAACCAATTAATCCCTTAACCATTTTTACTATCGAACTCAATATCATGCTAGAGATTTGACCAGTTTTCTCTAGTGACATCTCGAAAGCTTGTATTGGAGTATATTGAATTGTTTGCTTATATTCGTCAGGAATTGTAATTTTTCCTGCATCACTTTTCACACCCAAAACACCACTCACTTGCCCCATGTTATCTCGTTTCCCTTGAGGCATAACTTGCAAATGGACTAATTGACTATTACGCAAAACATCAATATTGAGTAATTTTTCTGGAGAATGTTGTACGACCTCGACAACATCAAACCAGTCTTTCATTGCTTGACCATTAATTGAAACAATACGATCACCTACTTTCATTCCTTGACGAATTGCAGCTCCATCTTGAGTCAATTCAGTAACAACAGCAGGAATAACAGGACGATATGGTAAAAAACCTAACACATCTAAAGCTGATTCATTCTGGTTTTTTAAGAAGTCTTTAATTGGTAAAACAATATTCTTTTCAGTACCTGCGCGGTCCACATCAACATTTACACTGCCAGTTTCACCTACACGATCAATTAAAGCAAAGTTAAGCTTTTCCCAAGTTTGCGTTTCTTTTCCATCAACAGCAATAATCTTGTCGCCGACTTGCATTTGTGCAATTGCTGCTGGTGAGTTTGGTATGACTTTACCGACTCTAGTGTTCAGTTGTTCTTGTGCAGGTAAAAATAAGATCCAGAAAAGTAAGACAGCAAAAATCAGATTAATTAATGGACCAGCTGCAACAATTGCTATACGCTTCCATGGCTTTTGGCGGTTAAATGCATATGGTAAATCTTGCTCTGCAACATTACCTTCACGCTCATCAAGCATTTTTACATAGCCGCCTAATGGTAAAGCTGAAAGTTGATATTTGATTCCAGATTTTTTTGATGTCCACTTGAGTAATGTAGGCCCAAAACCAATGGAATACACTAAAACTTTAACACCCAGTTTTCGTGCTACCCAATAATGACCAAACTCATGAATTGCAATTAAAGGACCAAGTAAAAGAGCCGCTGCTGCAATCATAAATAATGCACTCATTTCAGCCTCCTATACTTGATATATATTGCTGTGCTACATGTCGTGCTATTTCATCTTTAGCTAAAATACACTCAATATTTTCAGCAACTGAATTTTCCAATTTTTGCAAAGTATGCTCTACCACTTGTGGGATATTTGTAAATCCAATCTGTTCCTTTAAAAATGCAGCAACAGCAACTTCATTTGCAGCATTTAAAATAGTAGGTGCCAAACCTCCCGCACGCATTGCCTGACGAGCCAAATCAAGTGCTGGGAATTTCTGAATATCTGGCGCTTGGAAATTAAGCTGAGAATATTCAAACAAATCCAAAGCGGGAACACTCGTCTGTAACCGCTCAGGCCATGCTAAAGCATGTGCAATTGGCGTACACATATCTGGGTTACCCATTTGCGCCAACGTTGAACCATCCACATATTGCACCATAGAATGAATAATACTTTGTGGATGAACAACAACTGTAACAAAATGTTCAGATATTGAAAACAAATGACATGCCTCGATCAACTCCAACCCTTTGTTCATCAAAGTAGCTGAGTCAACTGAGATTTTCTGTCCCATAGACCAGTTGGGATGCTTACAAGCCTGTGCAGGAGTAACTTTTTCTAATTGTTCTAACGAATGGTTTAAAAATGGTCCACCTGAAGCTGTCAATAAGATTCTTGATACACCCTGTTGCGGTTGTCCATTTCTTTCAGCTTCTAAATAGTTATGAGGCAATGACTGAAAAATAGCGTTGTGTTCTGAATCTACCGGTAATAATAATGCCTGATGATCACGTGCTGCTTGCATCATGATTTCACCAGACATAACCAAAGCTTCTTTATTAGCAAGCAATACGCGTTTACCAGCTTTCACCGCAGCTAGAGTTGGCAACAAACCTGCAGCACCAACAATTGCAGCCATAACAATATCAACATCTGGATGTGAAGCAATGCTTATCAGGCCTTCCTCACCAACCAAAATTTCAATATTTTGTAATTTATTATATGCAAATAGAGCTGTTAATTCGGCAACTTTCTGCTCAGGAACGACCACAACTTTTGGTTGGAAATGTTTGCAAATTTCAACCAACTCAGAAATTCGACTATGAGCTGAAACCGCAAACACTGAATACTTATCAGGATGTTGATTTAAAATTTTTAAGGTACTTTGACCAATGGAACCGGTTACACCTAATATGCAAACAGATTGTGTCATCTATAAATCTACACCAATAAGTTTTAATATATACATTCCCGTTGCAAAAATCGGGGCTGCTGCAAGTAAAGAATCAATACGATCTAACACACCACCATGACCTGGTAAAACACGACCAGAATCTTTAATACCGGCACGACGTTTAATCATTGATTCAAATAAGTCACCTAAAACTGAACCAAATACCGTAATTAATGACAATATAAGAAACAGAATTTGCTGAATTAAAGTTAAATTTAGATAATGATATTGCACAACCACCATTATTACTACGGTCGTAATAATACCACCATACAAACCTTCCACTGATTTATTAGGGCTTACAGTCGGAGCTAGTTTTCTTTTTCCAAATTTACGACCAACAAAGTAAGCACCACTATCCGCGCCCCAAACGAGCAAGAACAGATACATTAACCACCATGGTGAACTTTGCCACACTACAAAAATTGATGTTACCGCAGCGCAGACTAAAATTATGCCAATCACATACAAGGTTGCATTATACCAACCATCAAATTCAGGAAATGACTTAACCCAATATACACTGACAATCCAAGTCAAAATTGAAGCAGACCACAAAAGTAATGCAATATCATGGAAAAATAGGGCGACACCTGAAACAAATGCAACAAGCAGACCGTAACACCAAGCTTTAGGTTTTACAGCATTTGCAGTTTCGCGAGGCATTAACTTATACCACTCATACCCCGCTACCCCTGCCGCAACAATCATAAGAACCAACATTGGATAATGTGATTGCGTAGCAAACATACAGCCTAAAACAACTGCAACAAGTACCAATGCGGTAACAATCCGCTCTAACATTATAAATTCTCTATTTTCTCTTGCTGAATTTGTTCAGATGTTTTGCCAAAACGACGTTCACGCCCTGAAAAAACATTCAATGCATGATCGAACTCTTTTACTGTAAATTCTGGCCATAACGCTTCGGTAAAATACAGTTCCGCATAAGCTGCTTGCCACAACAAGAAATTAGATATGCGATAATCTCCGCCTGTGCGGATTAGCAAGTCCACAGCTGGCAGATCGTTTAGACTGACATATTTTTCGAACAAATCAACATTTATTTGATCAGCACTAAATTCACCACGGGAAACGGCCTCTGCAACCTGTTTTGCTGCATTAGCAATGTCCCACATCCCACCATAGCTTATTGCAATGGTTAAGGTCATAGTGTCATGGTGTGCTGTTTGTTGCTCTGCATCTTCCATTAAGGCAACTAAGTGTGAGGATAATCGAGAACGATCACCAATAAAACGCAAAGCAATATTAAATTTCTTCATGCGAGGTATTTGCTCATGAATACTTTCTTCCAGAAGCTTCATAAGCAGATCGACTTCATACTGCGGTCGATTCCAATTTTCACTTGAAAATGCAAAAACAGTTAAAGCACGAATACCAGTTTTTTTACAATGTTCAACGATAGGATCAAGAACATTTTTACCTTCCCGATGCCCATCACCTTTTTGCATTTGATTTTTTTTTGCAAAGCGGTTGTTGCCATCCATAATGATGGCAACATGCTTGGGAAGATGATACTCTTCAGAATCGGTCATAAAAATTAGACCTTCATCAATTCTGCTTCTTTCGCTGCAAGACGCTTGTCTACTTCTGCAACATATTTGTCAGTAATTTTCTGAATATCATCACCTGCACGGCGCTCATCATCTTCAGAAATCTCTTTTTCCTTCAACAATGCTTTGATATCACCTAAAACGTCACGACGAATATTGCGAATCGCAACTTTTGCATTTTCAGCTTCGTTACGCGCAACTTTTTGCATATCACGACGTGTTTCTTCAGTTAATGCTGGTAAAGGTACACGAATTGCATCTGCTGTAATCGGGTTTAAACCAAGATCACTTTCACGGATTGCCTTATCAATAGCTGAAACCATTGTACGCTCAAATGGCTGAACAATAAGTGTACGAGAGTCTTCAATACCCACGTTTGCTACTTGATTTAATGGCACATCAGAACCGTAGTAAGGAACCATTACACCATTTAAGATTGATGGGTGTGCACGGCCGGTACGAACTTTAGCAAACCCGAGTTCTAAAGACTCTAGAGTTTTTAACATACGCTGTTCGCTGTCTTTTTTCAGATCGTTAATCATATGATCTACCTTACTTATTTATTCAAAGATATATTTAACAAATTTAATTTAGCGCTAGTATAAAGAGCTTTCGGTAACACGTACATTACTTAGTAACGCGCGTCCCTTCTTTTTCACCCATTACTACTGACAATAATGCACCTGATTTATTCATATCAAAAACTTGCAATGGCACATTATGGTCACGACATAAGCAAATAGCAGTCAAATCCATAACACCAAGCTTTTCATCTAATACTTGGTCAAAAGTTAAATGATCGTATTTAACAGCATCATCATATTTACTTGGATCTTTATTATAAACGCCATCAACTTTAGTCGCTTTTAAAATCAAATTCGCTTCAATTTCAATACCGCGTAAACATGCTGCTGTATCCGTCGTGAAAAATGGATTTCCTGTACCCGCAACGAAAACACAAACTTCACCTTGACTCAAATGACGAATCGCATCACGACTTGAATAAGACTCTACCACTGTACCAATTGGTAATGCAGACATAAGACGAGTTCTGATATTACGGCGAACTAGAGCATCACGCATAGCTAAGCCATTCATCACAGTTGCAAGCATACCCATTTGATCGCCTGTTACACGACCAACCAAGCCATCTTTTTGCAACTGACTACCACGGTACAAATTACCGCCACCCACAACGATACCCACTTGCACACCCAAACCAACCAAATGCGCAATTGAAAGTGACATATGATCTAAAACTTGGGCATCAATACCCATATCTTTATTACCTGACAATGCCTCACCAGATAATTTTAATAGAATACGTGAATAACGTGGGCTAATTGTTTCCGCCATGACTTTGCTCCAAAACCTCTTAAACTGAATGCTCTTTAAATATATTTCGATTAAACCGATTTAATTTTAATTAACTTTGCAAATAAATCGTATTCATCTGCATCGGTAATTTCGACTTCCAATATATCGCCCGGTTGAATAGTGCTCTTATCGATATCTTCTACAAACACATTACCGTCAATTTCCGGAGCATCTGCATAAGAACGTGCAACGGCAACAGGATATTCGTCTTCTAAACCATCGACTAATACAGTCATCGTTTGACCAATACGTTTTTGTAATTTGGCAGCAGATATTTGCTGCTGCACTTGCATAAAGCGCTCGTAACGCTCTTGCTTAATTTCTTCTGGCACATGATCGGGTAAATCATTTGCCGTAGCGCCTTCTACTGGTGAATAGGTAAAGCAGCCTACGCGATCAAGTTGAGCTTCAACTAACCAATCTAACAAAATCTGGAAGTCTTCTTCAGTTTCGCCTGGAAAACCAACCACAAAAGTAGAACGGATCACAAGATCAGGGCATTTCTCACGCCACAACTTAATTTTTTCTAGTGTATTTTCACTATGTGCCGGACGCTTCATTAGTTTAAGAACACGTGGGCTTGCATGTTGGAAAGGAATATCAAGATATGGCAGGATTTTACCTTGAGCCATTAAATCGATAACTGCATCAACATGTGGATATGGATATACATAGTGTAGACGCACCCAGATGCCCAATTGGCCTAGTGCTTCACACATGTCGAAGAATTTTGTCTTAACAGGCTGACCATTCCAGAAGTCAAGTTTGTACTTGGTGTCTACGCCATAAGCCGATGTATCTTGAGAAATAACCAAGATTTCTTTAACACCCGCTCTTTTAAGTGCCGCAGCTTCTTCTAATACACTACCAACTGGACGAGAAACCAAGTCACCACGCATACTTGGGATAATACAGAAGGTACAACGATGGTTGCATCCTTCAGATATTTTTAAATAGGCATAATGCTTTGGTGTTAAGCGAATTCCCTGTTCAGGAACCAAATCAATAAACGGATTATGTTTAGGTGGTGCTGGTACATATTCATGTACAGCTTCCATTACATCTTGATAAGCTGCCGCACCAGTAACCTTTAAAACGTTCGGATGCATTTGACGAATTTTATCTTCGTCTTTACCTAAGCATCCTGTAACGATTACTCGACCATTTTCACTCATGGCCTCGCCAATTGCATCTAGCGACTCTTGTACCGCAGATTCAATAAAACCACAGGTATTAACAACTACTAAATCAGCACCATCATAATCTGATGCAACTTGATAACCTTCAGTCTTTAACTGAGTTAAAATTCGTTCAGAATCTACCAATGCCTTAGGACAACCTAAAGAAACAAAACCGACTTTGGGGGTCTTCATGAATCTGCGCTCCACTTGAATGCGCGTATTGTATGTCTTTTCTTGTCTCAAGCATAGGTGGAAAGCCTACTCTTTGTGTAATGCACCAAAATACAACCAACATTTGCACCAAAACTCACCTTTGCACCAATTTAGATCATGTTATTATCTAAACTTGAGCTATCTGTTTTGATCAAAAGATATAAAGAACGATTTCAGCGCGTTTTTAAGTACCTTAAAACTTTAAAATAACCCATAAACAAAGTTGGCGTATATTTTGCATCGTTCATGTTCTATAACGGTGAAAATCCGATAACCAATGAAGATGCCATTGCGCTATTTTAAGACAGGAACGATTCGCTAATGGATCAACACAACCCTATCGACTATCGCCTATTGGTAGACAATTTAACTACTGCGATTTTATTAATCGATAGTAACTTAAATATTTTTTACTTAAATTCAGCCTGTGAAGCACTATTTGACATTAGTTTGCTCCGTGCTTCAGGACAGCCTGTTTTAAATTTACTTCATGCGCCAGATGATACTTTTAATACCCATGAAGCTTTATTAAACACCATAAAAACCGGACAACCTTATACACGTCGAGAAGCTGTCATTAATGTTAACTTTAAAGACCTACATGTGGACTACACAGTTTCTCAATTAAATGCCGGTAAAAGCTATCATCCATTATTGTTGATTGAGCTCAACCCAATTGACCGTATGTTAAAGATTTCAAAAGAAGAAAATCTTGTTCAACAACATCAGGTCGCTAGACAGCTTGTGCGTGGCGTTGCGCATGAAATTAAAAATCCACTTGCAGGTATTCGGGGAGCAACCCAGTTACTCGCTCGCAGTTTAAATGATAAGACTTATGCTGAATTCACCGATGTCATCATTAATGAAGTGGATCGTTTAACTAACTTGGCTGACACCATGTTAGGTTCCAGACAATTACCAAGCTATGAAAATGTTAACGTACACGAACCTTTAGAACGAGTACGCTCTCTTATTGCGAATCAAACAAAGAAAAAAATTAAAATTATACGTGACTATGATTTGTCTTTACCTGATGTGAATGCCGATCGTGATCAGTTAATCCAAGTCATGCTCAACATTAGTGTAAATGCAATTCAAGCCATAACAGAGAATAAAGCATTCTTTATCGATCATGAACCAGAGCTAATTCTACGTACTCGCATACAACGACTTGTCACAATTAATGGTGTGCTGAATCGATCTACCGTGCGGGTTGATATTGAAGACAATGGGCCAGGTATACCTGAGAGTATTTTAGAGTCCGTATTTTACCCATTGGTTACTGGACGAGCAAAAGGTACTGGGCTTGGCCTGAGTATTGCACAGAATATTATGCATCAACATAACGGAATGATTGAATGCCAATCTGTTCCTGGAAAAACTATTTTTAGCTTATATTTACCTTGGGAGTCAGACCGTGTCGCGAAATAAAATATGGGTTATTGATGATGATCGCGCCATGCGATGGGTATTGGAAAAGACCTTTAAAGAAGAAGGCTTTGACGTTACCAATTTTGAAGAAGCTCAAACTGCGCTTGAACGTTTGCATCATGATGCTCCCGATGTCATCTTAACTGACATTCGAATGCCTGGAATTGATGGTTTAACTTTTTTATCTAAAGTCAAAAACACCCATCCGGATTTACCTGTCATTATTATGACAGCACACTCTGACTTAGAGTCTGCTGTATCAAGTTATCAAACAGGTGCATTTGAGTATTTACCAAAACCTTTTGATATTGATGAAGCTTTAGCTTTAGTCAATCGTGCAATTCTGCATATCAATAAACTACAACAACAAGAAGCTACAAAAACAGCTTCACCACTTCAATCAACAGAAATTATTGGTGAATCTCCTGCCATGCAAGAGGTTTTCCGCGCTATTGGTCGTTTATCTCAATCTCATATTACTGTTTTAATTAATGGTGAATCTGGTACAGGTAAAGAATTAGTTGCGCATGCTTTACACAAGCACTCACCACGCCGTGCGAAGCCTTTTATTGCTTTAAATATGGCGGCAATTCCAAAAGACTTGATTGAAACCGAGTTATTTGGTCATGAGAAAGGTGCATTTACAGGTGCAAACACTCAACATCAAGGTCGCTTTGAGCAAGCAAATGGTGGAACTCTATTCCTTGATGAAATTGGAGACATGCCATTTGAAACACAGACCCGACTACTTCGTGTGCTCGCCGACGGTGAATTTTATCGTGTAGGTGGACATATTCCAGTTAAAGTTGATGTTCGAATTGTGGCAGCAACGCATCAGGATTTAGAAAAACTGGTGAATGAAGGCCGATTCCGCGAAGACTTATATCACCGTTTAAATGTAATTCGTATTCACATTCCTAAACTTGCCCATCGTAGCGAAGATATACCAATGCTGGCTCAGCATTTTCTTGCACGTGCCGGTAAAGAACTTGGCGTGAGTCCAAAAATCTTACGTACGGAAACAACAGACTATATGCAACAGTTACCGTGGCCCGGTAATGTTCGACAACTTGAAAACACGTGTCGCTGGTTAACTGTGATGATCACTGGACGTGAAGTTTATCCAGAAGATTTACCTTCTGAACTTAAACAAGTTCCATTGCAAAAGAATAGTGATTCTGGGCAACCTGCCCCTTCATTTGAACGCATTTCTCTACACCATTGGGATGAGTTACTAAATCAATGGGCAATTCAAAAGCTTAAGAATGGTGAAATGAAGATTTTGGATATTGCCACACCAATGTTTGAACGCACCTTAATTAACGCTGCTTTACAACAAACACGTGGACGCAAACGCCATGCGGCAGAATTACTAGGTTGGGGACGCAACACCTTAACTCGCAAGTTAAAAGAACTTGGAATGGATTCTGCTGACGATGATGAAGAAGATGAACATAAGGTTAGCCAAACCGAGGCCTAAAAAGTGTAGTGCCTAAATCAGAAGCGGCTAAGAGTGTCTTAGCCGCTTTATTTTTGATTAGATTTCTTATTAAATTTAAAATTGAACATCAGGTTACATCATTAAATCATTTCAAAACTCACTCTAAGCTTATATTTTCTATTCTTTTATTTTTTAAAATTTCTACTCACTGTTCAGCAGATGATCTAAAAAAATAGCGATGACCATCCTTAAAGATAGTTTTGCTATACTAAATAAGCAAAGTTAACTGTTGTTATGAAATTTTATGCATGATTCCGTCCTTGACCCACATCATTCAGTATGTGAAAAACCACAAACACGCAGAGGTATAGAACGTCGCCTAGCTCTATTGCTAAGTGCAACCGAGCTGTTTTTGGATAAAGGATATGATGCGGTTTCTCTTGATGACATTGTTAACCATGCTGGAGGTTCAAAAACTTCTATTTATAAATATTTTGGTAATAAAGAAGGCTTGTTTACCGCAATTTGCGACTATAAACGTGAAATGTTTTTTAAGGACGTTTGCATTCCATTTCAACCAGAGAAAACTACTTTAAGAGAATACTTAATTCAAACGCTCAATCGTGTTTATGTTCACATCATTCAACCCGAGCATGTTGCATTTTTACGACTAATTATTGAACAGACCGAGTGTAATACGGTCCTTATACAATATCTATATGACAAATGGGTACATAATTTACAGAATACACTTACCCAAGCATTAGAATTTGCAGACAAATCAGGCGAAATTACATGCCCTTCTCCTTATTATTCTTCACTCATGTATTTTGGGATTTTGCGCGATATTGAATGGCGCATGATTATGGGTATGCCAGCCCTACCAGATGAGCAGGAAGCCACTGATTATATTGAATATTGCGTAGATATTTTCTTAAAGGGCCATCATAAAGTCTAATTCTTTTGCATTTTAAAATGCTTATAGTATAGTAGACTTCTTTTTTCCCTCCTCCACCCAGCCAACAACAGATAATTGTTGTATTTCATAACGATTATTATGGAGTAGCTACATGGCTCTAAGACATTTCCTGACTTTACGTGATCTATCCACTCTAGAACTTAATCGCATTTTAGAACGCGCAAGCGAACTTAAAAAAATGCAGCATGACAATAAGGTATATCAACCTTTTGTTGGTAAAGTATTGGGAATGATTTTTGAGAAATCAAGCACGCGTACACGTATCTCTTTTGAAGCAGGCATTAACCAATTTGGTGGTAGCGCGATTTTCCTATCACCTCGAGACACACAATTAGGCCGCGGCGAACCAATTGAAGACTCAGCACGTGTAATTTCTAGTATGCTTGATATTGTGATGATTCGTACTTTTGGTCATGACATTGTTGAACGTTTTGCATCATATTCAAAAGTTCCTGTGATTAACGGTTTGACAGATGACCATCATCCTTGTCAGTTACTTGCAGATTTACAGACTTATAATGAACACCGCGGTAGCATTAAAGGTAAAACCGTTGCTTGGATTGGTGATGGCAATAATATGTGTAACTCATATATTGAAGCTGCACACATGATGGGCTTTAAACTTAAAATTGCATCGCCAAAAGGATATGAGCCTAAACCTGAATTTTTAGCAGAGTTTGGTCATTGTGTTGAAGTTTTTGACAATGCAGAAGATGCTGCCGTAAATGCTGATCTCATTGTGACAGATGTATGGGCAAGCATGGGACAAGAAGAAGAACAGAAGCTTCGTGAAAGAGCTTTTGCAGCTTTTCAAGTCAATGAAAAATTAATGGGACTTGCTCATCCTGAATGTTTATTCATGCACTGCTTACCTGCTCATCGTGGCGAAGAAATTTCTGAAACTATGCTTGATCATAAAAATGCAGTGGTTTGGGATGAAGCAGAAAATCGTCTTCATGCTCAAAAAGCTTTAGTAGAATTTTTATTGAATGAAAATCTAAAATCATAATTATTTAGACAAAAAAACAGCATCTTTATGATGCTGTTTTTTTATTTTATAAAACTTGTACTTTTCCAGTTAATTATTTTTAAAGTTTTGATAACGTTGTCGAATATATAAGCAGGCTGTATTTCAACTATTCCCTAGAATCGTGTATAACATTCTACACAATAAGCCAAGCCTACTCTCGTAGAGTGCGATCATGACCACCCTTGAACAATCATTATCTCAAATTCCCGCATTTTCAATTATTCATGAACATTTATTTAGTTCAGCACAGCCTTCTGCTGAACAACTGAAACTAATTAAAGAATATGGTTGTAGTACAGTCATTAATCTCGCTTTAAGTAACGCACCAAATCATATTGAAAATGAAGATCGTATTTGTTTAGACCTCGGTTTAAATTACATCCATATTCCAATTGACTGGGAAACTCCATCGGCCGAGCAATGTTTATTGGTACTCGATCTTATTGATCATTTAGTCCAGAATGAAATTATCTGGATTCACTGTTCTAAAAATGATCGCTCTAGTTGCCTGATGTATGTCTATAGACAGTTTTATATGAATATGGATATGCCTACTTCTCAAGATTTACTTCATGAAATTTGGGAACCCAATGAAACTTGGACAGGGCTTATTCATAGTATTACCTTACAGCTACAAGGCCGTAAGGCAACTCTTGAGCTTCAGCAGTCTTTGCAACAAGCAGATCACTTGGTGTGATGAGAGACTAAAACAGTTGCTGTAGCTAAAATCCCTTCTTGACGACCGGTAAACCCAAGTTTTTCGGTTGTCGTTGCTTTAATACTGATTTGATTAACATCTACATTTAAAACATCAGCAATACTTTGACGCATTTCCAAATTATGTTTAGCTAATTTTGGACGCTCACAAGCCACCGTAATATCCGCATTATTTAACTGATAACCGCGATCTAAGATTAACTGGTAAACATGCTTTAATAGTACTCGACTGTCCGCACCCTTAAATTCTGGGTCAGTGTCAGGAAAATGTTGCCCTATATCTCCAAGTGCCAAAGTACCTAACAAAGCATCACACAAAGCATGGAGTACAACATCACCATCAGAGTGCGCTTTCAAGCCATGCGTATGTGGAATTTGAATGCCAGCTAATGTAACGAAGTTCCCTTCTTCAAAGGCATGCACATCCATTCCTTGTCCAATGCGAATTTGAGCAACCATATAACTATTACCTTCCATAAAAACTTAAGAAATCTTGTATTCAGCCTTTCTGTTTCGCTATAGTACACCTAGCAAAGTAGACTGAAAGTATAAGCGATCATGCTGTCTAATACTGATATGAATCAATTGAAAAGATTAAGTTTTGCCGTGACACTGAGTTGTTTATGTTCATCTCATGTTTTTGCAGAACCAATAGACTGTTCCAATCGTGGAGCTGAGCTTAAAATCTGTTCAAAAACATTTAGTGAATCGAGAAAGCAACTCAATAATAAATATCTTTCTGCATATTTAGTTACTGATGCCCCCTTACAGCTTTTGCAGGATACACAAAAGTTATGGTCTAAACATACTCAGCAATGCAAGAGTAATTCATGCTTTCAACAACAGTTTGATTTACGAACTGACGACCTAAATTTTTATGCATCACTTAAGCAAACGCTTACCCAACATTATCTTAAGTTTGAGAATGGACATCTAGCAGCACAGCCTGTTCACATTCAGGTCCATCAGCTCGCAAAGGATAAAATCAAGATTGAAGGAATAGCATACCGAAATCCAAATAACCGTAAAGAAACTCAAACGATTTCTTTGATGGCCTATAGTTCACCTGAACAAAAAAATGAAATCTTAGACAATGAGCATAACTGTAAATATCAGTTTAATTTCCAAAAAGCTTTACTAAATGTAAAAACCCAGCAAAAAGGCTGTGAACGTTTTAGCGGAATCTACCGATTATATGATTAGTGCGTTAAATAAAAGCCAGTGTTGAACACTGGCTTTTTACTTTCTAAATCGGATATTTTTGAGCAATATCCTGACCAACTAAAACCGCTGTTGCCGCAGACAAAGTCCACCCTAAGTGCCCATGTCCTGTATTGTAAAAAATACGAGGCTGTCTAGATTGCTTCACCACAGGCAGCATATTAGGCATCATCGGTCTTAACCCAGCCCAAGGTACGACATGCTCAGTTGAAATATCAAAGTTACGGTTTACCCAATTTACTAAAGGTTGAATACGATCAGCCCGTATATCGCGGTTGTAACCATTAAATTCAGCAGTTCCCGCCACGCGCAACCGATCTTTACCTAAACGAGAAGTGACAATTTTGGCGCTCTCATCTAGTAAACTAACCCACGGCGCATTCTTTACACTTTGCTCATCTTTTAATTGCACGGTAATTGAATAACCTTTTACTGGGTAGACATTTACTCGCTCTCCAATCATATCGGCGAGTTGATAACTTCCTACACCACCGCAAACTACAAGCACATCACCTTCGATTTGGATACTATCGGATTCAACAAGATAAGGATGCTCTGCGCTTGGCTGACAACTTACGATTACTTTGTCTGGATGACACTTAATATCTGTAACTTCCAAACCGAATTTATACTCAACACCGTATTGTTTAGTCTTTTCAGCCAAAGAAGTTGAATATTTATGAATATCCCCCGTTGCATCACTTGGTGTGTAATAACCACCAAAATATTCACCTGTTAATGATGGTTCTATGGTTTTCATCTCATCAGGTGAAACTGAATAGCGCTCTAATGTACCTTTGTTCAATACATTGTTTACTTGTTTAGCAATCTCGTAGTCAGCCTTACTATGATACATATGGAGAATTCCACGTTTCTCCAAATCAAACTCGAGCTGCTCTTTTTCAGCAACCTCAAACAAACGCTTACGAGCAAGTAATGCCAAACGGACCGTCTCAATCGTGTTTGCTTCATAGTTTTTAATATGGGATAAAAACTCAACTAGCCAGCTATATTTATGCAAACTAAATGAAGGATTCAGCAGTAGCGGTGCGTCTTTTTGCCTCATCCACTTAAAGCCTTTAACTACAGTGGCTTTTTGGTTCCATACTTCGGCATTACAAGCCGATAATTGCCCTCCATTGGCAAATGATGTTTCCATTGCAGGATATAGATGTCGATCAATCACTGTGACTTTATAACCCAGTTGCGATAATTCATAAGCAGAGGTAACCCCTGTGATTCCCGCACCTATCACAATAACATGTGGCATAACAGACTCCTCAGAAATGCAAAACATTTCATCAGTACAGCCCATCTGTCATTGGTACCTGAGAGTTTCGACCCCAACGTTACCTTTTAACGTTTAGATCTTCCCCTTCGGTGAGTTTATAATTTATAAGTTATTATTTTCAATTCTTATAAATCTAAGCTTCTCTCCAGATTTTTTAATTATTACAGTCCTTCTGCCTGAGAGTTTCCGGGCTTGTTGCTCCTTCGGCGGGTTCTTTCGAACCTCTCTCCCGCAATAATTTTGTATTTATATAAGCAATGTATCTGCCACTTTAGAAAAAACGCATTCTTTTCTTGTAAACTTTTGTACCAGCAATTATCAAGTTATAAATCATTAATTTAATTATAAAAATAAAAAAGGTGAATTTTTTATTAATTCACCTTTTGTGTTTAATTAGAATTTTCCATTGAGCACTGGGTCTGAAACTATACCCTTCCATTGCTCACGCAAGGTTGGTAAATAAAATTTCTCACCAATAGTGACCAATTCCGCATCAATCAATGCGTGAACTTCGTGCATAAAAATATAATCAAGTGCAACCAAAGAGAGCTGATGATTTTTTTGTGCTGTTTTCTTACGTTTCGCTTGAGCTTGTTTCACTAACTCATTCGCAAAGTTTTTATCTTTATAAGCCGTAATTGCATTTAAACGGAGTTCAATAACACCCCATCCAGCTAATAGCTTTTTAAAGACATCAAAATCTTCTGAAGTTGATTCCCATGTTACATTTTCTAAATCATTATCATCAGGTAAAACTGGCAATAACAGGTCACCTGTACTTGGGAAAATCTTTTTAAGATTTAACAGAAACTTAACAGGCTGATCACCGGGATAATCATTAAATTGCACATGTTGTTGAGTATCTGTCAAATAAATAGAGAGCATTCAAAAATCCTTAGCTAAGCTTCTGTTTTCAATTACTTTATCTTCAATCTCGTAAAATAAAGGCAAAATAAAAACAGGACAAGGTGGGCATTTTAACAATTATGACAGCTTATTCAACGCTAATTCGCCATTAATTAGTGAAACTTATACCCTCTTGATAAAAAGCCCTCCGAAAAGAGCTCTTTGTTGATACAAGTTCAATTCTTGCTACCGCTAAAAACAGAGCAACCACTAGTCATCAAAAGATTTTCTTATGTTTTAGTGATACAGCTAATAAGACTTTTTGAATAAAGTTGTCGGTTCATTTCTAAATTAAATTTGAGAAATGAACTCTTCTGTCGTTTTTAACTTAGCAAAAGCATTACTTAAAATTTGGTTATGATGATCAATTGCTTGCTGAGCATTTAAAGTTACTGAATCAGTTGTTGTATGTGCATCTGAAATTAATATCAATTTATATCCGTACTCAGAGGCAGCCCTAACAGTAGTATCAATGCAATACTCAGTTTTCATCCCAGTAATGATGATTTCATCAACATCAAGCTTCTCTAACAATTCTTTTAAAATAGTATTTTTAAAGCCACTTGGGTACATTTTTTCAATGACTCTATCTTTATGTGGATTAAGAGCTAACTCAGTGATTAGCTGAGTGTTCAGTCCACTCGGATCTAATGGGGTGCCTTTCTCACTAACATGCCGAATAAAGATAATTGGTCTCTCATTCAAGCGGTAATATTCAATAAGACTAAGAATATTTGAAAGTACGAGTTGAGCATTATGTGGCTTAGACTGGCCGTTAAATAGGCCATTTTGCATATCAATGACCAGTAAAGCCGATTTTGAATTGCTATTGAGTTTTTCCATAATTTCTCTCTGTAAAAACCAATAATGAACAGAGAAAAATTAACCCAGCCATTATTGGCTGGGTTTAGTTATCTTATTAATTCACTTTAATAAAAATCACACACAGCCTTCTTTATAGGTCGTGGTAGTAGTGATTTTATTCAATAAACAGTTCATTTGTTTTAACTGCCCAAAATTAAAGCTTAAATAACCATACCATAGCTTTTTCAATAAAAACAAAACTTTTTATTGTATGAAATATCTTTTAAGCGTACCTAGTTCTTAAAGAAATAATTCATCATAAAAAACTAATTTATTTAATTGAAAGTAAGTATTCGTATGCTGTTTTTTCATTACTCTCTAATTTAATGACTGCATCAGTTTCATCATTCAAAGTAAGGTTAAATACCTTCTCACCATCATAAGAAATTTGATGACCCATACGAAATTCCGAACCCATTGATTCAAGAATAATAAAATTTCCTTCGATATTCGAAGCGATATAGTAAGTATTGTTCCGATGAACATATCTAATTGTATACATCACCATTTAAATTCCATCTAAAAAATTATGTTTTTTCTTAATTAATAAAAAAGGCTGCTTTCTCTTTTCACCCAAAAATAAGCCTAACGAAAAAGTTGCTTAAAACTAGAATTGGAAAGATGTATACAGTCACTTTCCAATTTGATAACACCTAAACTCCATCAATATAAATCGAATTAAAAATAAAATAATTCAAATATTTAAAACCAAAAAAATATAAATTTATGCTAATTTGAAAAGATCTACCCCTTCTTTTGATTTCTAACACCAATCAGTCAGCGCTAAACTTATATACTGATATTACAGAAATACTTAATAATAAAAAACCCCGCCATTAGTCGATAGTTAGTCGGGTTTCTTGTACTGCTATATGTCTAACAAAATTAACTCTCGAATGGAGTTCACTACTATTTAAATTAATCTTTACACTTAACTTTTAAAACAGCTGCTTTGGTATTCACGGGAATAAGCATTCCTGAATTATAAACAGTATGATGATTTACGATTTTGTTATTACTATCCAACTCATCAAAACCCTTATCTTTACATATTTCTTCTGCTTTACTGATTAACTTTGCCCTCAAGGCTTCTCTCGAACCAAATGCATTACTTTGAGCATGAAGTTGATAAACCCCAGGATTCACCTCAGCTACAGTAGGTGGAAACATTTGTAGACAACCCGACAAGGTACAAGCTATTACTGCTAAAACAGTTATTGATTTAGTCTTTTTCATTTATTTGAACTTAAAATAAAATAACGTAGCAAAAATAAAGTCTAGATATGACATTTATATTTCAAAGTATAAAAAAAGCCTACTTTTTCAAGTAGGCCTTCCCCTTATGATTTTTTGCGCTGATCATTCAGGACTTTTGTTGTACTTAGCAACTCGCGGATATTACAGAAGTATTTAAGAATAAAAAAGCCCATTAGGAGAGATTATTTACTATTTGGTGAAACCATTTTTTCAGGTTTAACCACTTCATCAAATTGCTCTGCTGTAACTAAACCAAGCTCAACGGCAACCTGCTTCAAAGTTTTATTTTCCTTATAGGCAGTCTTGGCAACCTTTGCAGAATTTTCGTAGCCAATCACCGGGTTTAAAGCAGTGACCAACATGAGAGAGTTATGTAAGAAGTGATCAATTTTATCCTGATTAGGCTCAATTCCTACCGCACAGTGATCATTAAAACTATTACATGCATCACCAAGCAATTGAATAGATTGCAATAAATTATAAGCAATCACAGGCATAAATACGTTTAATTCAAAGTTACCTGACGCACCAGCCACATTAATGGTCGTATCATTTCCAAGCACTTGCGCAACAACCATGGTCATTGCTTCACTTTGTGTCGGGTTTACTTTACCCGGCATGATGCTTGAACCAGGTTCATTTTCTGGAATACGGATTTCACCGAAACCACAACGTGGGCCACTGGCCAACCAACGAATATCATTCGCAATTTTATTTAAACTAACTGCAAGCGTTTTTAATGCACCAGAAGCAAAAACAGCAGCATCACGTCCTGCAAGTGCTTCAAATTTGTTTGGAGCAGTCACAAACGGTAAGCCTGTAAGCAATGCAAGTTGAGCAGCTGCTTTCACTGCATAGTCAGGATGTGCATTTAGCCCTGTTCCTACCGCAGTACCACCTAATGGTAATTCATATAAACCTGTCAATGCCTGTTGCAAACGAACTAATCCATGCTCAAGCTGAGACACATAGCCACTAAATTCTTGACCTAGTGTTAATGGAGTTGCATCTTGTAAATGGGTACGACCAATTTTAACAATAGACTGAAACTCATCTGATTTTTTTTGCAAAGTCGCTTTAAGCTGTTCTACCGCAGGAATAAGCAATTCATTAATTTGCAAACTTGCTGCTACGTGAATAGCGGTTGGAAATGAATCGTTCGTTGATTGAGCACGGTTGACATGATCATTTGGATGTACAGGTTTTTGCGCACCCAATGCTTGACCTAATTTTTGGTTAGCAATATTGGCAATCACTTCATTACAGTTCATGTTACTTTGCGTACCAGAACCTGTCTGCCAGACCACTAAAGGAAACTGTGAATCCCATTTACCATCAATGACTTCTTCAGCCGCGCCCACAATATATTGGCTCAAATCTTGTGGTAACTGTTCAAGTTCAGCATTAGTTATTGCAGCAGCCTTTTTCACCAGCCCCATTGCTCGAATCATGGCACGGGGTAATCGTTCTTGCCCGATTTTAAAGTTCTGTAAGCTGCGTTGAGTCTGCGCCCCCCACAATACTTCATTTGGAACTTCAATCTCACCCATAGTGTCATGTTCAATTCGTGTTTGCATAGAAACCTCAGTTGTCTGGTTAAAGAACTTACGGGCTGAAGCAATTATTTGCTCTGGCTAGTTAATTTTTAGTATCGTACTCAAGCATTCCCATTATTGTAAATAAGAATCATTATCTTATCTTCCATTTAATGTATTTTGATAAAAACGCCATTCATCTTCAATCATTTGTTTTAACGGACGTTTAGGTGTCCAATTCAATAATGTTTTTGCTTTCGTTATGTCTGCTGCAACCTGACTTAATTCAACATGTTTGTAAATCGCAGGTTGAGTCGGAATTTCAGATTGCGTTACCTGTGAAATTTCATCTAGTAATTGACGCACAGAGTGAACTTGGTCATGGGCAATATTAAATGCCTCACAACAATGTGTTTGATCACGTAGCCAATGTAAGCTGGCAGTTACAGCTTCACACACATCTAAAACGTGTAGAAAACTGCGTTCAGTTGTATGGTCCGATGTTTCAGCTTGATCTTGTAATTCAATCAAATCACGTTGCATTGCTGCGACTTGCATGGCAAGCGGTACAATATTTTTAGGAAGCTGTGCGACATACTCTCCGAGCACCCCATGTTCAAATGCACCTACGATATTAGATAAGCGTAAGATCGCAATTTTCCACTCATGATCAATTTTATAAGTATCACGGATAATTTCTTCAATCATCTGTTGAGACTTAATATAGGGATTAGGATAAGCATAATTGAATTCGTCTGTTTCGCTTAATTGCAGACCAGATTTTCCATATGCTGCAAGGCTAGACAAATGAATAAAGTGACGAACACCTGTGCGTTGCATGGCACGTAGTAAACTCATGATGCAACTGACATTATCATTATAATATTCAAGAGGTTTAAGATTAGATTCTTCAATTGATTTAAACCCAGCAGTATGAATAACCGCATCAATTGAATATTGCTCGAAGACCTTATTCAATGCTGGTGTATTACGTACATCAAGTTTAACAAATGGAACGTACATGCCAGAAATAAATTCTAGGCGTTCCAGCGTTTGCAAGGTTGAATTAGCCAAATTATCGACAATTACCACTTCTTGACCCTGAGCCATAAGACTCAACGCAATGTGTGAACCGATAAAGCCTAAACCACCTGTCACTAAAATCATTGTATACTTACCTTTCTCTTAATGCATCTACGCCCATTTAGACGTATGACCATAGTGAATTCTCAATGAGTACATTACTACTAATTACCTCTGCTCCTACTTCCATTCATGCTTGGCATGCTTTAGGACTTGCTCAGGCACTCAAAAGTAAAAATGAAGACTTTCGTGTATTCTTTTACCAAGATGGCGTGCAGGTTGCTAATGATTTTCAATGGGTTCCTGACGACCAGCGTAATTTAACGCATGAATGGCAAAAGCTTGCGATTCGACTTCCTGTATGTGTGAGTGCTGCCCTCGCTCGTGGTATTACCGATGCAGAAAATGCCAGTCGCCATCACCTTACTCATCACAACCTTGCCAAAGACTTTCAACTGGTCGGGTTAGGTGAACTTGCTGATGCGGTACAGTCAGCATCTCGTCTTATTCAATTTTAAGTTACTTTGTTTGCTTAGATTGTTGCTTTTAAAAGGTATATTGTGTGAAATCTGTACTCGTCATTTTAAGCCAAGCCAACTTAACCAATCTGCAAATCAATGAAAGCCTTTCCGCTACTATGGTTTTAGCAACCTTTGGCTCACCAGTCAAAGTATTATTGAAAGATGCTGCGCTTAGCCTTTTACAAAATGACTTAAGCTTTAGCCAACTTCATCATGCTTTCAAAGTCGCATCAAATATGGTCGAAAGCTTTGAATTTTATGACTTAAGCCCAATTCTGATCGAAAGCAAAAATCAGCAAAATCCTTTTGTTCAGCAAACTGAACAAGAGCTCGAATTCATTGAGTTGAATAATGAGTTCATTCAGTCTTTTGACCATGTCTTATATTGGTAGATGAAGGTGTAATTTTAATGAATCCATCAACACTTTATCTCGTGCAATCTACTTATTACAATACACCGAGTGTTATTGATGAATTAGGTAACCTTTATCAGAAAGGTGACCAGATTATTTTTATGGGTGATTCTGTTGCACGACTTTCAGCTGAAATGATTCAACAGTTTGGAAGTGTTTCATGCTTAAGCATCGAAAAAGATTTAATCGATGCGGATACTTTAGCTCAGATAAATGTATTGGAATATGATCAATTTGCAGATCTTGTTTTAACATTTAATCGCTGTATTTCTTTTAAATAATATATTTAGGCTGGTTTCATGAATTTAGAATTAGACCAAGATGGTCATTTGGTTGATTATACAATCTGGAATCCTGAAGTTGCACAAGAGCTTGCCAAGTCACTTGATATTGAATTGACCGAGTGGCATTTCGAAGTTTTAGCTGCTGTGCGTCAGTTTTATCAACAGTTTGGGCACTCTCCTGCGACTCGCCCTCTCATTAAGTTTCTAATGAAAACGGTAAGTCCAGAGATTAATAATGCTGTTTTACAGCAACAATTTAATACTGGTTTAGTTGCCCGTCATTTAAGTCGTTTGGCAGGTGTTCCTAAACCAGCAAATTGTTTATAAAGTTAAGTAAACTTTTTAGCAGCAGCGACACATAAAATAGTTGCTGCTGTGACCACTAACATTGACCAGCTCACATGTTCGTGCAATAAAGCCGCTGCAATAGCTAGCCCCATTAAAGGCTGTAAAAGTTGTAGTTGGCTTATGGCAGCAATACCGCCTTGTGCCAGTCCTTTGTACCAAAAGAAAAAGCCAATGAGCATACTAAACAAAGACACATAAATAAGACCAACTAAAGCAGATGGAGACACACTTTGGAATGAAGCTGGCATATAGAAAATAGTAAGCAACAACATAAAAGGCAAAGACAAAATGAGCGCCCAACAAATGACCTGCCACCCACCTATTTTTCTTGAAAGTACACCGCCTTCTGCATAGCCAAAGCCACAGAAAATAATTGCCATTAACATATAAAAGTCCCCTATTCCAAGTGATGTATCACCAGAAAGGAAGAACATATAGGTAAAAACAACCGCACTCCCCAATACTGCAAATATCCAGAAAAAATGATTCGGTTTTTCTCCACCCCTTAGTACAGCAAATATTGCAGTTGCAAGCGGCAAAAGACTAACAAAGACAATTGAATGCGCTGCATTCATGTATTGCAAAGCAAGTGCTGTAAACAACGGAAAACCAATCACCACCCCCACAGCAACAATGGCAAGAGGCCACCAATCTTGTTTGGCTGGTTTCTTTTGTTTTAAAACTAATATAAGAATAAGCCCTAAAATACCAGCTATCGCAGCTCGTGCCGCGGTTAGAAAGCCCGGTTCAAACCCCATTACAGCTACACGTGTTGCTGGTAATGACCCCGCAAAAATAGCTACGCCAATAAAACCATTCACCCAGCCATTCATAAACCTATTCATAATTTTCTCCGTCACTATACGAAGAATTTAAGCTGTGCTAAGGTGATTAAACCAGATACAGAGCAGTACAATTTAAAAGAACTGTTATGCACTAACAACCAGTACAGTTGGGATTTTGAGCGCGTGAACCAGAGCAAAACAAAAATTGAAATTGTCATTTCAGAAATTGAGCAACAAATAAAAAATCGGTCATTAATGCCGGGAGCACGCTTGCCTTCTGTTCGTAAATTAGCAAATGATCTAGGCTTTTCAGTATCAACAGTTGTAGAAGCGTATGAAAGATTAATTGCTTTAGGCAAAATCGAATCAAGAACTGGATCTGGTTTTTATATTGTTGGTCCGCTCGCACCTTTAGCTTTAAGTGAATTAGGCCCTAAATTAGATCGTTCAGTTGATCCATTATGGATTTCACGTCAATCTTTGGAAGCGAAAGCAGATGTTTTTAAGCCCGGTTGCGGTTGGCTACCTGATGACTGGATGCCATTAGACAGTATTCGTAAAGCTTTAAGGACGGCCGCGAAAAGCCCAGATGATTGTTTAATGGGTTATTCAACACCATTGGGATTACCAGCTCTACGTGATTTACTGGCAAGACGTGCTCAAGCAAAAGGTATAGAGGCGAATCTTAATCAGGTACTTTTAACTGATTCGGGAACTCAAGCGATTGATTTGGTTTGCCGATTTTTATTAAAGCCCGATGATGTTGTTTTGATTGATGATCCTTGTTATTTCAACTTTCATGCATTACTTAAAGTCCATCAAGTCAAAGTTATTGGTATTCCCTACACACCAACAGGTCCTGACTTAGAAGCATTTAAAGAAGCAATTGAGACTTACAATCCACGTCTTTATATCACCAACTCAGGAATTCACAACCCAACTGGTGCGACGCTGTCTCTTTCTACAGCACATCAACTATTAAAACTGATTGAACAATCCAATTTGATTGTCGTTGAAGATGATATTTTTTCAGATTTTGAATATAACGCTGCTCCTCGGCTTGCGGCTTTGGATAATCTGTCACGTGTAATTTTTATTGGAAGTTTTTCTAAAACGTTATCAGCATCTATTCGCTGTGGTTATATCATTGCAAAACCAGAATGGATTGATCAGCTCACTGACCTAAAAATTGCCACAAGCTTTTCTCACAATGGCGTGTCTGCTGAAGTTTTATTAAGTGCTTTAACTGATGGATCTTACCGTAAACATATAGAATTATTAAAAGTTCGTTTAGCAAAAGCGATGCACGATACCATTACCAAACTAGAACCTTTGGGCATAAAACCATGGATTAAACCTCAAGCGGGAATTTTTGTTTGGTGTCATTTGCCAGAGGGTGTTGAAGCTTCAAAAATTGCAAAATATTGTATTAACCATCAAGTTATTCTTGCACCAGGAAATGCATTTAGCCAAGCTCCCAATGCTGGTCAATTCATACGTTTTAATGTAACACAGTCAAATCATGACCACATTTATAAGACTCTAGCTGATGCCATTCAACAAGAGTCTTCATAATTTATTAAGCTTGTTTCTGTTTTTGTTCAATATATGCAAAATAGCCTGGCCCAGCTGAAACTTGCACTTGTTTGGCATGTAAAGGTTCATGGCAAACCGAACATACCATAACTGGTTCGAACTTATGACCACAAGTTTTATGACGATACTCTAAAGGTTTGCCTAAACCTTGATCCATCCATTTATCTGCCCAATTCGCCATCGATAAAATAATTGGATAAAGTTCAAAACCTTTATCAGTGAGGCGATATTCAAAGCGTTCTTGACGATCAAAATAAGGAGCTTTGGCCAAAATTTCATATTCAACCAAACGCTTTAAACGATCTGAAAGGACATGACGAGTTACACCTAATGATTTTTGAAAATCGTCAAAACGGCGTATTCCCATAAAAGCATTACGTAATATTAGCATCGTCCATCGATCGCCAATCACTGATAGCATACGAGCAACCGAACAAGGTTGATCACCGATGTCATCCCATTTCATCTTTATGCGTTCCTCGATATTTCCTAGCCTAACGGCCCTATTGTTTATACCCTAAACCACTTACCACGAGTTATGCAAGATTCATTATAAAAATAACTTCTTATCAACTTTATAAAAGAATTTTTATTATAAAAAAATAAAAAGTTATTATATAAATTCGCTTAACAAATATAACCCACCCAATTGTATAGTGAGTTATATCTATTATTACTCATCATTAATTTGAGATGAATACACCCTTCAAAATATGACCTGCTTCTAGTTTCACACTTGCTGGAATTCGCACCAGACAATTGGCCTGCATTAAATTACTGAGCATGTGTGATTGCTGTTTTGCCAGACTTTTAACTTTAAGTTGTCCATTGTCAAAATAAGCATGCATTCTTAGAAAACGTTCACGCGCATCTTCTTTTAAATCATGATCTAAAATTGCACTAAACCAATCCGGCCCTGCTTGATTTCCCTGCAAAGTGTCGAGCAATGTTTTCCCATAAACTTGCATTGATACATAGACCGCAGCGGGATTACCCGGTAACCCCAGCAAATAACAACACTGATCTTTTTCCGTGTGAGAATATTCAGCAAAAAAGAGTGGCTTACCCGGCTTTTGTTTTACTTTCCAAAAGATCTGTTCAAAGCCAGCCTCAAAAGCGCATGGTCGAACAAAGTCATAATCACCTACTGACACTCCGCCTGTGGTTATAATGACATCATGACTATCTTTTAACTCATCAAAGTAATGCGTGACTTGTTCCGCTTCATCTGCCACATGAATGAGTTCAATCTCTAAGCCATAATCTTCAAACCAAGCTTTTAGTAATGGACCATTTGCATCAAAGATTTTACCTTCTGCAAGATCTTCTGCTTTTTCGGCAACTTCATCACCCGTGACTAAAACAGCAACTTTCGGCGCACGATAAACGTCTACCGTTTGTACACCCGCCATACTTAAGGCAGCCAAGCTTCCAATATTTAGAAACTGTCCAACTTGGGCAAGCAACTGCCCGTTCTGGATTTCCTCACCCGTAAAACGGATATCGGCTTGAGGGCGAATATGTTCAGTTAACAAAATTTCTTGCGCTGAAACGACCTCTACTATTTCTTGCCTCGCAACATACATTGTGCCTTCAGGAATTTTGCCACCAGTAAATATACGAATTGCCTGTCCTTCACTCAGAATGTCATGACTTTCGCTTCCGGCGCGAATCTCGCCAGTAACCTGAAACTTTTGATTATTTAAATCTTCTGCATGGCTACAAAGTGCGTAACCATCTACAGCACTTTGAGAGAAGCTTGGCAAATTAATTTCTGAATAAATTTCTTTAGCAAGATATCTACTTAGACTATTTTGAAGAACTTGCTGAATTGAGCCTAATTTTTTAGGTCGGTTACTAATCAGCTCAATTGCTTCATCTACGCTAATCAACCCACGTTCTGTACCACAACCTGACATTATTCATAGCCTCCCGGATGTGGTAAATCACGGCAAACATCAAAAATATGGACTAAGGCAGGTAAAATAGCAGCCATTGATTCACTTGCTCCACCACGGCTTCCCGGTAAAGTCACCACTAGAGAACGGTCGATAAAACCAGCTACTCCACGCGACATTGCAGCATATGGCGTGCGTTTTTGTCCAAATGAACGCGCAGCTTCCATTAACCCATCTAGCTTACGCTCAAGAAGTGGCTCTAGCGTATCAACCGTAATATCCCGCTTACCAATTCCCGTACCGCCGACGGTCATAATGCAAGCATATGATTTGCTCAGCTCAAGCACTAAGTTTTTTAAAGTATCCGCTTCATCTGGCAAAATCTGGTAGTGAATCGGATCGAATCCTGCCTCGGTTAAAGTTTCAACCACAGATTTTCCGGCAGTATCGGGCTTTCTGCCCGCTGCTACGGTATCGGATAACACAATAACAGCAGCTGAAACGGGTTGACGAAGAACCCGCTTAAAGTGTGATTTTCCACCTTTTTTCTTAAGCAATTTACATTGATCCATCCAGAGCTCTTCTGGTTCACAATGTGGCTTTAACATGTCGTAAATGGTTAAGCCTGCAAGACTTGCAGCCGTTAGGGCCTCCATCTCTACGCCAGTTGGACCAATGGTTTCGACCACGGTAATAATCTTTACAAAATCATGTTCTAATTCATATTCAACATCTGCACGATAAATCGGCAATGGATGGCACAAAGGAATCAGCTCATCAGTTCGTTTTGCTGCCAAAATTCCTGCCACACGTGCAGTTTTTAATGCATCCCCTTTTTCAGTATTTCCTTGTCTTAATAACTCAATACAGTGTGGTGGTGCATATAAAATTGCTTGTGCTTCAGCAACACGATAACTCTCCGGCTTCATTCCTACATTTTTCATTATTTATCCTAGTCTTGCTTATTTCAGTGTGAGTGTTCATGGCCGGCATGATGGTGATGCTTGTGTTCTTGCGGTGCATCCTTACGAATACAGCAGCCTTCTACATAGTGACTTGTACCATCTGTAAAGAACTCTTCTTTAAATACAGGCACTTCATGTTTTACCCGCTCAACCGCTTCTTCGCATGCTTGAAAAGCTTCACGGCGATGGGCTGCATAAGCAATTGCAATGATTGCTGTTTCACCGACTTCTAGATATCCAATCCGATGAACCACTCGCACATAAGATACCTGATACTTTTTCTCAATTTCCAGTTCAATTTCACGTATCATTTTTTCAGAAAGCGGTTTATACGAGGTATATTTCAGTGCTTTAACAGCTTTACCTTCATGATGGTTACGAACTGTACCCATAAAAATATCGATTCCACCGCATTCAGGAAATGATTCAATCGGATCAAAGATATCAAGGCTTAAAGCCTGCTCTTGTATACGTGCAAAATCTCGCATGGCTCATCCTCCTGCAACTGGTGATAATAAAACTAAAGTACATGGCTGATTTAAGGCAGCTTGCCTTGTTATGACATTATCGCCAATAGCGCATGCACATTTTTCCATGGCCTGTGTACATTCTGGATGCAATGAAACAATTTCATCTAAGACATTTTTAACTAAAATATCGGTGGGACAAACTAACGAAAGATTTTGTGGAAGCAATTTTTCAATTGCACCAAATGATTCGATTTTAATTTGGATAGATTGCTGCATTTATCCCCCAAGCATATGCATACTGATTTTACGGGTTTGTTGATGTTGTAAGGCATGAAAGCCTTTGGCTTTATTCCAGATATACGGCATAACTTGATCTTTTAACTGCTGACTATGCAGCACATGATCAGTTGAGTTCTGTGCACGTAATAGTGCTTGAAGCTGCGGCTTAATATTTAAACCCTGCTGAGCAAAGAGACAGTTATATAGCTCACCTTGCGCCGTTAGTCGTATGCGGTCACATTGGTGGCAAAATGAGTGAGTAATGGTAGAAATGATGCCTAGAGCGTAGCTATTGTTAAGTAGATATTGACGCGCTGGCTCATGTTGTTGCTCAACAACCTGTACCGAATAATGCGGTTGCAACGCCTGTAAAATTTCAGCTTCACTCACCACATCTTTATTTGACCAGAGTGCATCACCATCAAGCGGCATAAACTCAATAAAACGTAGCGGAATATGATTGGCGATTGACCATCTCACCATAGGTAGGATTTGATCGTCATTTTTATCTTTCATTAACACGCAGTTTATTTTAAAAGGTAGTTCTGCATCTTTTGCAGCTTGAATACCTTCAAGAACTAGTTCTAACTTTTTCTTGGTGAGTTCTTTAAATTGAATTGAATCAAGACTATCTAAACTAATGTTTAAATCATCTAAACCAGCATCTTTTAACTGCTTAGCGTATTTAGCAAGATAATGGCCATTGGTGGTCATTGAAATGCGTTTTAGACCTAATGCTTTTAAAGCTTGTAAATCACGAACGAAATGAACAATCCCTTGACGCATTAATGGTTCGCCGCCTGTAATACGGATGCTTTCAATACCTTGTTGCACCATAAAACGACAAAACTGAAAGAGCGCCTCAAAACTAAGCAAGTCTTGTTTATTTAACCATTCAGGATGTTCAGGCATGCAATATACACACTTAAAATTACAGCGATCAGTTACCGAAATTCGTAACTTTCGCTTGATACGCCCATATTGGTCTTGTAGAACAGATAGCGTATTTTCAGAGTGGTATTGTTTCATCTTTTGCACTCATGTCGAGAACAGTTCAAATATTGCTGGCACTTTTTCTGGGCAATTAAAATAGAAAATTGCTCTTCAATAGTGCTCTGATTTTTATGCAAAATTTGTTCCAATTCTATTTATCATCCATAACTTTTTCGGTTTTTTGATAGACCTTTGGCTGCACCACTTCACTGTAATTTTAAAACTGTATAAAGTTGGTGCAGCATTAATCTCTTATTTGCCTTACATTATTTCTAGCACTTTTCTAAGCGGATGGGTACATATTTATGGTACGGCGTTTTAGATAATGGATCACAATGTTCAGCGGAAATCAGTCGATTTAATTGTGGTCCAATGGGTTCACCACCTTGAAAGCGCATGCCATAACCATGTGGAAGTGAAACTACCCCTTTTCGCATTCCCTCATCAAAATCTACAGTAACCTGAATTTCTCCATGTTGTGAAATACATTTAAGCTGACCTCCTGCATCTACATTTAGGTGCTTTGCATCTTCAGGATGAATACGTAGTGCACCTTCTGCATCTACTTTTCGCCAAGCAGGGTCACGGTAAATTTGGTTGGCGTTATAGCTACGTCGCTCACCTGATAAAAGTATGAATGGAAATTCTTCAACATTAACCTGATGATTTTTTAAATTTGCTAGCTCAGTTAACATCTCTGGAATAGCAAGACGTATTTTCTTATCTTTATAAGCAACCAGTTTCCATATTTCGTCATATTCATGTTGCGATAACACGACACCTGAACGTTGCTTTAAAATTTGTTCAAATAACCGAATGCCTAAAGTTAAAGGATTACCTTTGTAACCTGCACGGCGTACCGCTTTGGTGTGTAAAACAGCATATTGAATCGATAGCGGCAATAAAAAAGCAACTGAACCAGCTGATTTTTCTAAGTGTTTACCTAAAGTGCGATAGAGAATTGAGGCTGCAAAAGGAAGGTATTTTTTATTTCGTGCAAAAGTAAGACCTAATGCCGACAAGTACGGTAAATAGGCTGTTTTTTTCGAGTCGACTGAAGCTATTTTTTCTAAAATTGGAAAGCGTTTTGGAATCACCTGCATAGCTTCAAGTAATCGTGTATAAATTTCTGCCTCTGGCAAAGTATTCGCTTGAGCGGTCAATACAGGATGACGTAGGTGAAAACCATTTTTAGGAAACTCAAGATTAAAACCAGTAAATTCCCATTTTTCAAACTGGGTATGCGCTGGCAAAATGTAGTCAGCAAGCCTAGCGGTTTCCGTCATGGCAACATCGACCACAACTAACAAATCTAATGCTTTAAATGCTTCCTCATAGGCAAGTGTATCTGGATAAGTTAATAACGGATTACAGCTATCTACAAACACAGCACGAATTCGCTTTTCCCCTGCGTTTAAGATTTCATCGGGTAAAATATTAGGCGGGAAGAACCCAGAAATAGGGAACATTTTATGATAAACACTACGTCTATATTTCGGCTTTCTTTCATCTGTATCGCTTAAGATTGGAATAAACATGGTATGTAAATTATTGGTACCCTGCTTTCCAAAGTTTCCAGTCACTAAGTACAGTAGTTTTTCTAAATATCCGTTTAATGTCGTATTTAAAGTATGTTGAATACCCAAATCAATCCGAACACAGCCTCTTTTAGCTTTAGCAAAATCTCGAACCACTTGGTAAATCAAGTCGACTGGAACATCTGCTTTGGCAATATATTCTTCAATCGGCACACGGCTAAATGCAGTTTTTACGTCTTCAAAACCTTGTGTATGCTGCTCAATAAACGCCGCATCATAAAGGTTTTCTTTAATAATGATCGCAATCATCGCCGACATTAAAAAAGCATCTGTTCCAGGTTTTAATTGCACATGAATATCTGCTTGTTTGGCTGTTTCGGTAACACGTGGGTCAAACACCACCATGGTTCGGTTCGGATCTTTCTTAATATGTTTTAGGGTGTCTCGCGCGTTGGGAATGCCATGGGCCTGAAAAGGATTTGTCCCAATGAAAAGTACATAGTCAGCGTGTTCAACATCTTCGGTGGTATGGCAAGCCTGACTACCGAACAAACGCCCATTGAGCCAGAAATCACCTGTTTTTTCTTGAGCAAGTGAGTTATAAGCATAATAACTTTTCATGGCCAGCAAGAGCTGTCGGCCATACGCTGCACCTAGATGATTGCCTTGACCACCGCCCCCAACAGAAGCAAAAGCAGTCCCGCCAAAATTATCTCTAATCTGAACCAATTGATCGGCAATTTCTTGTATCGCCACATCCCAACTAATTTCTTGAAATGAGCCATCTGGCTGACGTTTTAAAGGCGTAGTCAAACGGTCTGCATGTTTCTGGTAATGCTGTAATCTGGCAGCTTTTTGGCAAATGTAGCCTTGAGAAAATGGATGTTCAGGATTGCCTTTAATTTTGACAAACTGATTATCATTAATTTCGACACTTAAACCACAGTTCCTAGAACACAAAATACATGCGGTCACATCTGTTTTATTTTGCTGCACTACATCCATCATTTTCTGGCTCCGTTTATTTTTATACATTTGGCTAGAATAAAAACATCAAGTTCCAAAATAGAACTTAAACAATAAATAGTCAACCGCACAAAGATTAAAAATGTGGTTCACTCGACCAATGTAAATTTTAAACCGCTAATATCCGAAGTTAATTTGCTGTAAAAATTTCTTTAAATGCTTTGATTTGTTTGTATTGCTGAAGCTCATCCAATGAATTAATACTATGAAAAAAAAGATTCTGTTTTTGAAATATAGCGACTTGCGCATGCAAAAGCTTAAAGCATTCTTTCAAACTTAATCGTTGCTTTTCAATTTGCTCCGTTATAGTGATGAGGCTTTCACGTTTTAATAAGCAAAATGGATATAAGGCATCTCCATTAATTGAAACATAGGCTGCCTGAGCCTGTTTATTTTTCCGAAGTGCGCCATGTAATTTGGCAACGACTTGCGTAGGGATATAGGTCACATCACAAGGAATAAACAAAACATAGTCTGCGCTTACATTTGACCATGCACTTTTCATTCCCATCAGTGGACCGAAAAAACCGGCTGCATCATCTTGATAACATTGAATATCAGGCACAATACTTTGATAAATTGAATAATCACGATGACTATTCACCCAAATTTCAGACACGGATGATCTTAATTTCTGATGAATTTTAATGAGTTGAGTTTCACCATCAAATTGCTGTAACAACTTATTTAAACCATTCATACGGCGGGCTTGTCCACCTGCCAGAATGACCACATCAGTTACGGGATACCCCTTATTCACACTTCCACCTCCTGTTGGCAAGCTTTAATCAAGCCACGGATTTCAGGTAAACATGAACCACAATTACCACCTGCTTTTAAACAAGCTGTCACTTGTTTTTCATGAGTAATATTTTGAGTTTTGATTGCATCTATAATTTTGTTCTTACCTACTTTAAAACAACTACAGACTAAAGGTCCGTCATTATTTGTAGCAGACATTGGCATGCCGGCCAGTAATGCTTTTCGGTGTAACGCACTTAAACGCTCGCGTTTAAACAGACTTGCCACCCAATCACGATCTGGCAATAAATCTGGCGGTGCAATATATAGACTTGCAATTACGATGCCATCTTTCAAAACAACGCTATGACTTAATTGTGATGAAATATCTTCAATACTCAGCCATTCAAAAGTTTCATCTACAAACGGTAAAAAGCTTTTTAAGTTCTTTTGAGTGTCATGAAAAGTTTGACGGTCTGCAAGTTCGTAACGGTTGGTTTTCAACATTTTGACCTTGGTCCACCATGCACAGTGATGTAGCGATTCTTGGATATATGCATCGTATCCTTCACGTACATAAAGCACACCCTGCCAAGTGGTATAGAACGGTTGAATGGTAACAGGTGTATGTTTGAACTCGGGTTCACCTGAAATTGCATCAACTTCTGGATTAACAACTTTACCAATACGCGCATCGGACGCAACTTGTTCAGTCCAGTGAATTGGTGCAAAAATTTGCCCACGACGCACACCCGATGAAAATGTCACACGTAGTACACAACTGCCCCATTTCGAACGAACTTCTACCAAGCCTTGATCACGAATACCAAACTTTAAGGCATCACTCGGATGAATCTCACAGAATGGTTCAGCACGATGACTAGTCAAATTTGGTGACAAACCAGTACGCGTCATGGTGTGCCATTGGTCACGAATACGCCCTGTGTTTAAAATGAGTGGATAGTCTTCTGAAACTGCATGTACTGGATCAATTGCAACAGTTGGGATCAGTTTTGCCTTGGCGTTTGTATGACTAAACAGTCCTTTCCCAAATAGTTGTTGAACGGCTTTAGCGTCTTGGTTTTTACTCCACACTGGCCATTGCACTGGTTGTAGAGCGTCGTACTCAGCATTACTTAGGTTCATTAAACCTTTTAGATTGAAATAACGGAAATTATTACTTTCTGCACGAGCATTTATGTCTGCATTGTCTTGTGCAGATAACGCTGCATGCTCATTGAAAATATCCACAGCACTCGCAAAATCAAAACCATTGAAGCCTAATTTTTTCGCGACTTGGCTGACAGACAACCAGTCTGCTTTTGCTTCACCCGGCGCAGGTAAAAAAGCACGCTGGCGTGAAATACGACGTTCAGAGTTGGTCACTGTGCCATCTTTTTCACCCCACCCTAAAGCTGGAAGCAAAATATCGGCGTAAGCCGTAGTATCCGTATCTGCGCAGATATCTGACACGACCACCAGCTCGCACTTCTCTAATGCACGTTTGACTTGATCGGCATCGGGTAAACTCACCACCGGATTAGTTGCCATAATCCAGATGGCTTTAATTTTTCCAGCTTCAACGGCACGGAACAAATCAACTGCTTTTAAGCCAGCTTGAGTCGCAATAAATGGGCTGTCCCAAAAAGTTTGCACTAGTTTTTGATGTAGTGGATTATCTAAATCCATATGCGCAGCCAGCATATTGGCTAAGCCACCGACTTCTCGTCCACCCATCGCATTAGGTTGTCCTGTCATTGAAAATGGAGCGGCACCGAGCTTACCAATTTTGCCTGTTAGTAAATGGCAGTTAATAATGCTATTGGCTTTATTGACTCCCTGACTTGATTGATTGACACCCATTGAAAATAGGGTGATGACTTTTTCAGTCTGTGCAAATTTTTCAAAAAACTGCTGTAATTTATCGAGTGCAATACCTGTACGCTTTGCCACATATTCAATATCAGTTTCTGGCTGACTGCTTGCCAAAACTTCTTGCAAACCTTCGGTATAGGCATCTACAAAGGCCTGATCAGCATGACCTTTTTGATATAGATATTGAAATAAGCCATTAAATAAAGCGACATCTTGGCCCGGTAAAATCGGCAAATGCAAGTCCGCTTGTTCACAGGTACTGGTAAAACGTGGGTCAATCACGACCACAAACATATCTGGATTTTGGCTTTTAGCCTGCATGATCCGTTGATAAAGCACAGGATGGCACCATGCAGTATTAGATCCTACCAATACCACCATGTCTGCATGTTCAAAATCTTCATAACTTGCAGGGACAATATCTTCACCAAAGCTACGTTTATGGCCCGCAACGGCAGATGACATGCAAAGACGTGAATTGGTATCGATATTTGCAGTACCCAAATAGCCTTTTACAAACTTGTTCACCACATAATAGTCTTCAGTCAAAAGCTGACCAGAAACATAAAATGCAATGCTGTCACGACCATATTGATCGATACAAGATTGGAATTTATCAGCAATCTTATTAATTGCTGTATCCCATGTGGTTACCACCCGATCAGCTTTTCGCCCCATCATTGGTTGTAAAACACGTGTTTCTAACCCCAAAGTATCTGCAAGTCGGCTACCTTTAATACATAAGCGCCCAAAGTTGGAAGGATGCTCAGCATCCCCCTCAACTTGCACCACAGGTCCTTGAGGTTTTTGTTGGATGTTTAAGCTAACACCGCAACCCACCCCACAATATGGACATGTTGTTTTGATTGTTTTTGCAACATGATCGGAGCTATCGACTTCAACGCTTGGGATACTATTCATAACTGCTCCTTTCCCTATTTAGCCTGCATTTTTTAATGCAAAATCTCGACCAAATAGCAACTTATTTCTAAATGATGAGACTGCGGTTTGGTCTGCTATTAACTCTGCATACCACATGCCATCTTCAGTATCACCGAACAGTACTGCACCGATTACCCGATCGCTTTGGATAATAATACGTTTATAAATCTGGCGTTTTTCATCGTTCAGGATAATGTCTTCATAGTCATCTTTCGGCTCAAAATTGCCCGCAGAGAACACATCGACACCGCTGACTTTTAACTGAGTCGGTACGGTCGGTGCTTTAAAAGTTAAGCTGCCGTGTTCAGCCAAATGAGTCGCGCAAATAAAAGCTTGGCCCCATAGTGGCTCAACTAAACCAAAGGTCTGTCCACGGTGTTCAATACACTCACCCACCGCGTAAATACTTGGGTCAAACGTTTGCATGGTGTCATTCACCAACACACCTCGATTGCAGCGTAGACCAGCACTTTGGGCCAAAGCAATATTTGGACGAATGCCCACTGCAAATACCACAAGGTCAGCATCTAAAACTGTGCCATCTTTCAAGCGTATTTGCTTCACATGACCATTTTCATCACCAATTAACGCTTCGGTATTAGCTTCGGTAATAATGTTAATACCTTTTTGATCAATGCTATGACGAAGTAACTGGCTAGCACGGCTGTCAAGTTGACGCTCCATAATGCGGTCCATCAAATGCAGGACAGTGACATTCATACCGCGTTGTTTTAATCCATACGCAGCTTCTAAACCCAGCAAACCGCCACCAATCACGACTGCATTGGTTTTTAAACCGCAGTACTCAATCATGGTGTTAACATCATAAATATCACGGAAAGTTAAGACACCTTTTAAGTCGACACCTTGAACTGGTGGAATAAATGGTGCCGAGCCTGTTGCCAGAATCAAACGGTCATAATCAACTGTCTGGCCTTTTGCTGTGTAAACCACTTTACGTGGACGATCAATTTTTACGGCTTTATCACCGGCAATAAATTTAATGCCTTTATCGTCGTACCACTTTGGTGGATGTAGCATAATATCTTCAATGGTTTTTTCACCCGATAAAACCGGAGACAACATAATACGGTTATAGTTACCCCAAGGTTCTTCACCAATCACCGTAACTTCATAACGGTCTGGTGCCATATCGAGTAAATCTTCCAGACAACGCATTCCTGCTAAACCATTCCCGATCAGCACCAGTCTAAGTTTGTCTTGTGATACACCTGTATTGGTAATATAAGTTTTTTGCGGTACTGCATTGACCCAAACACGGCCATCAATAATTTTGCTCGGATAAACTGAAAGCTTTTGGTCTTTATCCTCTAAACAACGCCCTGTTGCTAAGCTGAAATGTTGTTTATAGATTGGTGATGCAATGACGCGTTCGCCTTGTAAATCTCCAATAATCCCACGGCTCATGACATTGGCTTGGCTAAACGGATCTTTATTGCTCAGCACGTAAACTCGTTTTTCATGCCCCACACGGAAGATTGCTACCGCTTGGCCACCGATTAGCGCACCCGCGCCAGTGTTTGGGGTTAAATCATCGAGTGCGCAAACGTCAATCCACTGATCATCAGGAAGCATATTTTTATCTTGTACAATATTCATAGAAACTCTCCTTTATGCTTCAACCATTGGAATACGGTCTTCAGAACGTTCAGCTTCAGTTAATGGGCGGATTTGACCACGTTCAGTTGTAAATTGAATGTGTGGATCGGCCTGCTCACTTGCGCCTGCGTTGATATACGTTTGGAAGCGTTTACGAACTTCTGGGTTTTCGACAGCTGTACGCCATTCGTCTTGGTATGTTCCAATGATGTGTTCCATACGGCGCTCAAGCTCGGCAGCCAAACCAAGAGAATCATCAACAACTACAGATTTAAGGTAATCTAGACCGCCTTCCATGTTGTCGCGCCATACACTGGTACGTTGTAAACGGTCTGCAGTTTGAATGTAGAACATATAGAAACGGTCGATGTAACGGATAAGCGTTGCTTTATCAAGGTCAGATGCAAGTAACTCGGCATGACGTGGTTTCATACCACCGTTACCACATACATAAAGGTTCCAGCCTTTTTCGGTCGCGATAATACCCACGTCTTTGCCTTGCGCTTCTGCACACTCACGCGTACATCCAGACACCGCCATTTTTAATTTATGTGGTGAACGCAAACCTTTGTAACGATTTTCAAGCTCAATCGCTAAACCAACCGAGTTGTCTACACCGTAACGACACCATGTACTACCTACACAAGATTTCACGGTACGTAAAGATTTGCCGTAGGCATGACCAGACTCGAAGCCCGCAGCATTTAACTCTTCCCAAATAAATGGAAGCTCGTGAACTTGCGCACCAAACATGTCAACGCGTTGACCACCAGTAATTTTGGTGTACAAGTTATATTTCTTCGCAATTTGACCAATCGCAATCAAACCATCTGGAGTCACTTCACCACCAGCCATACGGGGTACAACTGAGTAAGAACCATCTTTTTGGATATTCCCTAGGTAGTAGTCATTACTGTCTTGTAGACCTGCATGACTTGGCTCAAGTACGAAATCATTCCAACAAGAAGCCAAGATATTTGCAGCAGTCGGTTTACAGATGTCACAACCCAAACCATGGCCATGTTGATGAATTAAATCATCAAAAGTTTTGATTTCACTGACACGAACCAAGTGATGCAACTCTTGACGCGAGTACGGAAAGTGTTCGCAAATGTGGTTATTTACAGTCACACCTTGACGTTGTAACTCTGACTTTAAAACTTGCGTCACTAATGGTGCACAACCACCACATGCAGTTGCTGCTTTGGTGCATTTCTTTAATGCACCTAAAGAGGTCGAACCATCACTAATCGCTTGGCAGATGTCTGCTTTTGATACGTTGTTACACGAACAGATTGTTGCGCTGTCAGGCAGCAAATCTACACCGCTACCACCAGATTTTCCTACCGACTGCTCAAAGCCCGGCATGATTAAACTTTCAGGCACTCCCGGTAAAGCCAAACCATTGAGCATCATTTGTAAAAGGTCGTTGTACTCTTTGGCATCGCCCACCAAAACTGCGCCCAGCAATTTGGTTTTATCTGCATTTACAACAATCTTTTTATAAACCAGCGCATGCTCATCTGCATAGAAGTAGCTTAATGCACCCGGGGTCATGGCATGCGCATCACCTACAGAGGCAACATCCACACCCATCAATTTCAACTTGGTGCTCATATCTGCGCCAGCGAAGCAGTTACATTCCTCATCGGAAATATGTTTTGCTGCAATACGCGCCATGTCATAGCCTGGTGCAACCAAACCATAAATTTTATTTTGCCAAAGCGCACATTCACCAATGGCATAAATGTTTTGATCTGAAGTTTGGCAGTAATCATTAATGACGATACCGCCACGCTCACCAATCGCAAGACCACTATTACGTGCAAGCTCATCACGCGGACGAATTCCCGCAGAGAATAAAATGACATCTGCTTCAAGCTCGCTACCATCTGCAAATTTCATTACATGCGTTGTGCTGTCACCGCACTCAATAGATTGAGTCGCTTTTTGTGTATGAACTTTTACGCCAAGATCTTCAATTTTGCGACGTAAAACCTTACCACCCAAGTCATCAATTTGAACTGCCATTAAACGTGTTGCAAATTCAACAACATGTGTTTCCAACTCTAGGTCGCGTAAGGCTTTCGCTGCTTCAAGGCCAAGTAAACCACCACCAATCACAACACCTGTTTTTGCATTGAGACTCGCTGCACGAATGGCATCTAAGTCTTCGATCGTACGGTAAACAAAGCAGTTTTCACGGTCATTACCCGGAATTGGTGGAACGAATGCATAAGAACCAGTAGCCAACACCAATTTGTCATAGCTAATCACATCACCATGGTTGGTTGTGACTGTTTGCTCAGCTGTATCAATTGCAGTTGCTTTAGTATTTAGACGTAAGTCAATGCCATGTGCATCAGCAAAGTCAAAACGAGCTAAAGATAAATCTTTTGCCGATTTCCCAGAGAAATATTCTGTCAAATGTACGCGGTCATACGCGATACGAGGTTCTTCCGCGAGAATCGTGATTTCCAGTTCATCATCTGCTTTTTCTAAAATGGCTTCGATGAATTTGTGGCCCACCATACCATGACCAATCATTACCAATTTCATAGTGTTTCTCCTCAAATCACGTTGCTTTTAAGCTGCGTTATTCCGTTCTCAAATAGACATTGTTCTTTTGCTTTGTGCTCTATCGAGAAATGAATCAAGCTCACAAGGCATGTAGCTGCTTGAAACCAATTTTTTCCACTCGTTAACGACACCCAATGCACAGCAAAATCAAAAAAAGAAATAAAAAAAGCGAGCCCCCTCTTAGAGAAGGCTCGCATCGCTGGAACTGAAAATTTAAATAATTCAGATGTAACTTTTTTATGCAATAAAAATAAAGACATGACCTTCACTCCGACTGAACGTAACTTCTTTGTGTGTACGGTTGCACTCACAAACTCGATCAGAACGGACATCGTTGGCCGTCTTTAAAACTCATGGTCATCTTCGACCTGTAATTAAGTAAGCACTTTATATGCCAATATTTTAAAAAACTTAAACAAACAATATTTTTATAATTAATTTCATATAGATAGATTATTTCAATAGGCAAATAAAGAATCAAACCTTATTTTGCTTGCTCTATCACTGTACATTTATGTGGTTTAAATAAAAATAAGCTTTGCCACAAAATGAACCGTATTTTTGCACCAAGATCGAACACACCAACTCTTTAGCATCCAAAATTGCCCCTAAATCCTGATTTCTGAGTGGTTTTGGATGGCACTAATCTTGCTTAAAACCCAATGACAAAAAACGCGTCGAATTGGCGCATTTTCTTAGCCTGATTTTCTGAACTTATGCCAAAACTCAAAATAGCCCTTATTGATGATGATCATGCGCGAGCGGACTATATAAAAAACAGTCTGCTTGAAAATGACTTTGAAGTGGTCGCTTGCCTTACTTTGGATCACTTGAATATCTTTCGTCTTGAAGATTTACAAGCCGATGTAATCTTGCTCGATATGGATCATCCTCACCGCGACATTATTGAAAGCTGTGTCAGTAGCTATGATCTACCGACTGTCCTGTTCACTAAAAATTCAGATAAAGACACCATCAAACAAGCCATCGATGCAGGAGTAACTGCTTATATCGTCGATGGCATAGACCCTGCACGCTTACATACCATTTTAGAAATCTCGATCGAGCAATATAAAAAGCACAAAAAACTCGAAGGTGATTTAAAAGAAGCTCAAACCAAACTTGCTGACCGTAAGGATGTTGAAAAAGCTAAAGTACTACTAATGCAATTGCATGGACTACCTGAAGAAACTGCATTTCAGCTTCTTAGAAAAAATGCGATGAGTCATCGAATTACGATTGGAGAAATGGCACGGCGTTTACTTGACGCTCAAAAATTACTTGGCAACCAACTAAAGGATGAATAAATGAGCACATTAGAAAAGACTCAATTACAACTCGGCTATATTCCTTTGCTTGATTGTCTTGCATTGCTTTGGGCAAAACAAAGAGGTTTCTTTGAAGAAGTTGGTTTAGACGTCACTTTAGTTAAAGAAGCGTCTTGGGCAAGTCTTCGAGACCGTTTGGCTTTTGGATTATTAGATGCAGCGCACTGCTTATCTGCAATGTTACCTGCGGCGGCTGTAGGCACAGATCAAATTGGCACACCGCTACAAACATCACTGGTTTTAAGTGAAAACCGTGCTTTCATTAGCTTAAGTCAAAAACTTACTCATCAACTTGCAATTAAAGAAAATGATACGGCTCAAATAACGGCGCAAAAAGTGACGAGCCATCTTGAACAAGGTCACTCCATTTCGTTAGCGCATGTGTTTAAGCATTCCATTCATCATTATTGTTTAAGAGAATGGTTGGCTTTAGCAAATCCAAAAATCGCGCGGTCTATTCAGCTCAAAACATTACCGCCACCTTATATGGTCGAAGCACTCGATAAACATGTGATTGATGGTTTTTGTGTGGGTGAACCTTGGAATACCCAAGGTGAGCTTCTTGGTTTAAGTAAAATGATCTGCTCAAGCCAAAACATTATTCCTCCTGTGGCTGACAAGGTTTTAGCAGTAACACAGGAATGGGCAGAGCAACATCCACAAACACTAATTACTCTCACTGCGGCAATTATGAAAGCCCAACAAGAATTGAGTGAGTTCCAAGACTTTGCTCCAATTTTAAAGTTATTAGTTGAGTTTGAAATTGTTCGTTTTCATTGCTCAGAAGAAGTGCATGTCGATAAATATTTTAAGATTCAGGATATTGTTCGTCATTTAGTAAAAGAAAGTGCGCTTCCAAAAGTAGAAGACTTTTATTGGCTGCTTGAGCAAATGCAAAAGTGGGATGAACTTCAAATTGACCAAGCACAAATCACAAGCTTGGGTGCTCAATGCATTAATCTTGAGGCTCATGAACAAGCCAAACAGCGATATTCTTCATAAGCTATCTAAGAATCAAACCAGCATAAAAAAAGCTGTCTTTTATAAAAAAAGACAGCTTGAAAGACCCATAAGACAAAATGCGAAACACGCATTACTATATTTTCTAGGCTCAACTGATCCATTGAAAATATAGCGCTTATGGAAATGATCATATCTATCTAAACATATCATTTTCAGACATTTTCATATCAATAACTGCCACATCATCAATTTCGTTAATCATTCTCAGCCTGTTAAGAAAGTACTCAAATAGTCCTCTCTTTTTGTGTATTAAACCTATCTACGATCTCTACAAAATAGTGATACACGAATTATGTGGGTCAGGTCATAAATTTTATTGCTTCAAAGTAATTTCAAACATCCGTCTTAATTAGATTAATTTTTTTAGTTAAAAAGTAATTTATTGCCTATCTACTTATATTTAAAACATTTATTAATTTTTATCTTTATAAAATATAAATATTACGATTCAAATAATTACACAAAAAAAATTAGTGAAAAATCCTATAAGTCCCCCCTATTTTGAGTTACAAACCGCAACAATCATGGCACAAATGGTAATAATAATTAAATTAATAATCATTATTATTCACATCACATAAAAACCTGAGAAGATCTACCATGATCCATGAAAATATTCTCGACTGCATAGGTAAAACGCCACTATTACAACTATCAAGGCTATTCACGCATCAATCGATCTCAGTGATTGCGAAAATGGAATTGTTAAACCCAGGAGGAAGTATTAAAGACCGTCCAGCATTATTCATGCTACAGGAAGGCTTAAAATCCGGAGTGATTAATAAAGATAGTCATATTGTTGAAAGCTCATCAGGAAACTTAGCGATTGCGCTTGCAATGGCTTGCAAAATATATGGATTAAAATTTACTGCTGTTATTGACCCGAAAATTGCCTCAGCAAACCTACAAATGCTGAAGCTCTACAAAGCCAACATCGAAATGGTCTCTGAAAAAGACCAAAACGGCGGTTATTTAAAAACCCGAATTGACACCGTAAAACGCCTCTGCCAACAACTGCCAAATGCAGTCTGGATTAACCAGTATGCAAATCCAAACAACTGGAAAAGCCACTATTTTGGTGAAGCAGAAGAAATCCTAAGTCAAATTGATCGCAAGATTGATTACCTCGTGATTGGAGCAAGTACCTCCGGCACGATTATGGGCGTGTCTCGTCGTCTTAAAGAAAGATTTCCAGAATTAAAAGTCATCGCAGTCGATATTGTCGGCTCTGTACTGTTCGGTGGCACATCTGGTCCACGCGAAATTCCCGGTATTGGGGCAAGTACTGTCCCACCGCTACTCTCCCCCGATGAAATTGATGATGTCATTTATGTCGATGACTATGAATCGGCACTCGGGTGCAGAGAACTTCTTGAACATGAAGGAATCTTTGCAGGCGGTTCGAGCGGCTCATCTATTTCAGCCATCAAAAAACTGATTCCAACCATCCCTGAAGGTTCATGCGTCTTAACGCTGCTGCCCGATCGCGGTGACCGTTATCTCGATCTGGTTTATGAAGATGAATGGTTCGAAATGATCAAGAAGCGTCACTTCAATCGAAACGTACGACGCCAAGAAAACCTTACTTTACAAAATGTTGTTTAACCTTCTCCTTAGGACATATTCATGAGCAATTTGGCTACCCTTCGCTATTTAAGTCAATCAGATTTATTAAATCTTGGCGCAAATCATAGTAATTCATTTATTGAAGCGATTACTGAAGGTTTAACCCTGCATGCAAATAAACAGTTTGTACAACCCTTAAAACCGTATCTTCGCTGGCAAGGTGCAGACCATATTGCTGACCGTATTATCGCTATGCCTTGTTATTTAGGCGGCAATGATCCGATTGCTGGAATTAAATGGATTGGTTCAAGACAACATAACCCTAAAAAATTCAATATTCCGCGTGCGAGCGCACTGATTGTTTTAAATGACTCAGAAACAAACTATCCGGTTGCCGTGATGGAAGGCAGCTTAATCAGTGCGATGCGAACTGCTGCAATTACGGGTGTTTCGATTAAGTATTTAGCGAAAAAAGACTTTTCTGACATTACCGTGATTGGCTGTGGACCAATTGCGCAAATGCAGATTAAGACGGTACTTGAACAATACGCTCAAGTGAAAAAAATCCATTTATTTGATGTAAACCCTGAGGCGGCTGAAAAACTTAAAGCGTTGTTCTTATCGGAATATCCACATCTAGAAATTGAAATTCATGACAGTGCTAAGTCTGCGATTCAACAAGCCGATGTCCTCATTACTTGTACCGTTTCAGATAAGCCTTACATTCCGTTTGAGTGGCTTAAAAAAGGCTGCTTTGTTTCAAACATTTCAATTATGGATATTGAGCCTGAAGTCTTCTTAAAAGTCGACAAAGTGATTGTAGATGACTGGGACCAATCAAACCGAGAAAAGAAAGTCATCAACGTGCTGGTTGAAGATGGCTTATTTAGCCGTGAAAAACTACATGCTGAACTTGGCGACATCATTATTGGTCATAAAAACGGCCGCGAACACGAAGATGAAATCATTTTGCTCAATCCAATGGGCATGGCGATTGATGACATTGTCTGCGCTAAATGGTTCTTCAATGCAGCACAAGAACAAAACGTTGGCACGGTTCTACCGCTTTTATAAGAATAGGAATAACTAAAATGTTAGATCGGATTTACACAGCACAACTACAAAAAACGATAGATGCACTCTACATGGAGAATTATGGAGATTTTAAAGATCATATTTTCTATAAAAAGCCTTATCTGGCAATTACTCTCAATGATGAGTTGGAGCTCTATTTCAACTGTTTAAAAGTAGATGGTGTAAATCCTTTCTATGTCACCCACCCCGAAGTTCTGCTTCATAACGTCTTAAACAATACGACATCTAAAATTTCTATTTCTGAAGTTTTTAACTATTTAACGAAAGCAAATTGGTGGCCGTCACTACACCATCAAAAAGCGATTAATTACTGGCTCGATAACTTAGTAACGGCTGAAAAAATTCCTCAAATTTTACAGTCAGCCCTTTCATTTTCTTCGCCTTTAATGACCAGCGAATTGCTCTCGCTAGTAGCTGATCGTCCATTTCATCCATTCGCTCACTCAAAAGGTGAACTCGCTCCGCTCACAACTCAAAAAGAAATTGAGGTGTATTGGTGGGCTTTTAAGAAAGATGATGTGATCAATAATATGGAATCGGTTCCTCACAAAGAGCTTCTGTTATCAGAAGTTGAGGAAAGTCTTATTGCTGACAAAATGGCTCAGCTTTCAGGTGATTACTTAGCCCTACCTTTGTTAGAGACTCAACATCGCTATTTAAAGTTTGATGAAAATAAGTACGACGGTAGTGACCTAAACCATGTCACGACAATTGGTTTACCGACTTCTTCTTTAAGAACGCTTATTCACAACGCCAATTCTACTCTGCATTTAAAACTTTCAACCAATGCCAAAACATTAGGTGCAATCCGCTCTATGCCAGGCCGTTATTTAATGAATGGGCATACGGCTTATGATTTTTTAAATGACGTCATTAATGAAACTTCTTTAATAAAAAATCGCCTCTTTTTGAGTAATGAAACGCACTGGTGGGTACTGGGTAAGCGAGAGCCAATTGTAAAAAATTTAGGGGTGATTGGCTGCCAAGTCAGACATTTACCCGACTTTTGCCAAGATAAAAACGTTACACCAATCACCATGTCAGCTTTAAGCTGTACATATGTTGACCCTTGGGAAACTTTAGGTGTTGAAGGTGACAAATGGTCATTACTAAAAGACTTAAGTGTTCATTTTATTCAAACATTCTTAACGCTTTGGTCGAAAGGCATCATGCCTGAATGCCACGGGCAAAACACCATGGTGTGTTATGAAAATAATAAGTTGAAATGCTTTATTTTGCGTGACCACGATACCTTAAGAATATGTACCACAGCCATTGAAGAAAATGGTTTTACACCTCCGGTTTATACCATTGATACCAGCACGCCGAACAATCTTATCTTTACTAAAAATGAAGACTTATTTAATTACTTCATTACTTTAGGGATTCAAATTAACCTCTACCCAATTGCTTTAGCTACTTTAAAATATACGGATCGTACAGAAAGCGATTTTTGGGAGATGGTTCAAGACATTATTCAAGATTTTGTAGAAACCCACCCCATTTCAGAACAAACAAAATCGCAAATTCAAACTTATCTTTTTGACAATAAGACTTGGCCATTCAAACAGTTACTTACGCCTTTACTTGCACAAGAAAGCGACTCAACAGGCATGCCAAGTAAAATCGGAACTACACCAAACCCTTATCACAGCTTATCTGTTTCTAGCTATGAGACCATGGATATCTAAATCATGCGCTCATCTCGCCTAGATCATTTCATTATTTTGCTCTGTCAGTTTTTTTCCACTTTTGGGCTAATGGTGCTTATTCCGATCATGCCGCTTTATATGGAAAAACTGACGGCGCATATGAGTGCTCCCACTATCTGGGCAGGTTTGGCACTCGCGGCTCCCGCTATTGGCAGCTTATTTACAGCACCGATTGTGGGACACCTATCCGACACATTCGGCCATAAAAAAGCCTTGTTACTTTCTCTGGCTGGTTTCTGTATTTCAATACTGCTCATGGCAAGCGCCCAGCATTTATACCTATTTATTTTCGCGCGAATTCTACTCGGTTTTTGCGGTCTTTCCGTGATTTTAAATGCCTATGTTTCATATCTTTCTAATGAACAACAACGTGGTGCCGCTTTTGGGCAACTACAAAGTAGTGTTGCACTCGCTTGCCTATGTGGTCCCGTGCTCGGCGGGATATTTATGGATCAATGGCGGGTTGAAGTATTACTCAACGCAACAGCATTTGTTGTGATGACACTCATTATGATTGCGTCATTTGTACTAACCACTTCCGTTAAAACAGAGGTCACAAAAACCAAAGAGAAATCCAAGCTTCCTGCTTTCTTTGATAGAACGATTTTTTCATGGTTAAGCGCTGGCATTTTGGTTCAAGCCGGTGGCTTTGGTTTGGTGTCCTGCTTTGTTTTATATATTAGTGAAATAAGCCAGAGCACTCATTCATCGTTATCTGCTGCGAGTTTAACGGGAACTATTCATGCGCTTTCATGGGGAGCAGCCTTTATTGCTGCGACCTATTGGGGAAAAAGAAATGATGATAAAGGAGATTCTTTTAATAACTTCATTTACGCATCTTTAATTTGCGGTATCACGATTTTCGCATTGATCTGGGTTTCGAATATTTGGCTAGTTCTTGTATTACGACTCATACAAGGCTTTTGCTTTGCAGCCCTTATCCCATCGATCTTACACACCATTTCTCTAAAAGCTGGCACTCAAAGCCAAGGAAAAGTGATTGGTATTTCTAACAGTGCCTTTGTCTTAGGACAGCTTATTGGCCCAATCACCATCACGCTCACCTACTCATTTTTCAATATTACCGCTGCATTAATCTGCACTTCACTATTTTTTATCGGTGCGGGATTAGTAGTGATTTTGAACAGATTCTTAATGGATACAATTTTAGAAGAGGCACAAGAATGAACTCAATTATTACAACAGATGCATGGTCTTATAAACTTTTCGAACAGTACCTAAATACTTTCTTTCGTGAGCTTAAAGTGAACCTTGAAGAGCACATTATCCCCTCTCAAGACTCTCCTTTATTCACACTTTATGCGGAGCAACCAGATACCCTGTATTTTGCTTATACATTTAATGCATCTAACACGACTGTTTATGGCGCAGTTCAGCACTTATCGACCACTGGCTATCATCGATATCAACGTGGTTTTGTTCTGCAAAACTTAAACGACAATACATTTGACTCGCTCACCGACCCTAAACAGTTAGTGAAGCTTATTACAGATGAGCTGAATAATTTATTTAAAGATAAAAACCAAAATAAGAACCTGTACTCCGATATTGCCAATAGTATCGAGAACACAAAATTCTTTTTAGAAAATAGACCATCCCAATCAGCAACTAAAGCGTTAAGCGGTTTTCAGGCAACTGAGCAAGGCATGTTATATGGGCACCCTTTTCATGTGACTTCTAAAGCTAACTTAGGTTTCTCTAAAGAAGACATGAAAAAGTATAGCCCTGAGTTAGGCGCAAGTTTCCAACTTCACTACTTCGCGGTTCATTCGTCTTTAATCCAAAAACTTATAAGTGAGACCGAAGCTTCTCACCGTATTGAAAATGAAGTTTTAGAAACTGCAAAAGAACATTTGCAAGAAAACTTCGCAAACTATGAGCTCATGCCAACCCATCCTTGGCAAGCTAATTTCTTACTTCAACATTCATCTTTAAAGAAACATTTAGACAGCCAAGACGTTATTTACCTAGGGGCTTTAGGTCAAACCGTATGGCCAACTTCATCCGTTCGTACAGTGTGGTTACCTCAATCGAATCTGTTCTTAAAACTCTCTATTGATGTACGCATTACCAGTTTCATTCGTAATAACCCAATGGATGAAATGGAACGAGCGATTGATGCGAGTAAAATTATTATTAATCACAAGATTAATGAGCAATATCCTGACCTTTTGATTCTGCCGGAGTTAGAGGCAAAAACAGTCAAAATTCCTGAGCTTGAAAGTTCATTTGGCATTATTTATAGAGCTGGGCTCACACCTGATGTATTAGAAAATACCAGAATGCTGGGCGGCTTGGTTGAAGAAAACGAAAACCATGAGATTCCTCTCTTCAGTTTTATTCAACAAGCAGCACCGAATCAAAATTTGCAATCGAACGATTCCAAAGACTTCATTACTTTTTGGTGGAAGCAGTACGTTAAAGTTTCACTCATTCCATTAATTGAATTGTTTGCAAATAAAGGCATTAGCGTAGAAGCGCACATGCAAAACAGCTTAATGGAATTTAAAAATGGCTATCCACATCGCCTTATTCTTCGAGATATGGAAGGCATTAGCATAGTTCCAGAAATGATAGAAGACGACTCATCTATTTCTGAAGATAGTACTGTTTGGTTCTCTCAAAAAGATGCATGGACCTTTTTAAAATATTACCTCGTGATCAATCACATTTCTCACCTCATCAGTGCAATTGCTCGCGTTACGGCCATTGAAGAATCTGAACTTTGGCAAGCAACCCGTCTTACGCTCACACAAGAAAACTTTAGCGGCAAAGGCCAGCAGTACCGCGATTTATTAATTAATTCACTCACATTACCAATCAAGGCAAATATGTTAAATACGCTCTACCACAGTGGTGGCAATCCCATCTGGATTGAAGTTGAAAACCCTATTTATAAATATCGCGGCGCAGAAGCACTTTGTCCTCTTCAACCAACACAACAAACCAATTATAAAACCCTCGCGGAAAATCGCGTGATGGGCCAATTATTAGAAGCACTGATTTTTGAAAATACCTTTAAATACGAATTTTCTAAAGGTCAGATCAAGTTCTATATTTCCGATACCGTTTTTTATACTTGCGCGGCTAAACAACATTTCAGTTTTAAACGAATTAAGTTAAATCCTTCGAGCTTAGTCCGTTCTGATATTACTTTAGATGCTGAAACTCGTCCTAGCTTAAAAACGCTACTTGCCGATTTAAAAAATATTATTGAAGCTGACCCAGTTAAATGGCAAAACTTTAATGATGAACTCAATTTAACTTACGTTAAGCATGCGCAAACTTTAAGCCAAGCCCCTGCTCAACCTTTAAGAACCTTGCCTTATTTAGAACAAGAAGCACGGATTACCAACGCGCATTTATATCACCCGAGCTTTAAGTCTCGTATCGGCTTCGATTTAAAAGAAAATCAAAAATATGCACCGGAACTTTCTGAAGGTTTTACGGTTCAATGGACGGCGACTCATAACAGTTTATGCAAACTGGTTTTAAGTGAAACTATTAACTTAGAACAGCTTTATAAACAGCATTTTTCAGAGAAAGATCTACAAGCTATTAATGATCAATTGAAAGAACAAAATGTAGATTTTAAAGATTATATCCTCACCCCAATTCACCCATGGCAGTGGGATAAAATTATTGAACTGTATTATCAAGATGCGATTAGCAACCAACTGATCATCCCGTTAGATATTGAAGGTCCGACTTATTTACCCCAGCAGTCGATTCGGACCTTATCGAATATTAGTGATATCTCGGCGCTTTCTCTCAAATTGGCAATGAACTTGGTCAATACCTCGACCTCTCGTGTATTGGCACCGCATACCGTTCAAAATGCGGCAAAAATGAGTGATTGGCTTTATAACATTGTTGAACAAGACCCTATTTTAGAGAAACAGCGTAAGCCTGTTATTTTAAGAGAGATTGGCGGTCTTTCGGTTAACCAGCAGATTGCGCTACCTGTTCAATACGGCGCACTCGCCTGCATTTGGCGCGAAAGTATTTACAGCTACTTAAAAGAAGGTGAATCTGCCACTCCAGTAACAGGTTTAATGCAAGTTGATACGGACCAAAAACCTCTAATCGATGAGTGGATCCAAGAGTACGGTATCGAGTTCTGGTTAGAAAAATTACTCACCAATGCTTATTTACCAATCATGCATATTTTGTGGTGCCACGGCCTCGCTTTAGAGTCACATGCACAAAACATGGTACTGATTCATAAAAATGGCTTACCTGTTAAAGCAGCCTTGAAAGATTTCCACGATGGAATTCGCTTTAGTCGTCATCTTTTACGCGAGCCAGAGCTTTTACCTAACTTACAAGATGCTCCAAAAGAACATGCCAAAATTAATCCAAACTCGTTCTTAGAAACCCACTCTCCAAATGAGTTAAGAGACTTTACTCAAGATGCGCTTTGGTTTGTAAATCTGGCTGAGTTAGCGATTTTCTTAAATGAACATTATGGCTTCGATGAAATCAAATTCTGGACCATGTTAAGAACCCTCATCAATCAGCATAAAGAAGCTCATCCAGAGTTTAGCGAACGATATGAATTGTTTAACTTTACAGATGACACTATCGATATTGAACAGCTCGCAAGCCGCCGCTTCCTTCCGGAAATTCGCTTAAGAGTACAAACCACACCAAACCCGCTTAGCCTCATTAAGGAAATTGAATATGAATAAGCATTCGATTTCTTTTAAGAAACGAATAGCAAATAGTGAGACGCTCTACGGAATATTTTGTTCCGTAGCTTCTCCGATTAATGTCGAGCAACTGGCACTCGCGGGCTACGACTTTATTATTATCGACTTGGAACATACTTTATTTAGTACGTCTCAAGTCGAGACCATGATTTTAGCCGCTAGAGCCATGAGCCTCGATGTATTTGTAAGAGTACCTTTAAACGCTAACCACCTAGTTTTACCTCTGCTCGATGCAGGTGTAACGGGCATTGTGTTTCCACGTATTGAAAATGCTCAACAAGCTCAACAAGCTGTGAACTATTGCCACTATATGCCGCTTGGGCAAAGAGGACTGAATTCGACTAGATTAAATCGATACGGCATAGATGATTTAGCAAGTTTTGTTCAACAGGCTGCAAACGAGACTGTTGTCATTGCTATGATTGAAAGCTTAGAAGGGCTAGAGCAGCTAGATGAAATATTAAAAGTCGAAGGCATTGATATTATTCTGGAAGGTGCTGCCGACCTTTCTCAATCGATGGGAATGCCATGGCAATCTAGTCATCCAAAAGTGAAAGAAAAAGTTCAAGAGATGTATATAAAGACCAAAAATAGTCAAAAGCATTTTTGTGCTATTCCCCGACAACCTGAAGATATCGCGGCTTGGAAACAACATTCTGTTCAGCTTTTTGTACTCGGTGATGATCGAAGCATTATTCGTCGTGCCCATCAAAATCACCTGAATACTTTTAAAGAAATTTAATCACTGTTCAATTTTTTGGGGGAATAGACTCCTACTCCCCTAATTCATTGAATAAATTTCAAATATATTATTTTTAAGCAATTAATAATATTGTTAATTACAATGATTCTCATTTATAATTCGCTCAATTTAAAATCACTCTCAGGGCGAGATAATGGGAAATAAGATAAAAAGTAATAAACTTTTTACAAGAAAGTCTGAAGTTAAAAATATCATTCCACTTCTTTCACTTGGTGGAGCCATTTTCCTTTCAAACTCAGCATTTGCAGCTTCACCTGCTGAAACCACAGAAACAGAAAAGAAACCTGAAGCACTCCCTACAATTACAATTACTGCTTCACGTGCAGATGAACTCTCTACCTCTGCCAAACAAGTCACCAAGTTAGATGAAAAACAAATTGAACTTTTAAGAAATGGTTCATCTGGAAGTATTGCAACTGTTTTAGCGAAAGCCGTACCGGGCCTGTCAGACTCAAGTCGAACTATTACCGATTATGGTCAAACTTTACGCGGTCGTAATGCCCTGATCTTGGTCGATGGCGTGCCAATGAACCTTACACGTGATACATCACGCGGACTTTCAGCAATTGATCCTGAAAGTATTGCGAACATTGAAGTCATTCGCGGCAGTAATGCTATTTATGGTGGCGGCGCTGCAGGCGGTATTATTTCAATTACCACGAAAGCTGCGGGTGGTGAACCTACAGCAAAAACCGTTATTGGACTTCAAACACCTTTAACGAATTTCCGCTCTGATGCTTTAGGCGGAGATATTCACCAATATTTCACAGGCAGCTTTAATGCCTTTGATTATGCGTTTGATTTTGGTTATCAACGTATTGGTAGCCCATACGATGCAAGTGGTGACCGTGTTGCACCTGAACCAAGTCAGGGCGACCTTTATGATTCCGATGGCTACAGCGTAGGCGGTAAGCTGGGTTACCATATTGATGACAATCAATATCTACAGTTTGCTGCAAACTACTATAATGCAGAGCAAGACTCAGATTATGCATCTGACCCAAGTGTTAAAAAAGCTCCAGCTGGTACAGTGCCAGCCAAAGCAATTAAAGGATTAAAGCTTAAAGACCAAAATAAAAATGAAAACCAGATCTACAATTTGACCTATACCAATAAAGACTTATTAGGTAATAAGGTAGATGCTCAAATTTATTACCGCGACTTCTTTACCCGTTTTTCACCATTTGATGCAAAAAACAATCCGAATCGAGGTGGACAGGTAGACCAAGTTTATCAAGAGAATAACGTACTCGGTAGCCGCTTAACTGTAACCACACCACTTGAGTTTTTAGGCGATACATCATTGGTTTGGGGTGGTGATTTCAGCCGCGAAAAAAGCGAAATGCCTTTAGATATTTTTGATCGTGACATTTATGAGCAATCTGGTGGCCTAGAGTTTGTAAAAACTGGCAAGCTTACTTATTTACCTGAACTCACCACTCAAAGTGTTGGTGGTTTTATACAGTTAAAACACCGTTTTAATGACCAATGGTCAGCTGAAGCGGGTACACGTTATGAAGACAGCTATGCACAAATTGATAGCTTTATTCCATTATCGCAATTAGGCGAACCCGATCCTTACACAGTTCCAGGCGGAAAAGTGAAAGCCGATGCATGGTTATACAATGCTAATGTGACTTTCTCACCTAATGATCAAAATTCAGTCTATGCATCGTTTAACCAAGGTTTCCAGCTGCCTGATGTCGGTGTAGTCATTCGCAATGCCAGCACAAATTTCAACCTTGGTTCGTCATTCTTAGAGCCTGTAAAAGTTGATAACTATGAGTTGGGCTGGAAAGGAAACTTCAATAATTTCTCTTCAAGCTTAGCAGTCTTCCACTCAACTTCTGACCTTGGTGCTGTGCAATCCTTTGGTAACGGATTAATTCTTACTAGAACCAAAGAAAAAGTCACTGGTGTAGAAGCAACGCTTGATTATCTTGACGATGCAAATATCTGGGGAACTGGGGGTAGCATTACGTGGATGAAAGGTCGTGAAACACCTGAAAACGGTTCTGAACAAGACATGACAGGTTTCCGTATTCCACCATTAAAACTCACAGCTTACGTTTCTTATAGCCCAACTGAAACTTGGACAAACCGCCTACAAGCAACTTACTTCGGTTCAGAAGATTATCGCTTAAATGATACCACTATCTCTGGTCGTGCCGATGTAAAAACTTATACAACAGCAGATTTAATCAGTAGCTTTGCACTTAACAAAAAAGACACTGTGACGATTGGTTTAGAGAACATGTTTAATCGTAAGTACTATCCTCTCTATAGCCAATTACTAAGATCTGGTAATAACACTAGCCATTTGGTGGCAAATGGCGCAACGCTTAAAGTGACTTATAGTCACAAGTGGTAATCAAAACTGACATAGAATGATTCACAAAAAAGGAGATCAGCGCGATCTCCTTTTTTTTACTAAAAAAATAAAGTTTTATCTTCTTTCCTTTATTAGCTAAATGCCGACTGTCGGAACTCCCCTAGCTTTCCACTAGAAATTTTGTTAACTTGATTTTGTTACATATTCAAAATTATGTAGTTTTACCAACATTTTTAATGGGGCAATTCAGAATGGACATCTCACACCGCGAAATTTACGCACTTGTAGACATTAATAACTGTTATGTCAGTTGTGAGCGACTATTTGACCCCAAACTTATTGGCGTGCCCGTTGTCGTGCTTTCTAATAATGATGGATGTGTTGTATCACGCAGTGAAGAAGCAAAAAACATGGGTATAAAGATGGCAATCCCATGGTACCAAATTGAAGAAGAAGCTCTCCAAGCAGGCGTACACGTCTATTCAAGTAACTATACTTTATATGCTGAGATGTCTCGTCGCTTTTTTTCGGTTTTAGGTGAATTCTTCTCACCCGATGATTTAGAAGCCTATTCTATTGATGAATGCTTTATCCGTTTAACCCCTTATCTTCAATCTCTAGATATTCATTCTCATTGTGCCAAAGCGGTAGAAACCCTAGAAAAATGGTTAAGCTTACCTTGCTGTATTGGTATCGGATATTCAAAAACTCAGGCCAAGTTAGCCAATCACTACGCTAAAAAAATTAAAAGCTTTAATAGAATTTGTAATTTCATTACTTTAGATCCCCTACTGCTTGAAGACCTCATGCAACAAACTTCCGTCAAAGAAGTGTGGGGAATTGGCTACCAATTGGTCAAACAATTACGAAGCTATGAAATTTATTCATGCCTAGACTTAACTTTTGCCAATGAACACCATCTCGCAAAAGCTTTCTCTGTGGTTATGGCACGTACTATTCGTGAGCTAAAAGGCCAATCCTGTATCCAACTTGATGATCCTGCCATCTTAACAAAACGAATTTTAGCATCACGAAGTTTCGCTCAAGCTTTATCCAGCATTGAGATTATTAAACAAGCGCTTATCTTTCATCTCAATCGTGCTCACCGGCGTTTAATGAAACAGGAACAGCTGTGTGCCTGTATTCAAGTCATGCTTTATGAAAAAACCGATAGACCACCTTATAAAAAAGCATCATCTCAAGCGATAGGTTTAACGTATGCAACAGATGATCTATGCATATTAACTAAAGCAGCCATGCAACAAATTGATGTTTTATATAAAGAAAATATAAAATATATTAAGATTGGAGTCTTATTTTGTGGTTTGCATGCCCGTCAACATCACATTGATGACTTATGGCAACCTCTTGAGTTAATTCAGCAAAGACAACAACTCATGAAAACCCTAAGTACAGTTCGTAATCGATTTGGCAGTCACTATCTACAAGTCGGTTATCATTCCCGTAGTCCATCTTGGCATATGAAACAATGTCACCGTTCAAAAAACTATCTAACTCGATGGAATGAGCTACTTGTAATTGGAGAGAATTCTACAGCCGTTACACAAAATACATGAACTGTTTTTGTCAATTCAGTTTAAAATGAGCTTCATTAAATTACTTGAAATTTTGTCATTTTTTAACATTGCTAAATCATCGCAAAATTTACAATATATAAGCCGAATTTGGTATACCCTTTCTGCGACAATTAAAACAAATTATAAAAAAATTGTAGAAACATATGCCATAATAAGCAAACTTTGCAGACATCTTGCAAAGAATATTTGCAACTTTAGAGCTGGAGCAATCTGAATGAGTTCGACCATTTTGGTGATTCATGGACCGAATTTGAATTTGCTGGGAAAACGCGAACCAGAAGTATATGGTCATCTTACCTTAGGTGATATTAACCAACAACTCGTTATCCAAGCTCAAAACGCATCAATTACATTAGATACTTTTCAAAGCAATTGGGAAGGTGCCATTGTTGACCGTATTCATCAGGCACAAACCGAAGGTGTAAAACTTATTATTATTAATCCTGCGGCCCTCACTCATACTTCCGTTGCTCTACGCGATGCCCTACTCGGCGTTGCCATTCCATTTATTGAAGTACATTTGTCGAATGTCCATGCAAGAGAAGCATTTAGACATCATTCATATGTATCCGATAAAGCAATTGGCGTGATCTGTGGTCTTGGTGCAAAAGGTTATAGTTTTGCACTCGATTACGCTATTGAAAAAATTCAACCATCTAACCCAAACTAGTTTAGGAATAGTCGCCCATGGATATCCGCAAAATTAAGAAACTCATCGATTTAATGATTGAGTCTGACTTGCAAGCGATTGAAGTTAAAGAAGGTGATCAATCAATCGCTTTAACTCGCCGTAGTCCAGTCGTTGCTGCGGCTGGTGTAGCACTTCCGGCAGCTCCTGTTGCAGCAGCACCAGTTGCAAAAACACCACGTGGAGCAGTTGAAACTTCTCCAATGGTTGGTGTGTTCTACGCTGCTCCAAGCCCAGGCGAAGCACCATTCGTTAAAGTAGGTCAAACTGTATCTGCTGGTGAAACTTTGGGTATTATTGAAGCAATGAAAATCATGAACCCAATTGAAGCAACTCAAAGTGGCGTGGTTGAAGAAATTTTAGTGAAAAATGGCGATGTAATCCAATTCGGTCAACCTTTATTCCGTTATCGCGCGTAATTACCTCGGGGACGTCTATGTTGCAAAAAGTTTTAATTGCAAACCGTGGTGAAATCGCTTTACGAATTACCCGGGCTTGCAAAACATTAGGAATCAAGACTGTTGGTATCTATTCAGATGCTGATAAAGATTTGATGCATTTACGTTTTGTTGATGAAGCAGTATGTATTGGTCCCGGTGCAAGTAGTGATAGCTATTTAAATATCCCGGCAATTATTACTGCTGCAGAAATTACCGGTGCCGATGCTATTCATCCTGGCTATGGTTTTCTTTCAGAAAATGCTGAATTTGCTGAAATTGTAGAAAGTTCAGGTTTTACTTTTATTGGTCCACGTCCAGAACACATTCGCCTTATGGGGAACAAAGTTTCTGCGATTGTTGCCATGAAAAAAGCTGGTGTACCAACTGTACCAGGTTGTGACCATGCTGTAACCATCCACAATGCCCTTGCAGAAGCTAAAGAAATCGGTTTCCCGCTTATTGTTAAAGCGGCATCTGGTGGCGGTGGACGCGGTATGCGTATTGTTGAGCGTGTAGATACACTACTTGAATCAGTTCAAGCAGCTCAGCGCGATGCAGAAATGTGGTTTGGTGACGATACCGTTTACATGGAACGCTTCTTACAGAAACCTCGCCATGTTGAAGTGCAAGTTCTTGGTGATGGTAATGGCCATGCGATTCATTTATATGACCGCGACTGTTCATTACAACGTCGTCACCAAAAAGTGTTAGAAGAAGCACCTGCTCCAAATCTACCAGAGCAAGCTCGAGCTGATATCTTAGAAGCATGTGTTCATGCATGTCAATTAATGCAATATCGTGGCGCTGGTACGTTTGAATTTTTATTTGAAGATGGTGAATTCTTCTTTATCGAAATGAACACTCGTGTTCAGGTAGAGCATCCTGTTACTGAAATGGTTACTGGTGTTGATATTATTGAACAACAGTTACGTATTGCAGGCGGCCTAGGACTAGAGCTTCAACAAGAAGACATCAAAGTTAATGGTCATGCAATCGAATGTCGTATCAATGCGGAAGATCCAACAACTTTCTTACCTTCACCAGGTAAAATTGAAAGTTTCTATGCGCCAGGCGGTGCTGGTATTCGTTTAGATTCTCATATCTACCCAGAATATAGCATTCCACCTTACTATGACTCTATGATTGCTAAACTGATTTCTCATGGTAAAGACCGTGAAACATCACTTGCTCGTATGCGTCAAGCGTTAGATGAAATGATCCTTACAGGAATTAAAACTAACATTCCTCTGCATAAAGATCTCATTTTGCAAGATAAGAGCTTCTGTTCTCAAGCAATGGACATCCATTACCTTGAAAAGCACTTGTTAAAGCAATTGGAAGAAAAGAAGAAAGCTGAAACTGCATAATAAAAAAGCCTCTTATACTTAAGAGGCTTTTTTTATATCTATTACCTTATGGTAGGACTCTACGTAAAGTCGCAAAACACTGTTCCCCCTTAGCAGTTGAACAGAAGTTGATAGTATGGTCATTTTTCCACTGTACAAAATACTGAGAAACATCACCTGTTTGATCTTGTTTCTGACCTGAACAATCTACTTTATTATTATCAAATTTAATTTGCATCACTAAAGCAGCTAACTGCTCTTTAGGGTCATCAGATGGTTGATATTCATATAAACCGTATGACCACTCTTGACCACTTTTGATCACTACATCATTACTACTACGGAAGTTATAATATTCCACACATTTCTTATTATTTGGAATTTCCATTCCCCATAATCCCATAATTTCAGGACGCGTAACAATACGTATAGCATTAGGATTACTTGCCGTCCGAACGGGTTGTTCGGCTGGCTGTTGAGTAGCCGTTTCTGCCACAGCTAAACCAGAACAAGCCCACAATAATCCAATAATATAAATATTTTTCATAGATTTATTAATCATTAAACGCATGAAGTTAAGTTAGCATATTTTTTGACAAAATCACTGCTCCATAACCATATAAAAACAATATTTTTCAACTGTAACGTGCTACAACAAGTCATCAAACAATTTTATATTTACTTGCTTTTTTCAATATAAATTCTTTGTTTTAGATTATCTCAAGCTTAGGCAGCTGAAGAATCGACTTGTTTCGGAAGCCACATTACAAAGCACAAACCTAACAGTACAACCACACTGGCACACATAAAGATGAGTTCACCAGAAAGAATTTTCCAGAAATGCCCAGCCAGAACACTACCAAAAGCTACACCCAGCCCCCACATGGTACTGTAAAGAGCTTGTCCACGCCCTTGCTGTCCAGCAGAGAAGTTTTGAAAAATAACTCTCATTGCAATTAAGTGAAATAAACCAAAACTAAAAGCGTGCAAACACTGTGCAAAAAGCTGCCCAACAAAGTAATGTGAAAATAGTGCAACTAGCATCCAACGTATGCTCGTCACTAGCAAACACACAACGACTAAACTACGCCACGAAAAACGTTGAAAAATCTTTGAGGCAATTGAAAACATAAAAATTTCTGCAAAAACCCCCATCGCCCATAAAAATCCAATTTCAGTCGTACTGAAATTCAAAGATTTCAGAAAGTTACTATAAAAACTATAAAAAGGTGCATGTGAAAAAAGCAAAATAAATTCAATTGTGAAAAATGCAGCTACTGTCGGGCGCTTTAGTACAGGAAGTAAAGGCTCTAACTTTTTCTGTGAGGTAGGTGCACCATCCGGTTCTCGAATGGTAAAAGACCAAATAAATGCCAATGAAGCAATAATTAATAATAAAATTGGAAGCATCGAAATAGGTACTATTTCCAGAAGTGCACCAATAACAAAAACACCGACAATAAATCCAACAGATCCCCACTTACGAATTTTGCCATAAAGTTTAGCTTTTTGATCACCCAACCAAAATAAAGTAACCCCTTCAAATTGAGCTAAAATAGCATTTTGGAAGAAGCTAAAAATAAGCATGAGTAAAGCTATGGATTGAAACGTATTTGGCACTATAAAAATAGCCAACCATATACATGATTCCATCCAAGTTGCTAGCCGCACTAACAGCATTCGCTTACCAGATTTGTCGGCAACCCATCCCCATACTAAAGGCGCAAAAAAACGAGTTACAATCGCAATTGATGATAAGACACCTATTTCTTGATAATTAAACCCTTGATCTTGAAGATATAAACTCCAATAAGGCATGAATGTACCCACAATGGAATAGTAAAAAAAGTAGAATCCGCCGAGTCTAGTTTGGATTGTAAGTGGTTGGAACAAGTTATAAACCTTAGTAGTTTCAATAGGTTAAAATTCGAGATAATTGTATATTCAAAACATCCCAACCCTACAATTTTAACACTTTGTTTTCCAATACAAATAACTAAATTATTAATAACCAACTTCGCTTCTAAAAGCTTTTTTTATTGATAAGAAAGACTAAATGAATATAAGACAACTGTAATTTAATTTGTACAATCTGTTAACTTGTGTAAAAATACATTTAATATTCATAAGGTATTTATTCATCAGATGTTTTTTCTTATTTTTTTAATTTGTCTTTTTCTATTTTTACTTATTCTAAAACAACATTACCGTTGATCACCTTTTTACGTCTATCTTTTCTTTAAAAGCTTTCACAGCATCTTCAAATTAGAACAATTAAAAAATCAAATCTAAATCTCATGACTATTCGCATGAGCAACCCAATATAAAAACAGACTCAATATCAAATTCCAACAGATTATTAATAAGTTACTGTAACAACTATCGTATCTGAGTAATTACCAGGTGTCGTTGAAATAGCTGTACCCTGCGGAATTTTTCCATAGACATTTGTACTTTGGGCAGTGCCTGAGCCTGTTTTAGAAACACCGCCAGAACCTCCAACCGTGGTTACACCACCAGTAGTGTCCCATACCGTAGTATAAGTCGAGTTCTGATATAGCTGGTAAGGGATATATTGACTACTACCATTTGTCATACGTCTAAAGCCTCCAGCAATACGATTAATTCCATCCCCCAAGTAAATACTATATGAGGTGCCATTGTTACACGTCGTATTCACTGCACCTTGTGCCGTGTAATCACGACTCGTCGTACCAATATCATTGATATTGCCAAAATCCACATTTGATGTGGAATCTAATTGGCACATACTCGGTACAATATAATTAGCAGTGATCGTGGTATTGCCTGAGTCCCATCCTCCTCCGCTATCACCTTCACAGACAGTGCTAGAGCTTGCTTGCATATCCCAAAAAAGTTGAACCGTACCCGTATATGTCCCTTTAGGATAGGCAATAAGAGACCCTGTGCGGGCTGGGACTTTTACATTTACTGAGTAACTAATAATATTATTTGAAGCGACCGTTCTCACTGGACCATACCAAACATTTGAGCTTTGGTTGGTGGTAGAAGATCCAGCACCACCTACAGTTGCTGTGACGGTGTAAGGTAATGAAACGCTGTTATTAGTATTTGTGGTTCCCGTAAATACGGTTTTCATGCACATATAACCTGAAATTTCAGGAGTAGTACGCCCTCCAAGACAGCTAATCGTGCCAGAGAAGTTGATGTTTGCGTCACTATTAATGGTAGCAGCCGTATAGGTATAAGTACTATTAGTTGTTCCCGTTACCGTACAAGCCGCATGTGCAGAGCTAAAAAATGCATATAATATAAAAAACAGAACAGATGCTAAAATATACTTTATGGCCAATGAAAACTTTTCACTCTTCATCCAAAAACTATGACTCGCAGCAGTTATCGACATACATAAGGCCCCAATTTTTTAGCACTGTATTGCTTATTTTCATACGCAAAATTAACTTGGCATGAGCCATGATCCAGAAGATCGACTTCAAGCTTGTTTTGCTTTAATAGGTTTGGAATAAATACTTCACCATCGTAGCCAACTACACCATTTTGTTGCCCATTAATGCGAACTGTATAACCTGGTAATAAAGGTGAATTGTTGGCATCAACAAGTTTCACTAATCCAGAAATGACCTGATGAGCGCCGAAGTCAAGCAAAGCTCCTTGGCGATAACCTACAAATGCTGTTTGGTTAGTGGATTTAACATCCCACTCTAAAGGTAAATATGATGGATCTAGATAGATATGATGAAGCTGATAAGGTCTTAAATTTGCAATTAAGAATCGACCGGTTCCATCAGTTGCTCCTAAATTTACCCCGCCATTTAAAATTTGGCTTTGTGGACCAGCATTGGTTACAACAGCGTAACCATCTCCAATTTCATTGGCCGCAAAGACTCGCCCTGCTGCCGCAACCAATGATCCTGTCGCTGAAAGTGCAACTTGGTCGTTATCCCCAATTCGATTGTATCGACCTGTCAGATAAGCCGCCCGAGCACGGTAAGAGGCATAGACCGATGCATTGTTTTGATTCGCATCTTGATCGCGCTCAACATAGCCTCCCCATCCAAATGCACCGATTTGTGGATCGCTAAATCCATTTATTTCTTGTCTATAGGTTGTTTTACCACTTTCATTAGAAATACTTGTAATCGCATTGACTCGGCTAGATGGTGTGTAACGCAGCGCAAAGTAAATACCATAGTCTTTTTGGTTTTCATAATCTTTATACGCTGAGGCATAAAAGCCCCAGTTTTTGTTTAAGCTTCCACTTAAATTGGCAGACACTAACTTGTAAGAGTTGTCGCTATATTTGATCTGGTTATAGCCCAAATAAACGCCATAGCCTGCATAAAAATTATAGTTAATTCCTACTCTAAAAATTTCATCTGCCAACGCACTGTAGCTCAGGTAGTTCTGCGGCTCAGAAGTCATCTGGTTATCTTTTAAA